>LNEQ01000177.1 GCA_001464995.1 Actinobacteria bacterium Ga0077541
CCGCCGATCGCGGCGGTGAGGGCCACCGGGTCGAGCGGGTCGCCGACGAAGCGGGCGCGCCACTGCGCGACGCCCGCCTCGTCGGCGTTCGCGGCCTCCAGCAGGTCGGCGACCGTCCCGCCCGAGGAGAGGTCGAACGGGTAGCGGACGTAGTCGCGGTAGTCGTCGATGTGAGCCGCGACGGCGTTGGTCTCGTGGTGGTACTGCACGTCGGTGTTCCACATCACGGTCGTCACGCCGCGCGCGACAGCCAGGCAGGCGAAGGTGCTGGTGGCGAGCACGGCGTCGTGCGCGTCGATCTGGGCGATCATCTCGTCGAAGTGCCCGGTCTCGCCGTGCACGTAGGTCACGCGCGGATCCTCCCAGAGGCCGTTCTCGGCGATGTCGCCGATCACGCGCACGGTGACCTCGACGCCGGCGTCGAGCAGCCCGCGCAGGGCCTCCGCGTTCTGCACCGGCGGGCGGGGGTTGCCGTGGTACGGCGGGTGCTCGGGGGCGAGCAGGACGCGGCGCAGAGGGCCGCCGGCCCGTCGGTCGCGCAGCCCGCACATGCCCCACCCGACGACGTGGACCGGGTGCGGATAGCCGTAGCGGCGCGCCACCTCGACGTGCCCGGGGGCGCACGAGAGGACGCCCGACAGCCGCTCGTAGGGCTCGTAGAGCCCGTCCCAGGCGGCCATCAGCGTCGAGGCCGCGCCGTCGGGATAGAGGTAGGCGCGCCCGCCGTTGTCGACGCAGGCGTCCAGATAGGGCAGGCGCCCGAGGCCGGGGTAGTCGTTGTTGATCATCGCCACGTCGGCGATCGAGGGGTGCCCCACGAGGCGGTGGCCGGCGGCGGAGAGGGCGTCGGCGATCGTGCGCGCCTTGCCGTGCCAGTCCATGAGGAAGACGTCGAGGGCGCCGGCGACGAGCGGCGCCGAGGCGCCGCGGTCGGCGAAGGCCATCACGGGGTGTCGATGGCCACGTCGCGCGTGGCGACGATGCCGAACGGCGCGAGCAGCGAGATCGGCTCGGGGCCGTGGGCGGCGGGCCGCTCGACGACCACCACGACGGCGCAGCGCCCGACGAGGGTCGCGATCTCGTGCGCGATCGCGTGGGCGGGGGTCTGGGCGAAGCAGTCGACCAGGGCGACGCAGGTCGTGGCGAGGGCACGCGTGCCGAGGAGGCCCGCGAGGTCGTCGCCGAGATCCGACGGGCGCGGATCGAGGTCGCGCACCGCGGCGCCCGCCAGCTCACCGGACTCGACCGGGTAGGGCGCGATCAGGAAGCTGCGGGCGGCGCCCGCACGGTGCGCCTCGTCGAGGACGATGTCCACCGCGGCGCGGTGCCAGAGCGCCTCGGGCGCGAGCCCGGGGCGCGCGGTCGTCGGGAGATCGCTCACCCCGGCTCTATCGGCCCCGGGGTGGACGACCTGAGGTCGTCGCATCGAGCCCGTCCTCTGGATGATTCTTGTTCTGTTCGTTTGGGTTGTCTCCGCGCGCGACAAAAGTGATTTTGTTCGGTACATTCGATCTTCGTCCGACGCGACAAAAGGCCTCGTATGCCCCGCGGCAGACCTTCTCGAGAGCAGGTCTATCTCCGGCTGGACACGCAGATCGCCGAGATGTGGCAGAGACTGGGTGGGCTTCCGAACCCGCTCGAAGCCGCCGGCATCTGGCGGGACATCTGGTTCGAGGAGGCTCACCACTCGACCGCCATCGAGGGCAACACGCTGGTGTTGAAGCAAGTGGAGACCCTTCTCGAGGAGGGTCGCGCGGTCGGTGGCAAGGACCTCACGGAGTACATGGAAGTCCGCGGTTATGCCGACGCGGCCGAGTGGGTCTACGGACAGGCCATCGAACCCGGCGACTGGTCCTCCGGCGACGTGCTCTCCCTGACCGAGGTCCGTCGCATCCATGAGATGGCGATGTCCCCCGTGTGGGGGGTCTCCCCTCACCCCGCGGCCAGGTGGGCGGAGAGCCCGGGCTCGTTTCGCAGGCACGACATCCAGCCGTTCCCCGGCGGGATGACGCCTCCACCCTGGCCGGATGTCGAGCCGCAGGTCACGAGCTGGGTGGCGTCGGTGGCGACGATCCACGACCGCCATGCGCAGATCCCTGAGATCCTCGCCGCACGCCATGCCGAGTTCGAGCGTATCCACCCGTTCCTCGACGGCAACGGGCGGACGGGCCGGCTCATCATGAATCTCGTGCTCGTCCGGCTCGGATACCCACCGGCCATCGTCTACAAGAAGGAACGTCGCCGGTACCTCGGCGCGCTGCGGAGGGCAGACGGAGGAGACCACGCTCCACTCGGCGAGCTGATCGCGCGGGCGATCCTCGACAACCTCTACCGGTTCGCGATGCCCGCGATCGCCGGGCCCGCCCGACTCGTCCCCCTCGGCGCGCTCGCCACGCCCGAGCTCTCCGCGAGCGCGCTGAGAGTCGCCGCCAGCAGAGGGCGCCTCCAGGCGACGAAGGGCGCCGATGGACAGTGGCGCAGCTCGCGCAACTGGGTCGACGACTACATCGCCTCGCGCTATCGCCGCGCCTGACGCCCCGGGTCAGCCCCCTCCGCACTCCTCGAGGAACATCTTCACGTTGAGGAACGAGAACAGGAACTTGGAGCGGCTGTTGGGCAGGTCGGGCGAGTCCATGAGCTGCTCGACGGCGTCGCGGCGCACCAGGTCCCACACCGGCGAATCGGCGAGCACCTCGGCGCGGACCGCCGGGTCGGAGCGGTCGAGCAGGTCGCCGATCGGGGCGTTGAAGCCGACCTTGCGGCGGTTGTCGAGCACCGCGTCCGGCGCCAGGCCGCGCAGAGCGTCGCGCAACACCGACTTGGCGAAGCCGTCGTGGATCAGGTGGCGCGTCGGGATGCGCGCGCAGTGCTCGGCCAGCGGCCGGTCGAGGTAGGGAGAGCGGTTCTCCACCGACCAGTGCATGGCGTTGCGGTCGTCCTCTCGCAGGATCACGGGCACCGCCTCGCGCGTCAGCTCGTTCAGCATTCTCCCGCGCAGCAGGTCGCCGCCGAACGCGGCCTCCTCGAAGGGCTCGGCGAAGGGCTCGGTGAGCCACCCCGAGAAGACGTCGGCGTCGAGGATCACGTGCTCGCGGAAGGCCGGGTCGCGGACGAACAGGTCGGCGTCGCGCAGGTGGGGGTTGCGCGTCATCGGGCGCACGTGGCGCTCCCAGGCCTCCCTCGAGGCGGCGTGCAGCGCCGGGTCGCCGTGCACGTCGCGCAGGTACATCAGGTGGTGGTCGTAGTAGCCCGAGAAGAGCTCGTCGGCCGCGGTGCCGCTGACCGACACGCGATAGCCCTCCCCCGCCACCCGCTCCATCAGCCGCCAGTGGGCGTACCAGGTGATCGTGGCGACCGGGGCGCCGTGGCCGCCCACCAGCCCGCGCAGACGCGGCAGGAAGGCGTCGGTCTCGAGCGGCACCTCGTGGTGGTCGACGCCGAGGGCGGAGACGGCGGCCTCCACCATGTCGGCCTCCTCGTAGCGGGCGTCGGTGTTGACCACGGTGAAGCCGTGCACCTGCCGCCCGAGGGCCCGAGTGGCGATGCCCGCGAGACCCACCGAATCGACCCCGCCGCTCAGGCAGAAGGCGAGCGGCACGTCGGCGCGCAGGCGCAGCTCCACCGAGCGGATCAGCCGCTCGCGGGCCCCGGCGACGGCCTCCTCGCGGGTCATGTCGGGCTCCTGCGCCGATGACGGCGCCCAGTACGCCCGCCGCCGCTCGGGTCCCCGCGCCGTGGTGGTGAGGAGGGTCGCCTCGGGCAGCTCGCGCACCCCCGAGAACCAGGTGCTCTCCACCGTGCCGAGCGCCTTGTAGCCGTTCACCAGGAAGCGCCGCAGGTGCTCGCGGTCGGGCGGCAGGGCGCGCCCCATCAACGCGAAGAGGGCCGGCGGCTCGCTGGCGAACCACAGCCCGTCGGCGTCGCGGTGCATGTGGAGCGGCTTCTCGCCGAAGCGATCGCGGCAGAGCGAGAGCTCGCCGCTGCGCTCGTCGTAGAGGGCGAAGGCCCACATGCCCTCCATCCGGTCGAGGGCATCCCAGCCCCAGACGCCGATCGCGCGGGCGAGCACCTCGGTGTCGGAGGCGGTGACGAACCGCTCGCCCTCGGCCTCGAGGGCCGCCCGCAGCTCGCGGTAGTCGTAGAGCTCGCCGTTCAGCGCCAGCAGGCGGGTGCCGTCGCGGAAGGGCTGGTTCGCCCGCGGGTCGAGGTCGATGATCGACAGGCGCGTATGGCAGAGCACGCACCAGCCGCCGTCGGGCGTCGCGATCCGCTCCGAGCCGGCGTGGTCGGGGCCGCGGTGCCCGAGGGCCGCGAGAGCCGCCGCCACGCGCGCGTCGTCGGGCGGCCGGGTGCCGATGTAGCCGGCGATGCCGCACACGCCTCAGCCCCCCAGGTCGGCAGGGCCGACGGGCATCCCCGCGGCGACGTCGCGGGCGAGCCTCCGCCCGAGCAGCGCGCCCTCGTCGCCCGGCGCCACGCCCCCACCCGGGCGCAGCCAGGTGAGGTCGTCCGCGGTGAGCACGTGACCCGCGGGGAGGTCGCGCGCGGCGCACACCGAACGGCGCATGCCGGGCAGCGACCCGGCCTCCGAGCGCCGCACGCCCGGATCGCCGTCGCCGAGCATCGCCTCGGCCTGGCGCACGGCGCGCACCAGGGCGGCCATGTCCGACGGGTCGGCCGAGAGTGCGTGATCGCGGAAGGTCGTGCGCCCGCGGTCGAGGGTGATGTGCTTCTCGATCGCCCGCGCGCCGAGCGCCACCGCGAGCGGGGCGGCGGCGATACCGAGCGTGTGGTCCGAGTATCCGACGGTCACGCCGAGTGCATCGGCCAGCACGGGGATGGCCCGGAGGTTCGCGTCGTCGTCGGGTGTCGGGTAGGCCGACACGCAGTGCAGCACGCAGACCTCGGCCCCGGCGAGGCGCTCCACCGCGGCGCGCATCGCACCGAGGTCGGCGCCACCCGAGGAGATGACCACCGGGGGGCCGGCGCCCGCCAGCCGGTCGAGCATGGGCATGTGGTCGTTGTCGCCGGAGGCCACCTTCCAGAAGTCCGCCTCCCCGGCGAGCGCGTCGATCATCCCGATCGCGAGCGGCGTCACCCCCACCGCCATGCCGTGCGCGCGGCCCCGGCGGCAGAGCTCGCGGTACCCCTCGACCCCGAGCTCGTAGGAGCGCAGTTGGGCCACGCGGGCCGGGTCTGCGGGGCCGACGAGGCCGGAGGCCGTCAGGGCCTGCAGCTTGACGGCGTCGCAGCCGGCAGCGGCGGCCGCGTCCACCAGGGCCCGCGCCACGTCGAGGTCGCCCTCGTGGTTGTTGCCGATCTCGGCGACGACGGCGACGCGCGCCTCGAGATCGACCGGGCCGAGGCGCATCAGGGCCCCACGTGGCGGTGGAGCACCCACGCCGCCTCGGCCACGCGGAAGCCGAGAGACTCGTAGAGCGCGAGCGATGGGGCGTTACCCGCCTGGGTGGCGACCACCAGACCCTCCGACGCCGGCCCGTGGCGGCGGACGAAGTCGGCGACCAGCGCCCGTCCCACGCCGCGGCCGCGGAAGCCCTCGTCCACGGCGACCAGGTCGATCACGCGACGGCCGCCGGAGGCGACCACGGCCAGGAAGCCCGCGACGGCCCCCTCCACCTCGGCCACGGTGACCCCGATGCCCCGTGCGCCCGCCACGCAGTTGGCGGCCCACTCGCCCTTCACCCGCGCGGCCGTGCCGGCCGGGATGGCCGGGTCGAGGCTGAAGCGCGAGGTCGTCATGGCGCGCGCCGAGACGCCGGCCACGGCCTCGCGATCACCCGGTGCGGCCGGCCGCACCGGGTGATCGGGCTCGGGCCCGGCGTCCGTACCCCGTCGCAGGGTCAGCGCCATGTCGACCGGGTAGAAGCCCTCGGCGCAGAGGTCGCGCGCCACGTCCACGCGCTCGGCGGGGATCCGGGCCTGCAGCATCGCGCGGCCGGCCGGCACGGGCTCACCCGGGCCCTCGACGCTCCAGACGGCATGCCCCATGACCTCCGAGAGCCACGGGTCGCGCGTCACCGCGATGCACCCTCCGGGACGAAGCTGCGATACCAGTCGATGTACTGGCGGAAGCCCACCTCGATCGGGTGCGAGGGGGCGTACCCGATCAGCCGCCGGGCCTTCTCCACGCTCAGCGTGCCCCGGCGCGGGGTCAGCCGGTCCGGGTCGAGATCCTCCGCGATCACCTCGACCTCGGGGAAGGCCTCCGACACGAGGGCGGCGACCTCGGCGATCGTGCGCCCCTCGCCGTAGGTGAGGTTGAAGGTCTCCCCGCGCGCGGCGGGGTGTTCGATGATGCGACGGATGCCCTGCACGAGGTCGTCGATGTAGGTGAAGTCGAGCCGGCCGCCGCCGTCCGAGCGCACCCTCAGCGGCTCCCCGGCCAGGGCGTTCTCGATGAAGACCTGGCCCACGCGCCCGCTGACGCAGCGGGGTCCGTAGAGCGCCGAGGGCCGCACGATCGTGTAGTCCAGGCCGAAGACCTGCTGGTAGGCCTTCACGATCAGCTCGCCCGCGGCCTTGAGGGCGCCGTAGATGCCGACGGGGTCGAGAGGGGTGTCCTCGACCACCTCGTCGGCGCTCCAGTTGCCGTAGGCCATGCTCGAGGAGAGGTAGATGAAGTGGTCGACGTTGCCGCGGGCGCAGTCGAGCGCGTTTTCGAGCGTGCGCAGGCTGTGGTCGAAGGTGGTGAAGGGGTCCTTGTCGGACCGGTTGGCGTGCGAGACGGCCGCCAGGTGGACGATCACGTCGGGCCGCTCGGCACCGAGGAGGTTGCTGAGCGCCCCGTAGTCGCGCGCGTCCTGGGGCAGCACCGCGACGCCGGCCTCGCGCAGCAGCCGCTGGCGCTCCTCGAGCATCCGCAGATAGAGGTCGCGATTGCGGCCGTAGCCGTTGCCGGCCTTCACGGCGAGCAGGTTGTTGACCTGGAACGAATCGACGACGATCACCTCGGCGCCGCCCTCGGCCAGCTCCAGCGCCAGGTGGTGCCCGATGAACCCCGCACCGCCGAGCAGCGCGATCTTGGAGCCGGAGATGTCCCTCACGCGAGAGCCTCCCGGACGGCCGTGCACACGGCGGCGCCCACGCGCTCCGCGTCGCCGGGTTCCAGGTGCGGGCCGACCGGCAGGGAGATGCTGCTGTCGCTGAGCTCGGTCGCCACCGGGAAGCGGTCGCCGGCGTCGCCGTAGCGCTCCCGGTACCAGGTCAGGCGCGGCACCGGATGCGGGTAGTAGACGCTCGTGCCGACGCCGAGCGCGTTGATGCGGGCGGCCACCGCATCGCGCCGCGAGGCGAGCGGCCCCTCCAGCACGAGGCCCGCGCAGTAGTGGCTCTGCGCGGCCGCGCCACCGGCGGCGTCGATGAGGCGCACGTGGTCCAGGTCTGAGAGGGCGTTCGCCACGACGGAGGAGTTCTCCGCCCGACGTGCGAGTACCTGCCCGGCCCGCGCGACCTGCGAGCGCCCGAGGGCGGCCTGCAGCTCGCTCATGCGGTAGTTGAGGCCCAGCATCGTCACGTCGTAGACCCCCGGGGCGGACCGCTCGGTGTGCGTGCGGTCGATGCCGAATCCCCGCACGCGGGCCGCGCGGGCGGCAAGATCGGGGTCGCGGCAGACGAACATCCCGCCCTCGCCGCTGGTGAGGTGCTTGACCGGGTAGAACGAGAAGCAGCCGACGTCGCCGAACAGGCCTGTGTGGACGCCGTCCCACCGGGCGCCGATCGACAGCGCGCAGTCCTCGACGACGTAGGCGCCGGCGCCGCGCGCCACCTCGACGATGCCCGGCATGTCGCAGGGGATCCCGAGGTAGTGGACCACCGAGACCGCCCGGGTGCGCGGCCCGACGGCCGCCGCCACCGCCTCTGCGGTGACGTTGCCGGTGGCCGGGTCGGCGTCGACGAACACCGGGGTCGCGCCCACCAGCTCGACCGCGTGGGCCGTGGCGACGTGCGTCTGCGCGGGCACCACGACCTCGTCGCCGGGGCCGACGCCGAGGCAGAGGTACGCGAGGTGGAGGGCCGCCATGCACGACGACACGCTCACGCAGTGCGCGCCCGGGCCGAGGAACGCCGCGAAGTCGTCCTCGAATCCGGTGCACTCGGGACCATGAGTGAGGATGTGGCCGCGCAGCACGCGGTCCACGGCGGCCCGGTCCTCGTCGGTCACCCAGGGCCGTGCGAACGGGATCGGCGCGGCGCTCACGCGGCACCGCCCACGGCCACGGCGGCCGGGTAGTCGACCTCCACGCGCCGCCCGGAGGCACGGCTGAGGTCGGCCGCCAGGCAGGCGGCGACCAGGTCGATCTCATGGTGCGCGCCCGGCCCGGCCGGGGCGTCGCCGAGCGCGGCGGAGACGAAGTCGGGGATGAGGGCTCCCTTGTCGGCGGGCAGTGGCGAGAGGTCGAGGTCGGCGGCGGGGGGCGCCGGGTCGCGCGAGCGCTGGACGCGGGCGCCGCGATCGTCGGAGATCACCGTCGCCTCGGTCCCGAAGACGCGGATCACGTGCTGGTGGCCGTGCACGCAGGCGAAGTTCGCGCTCACGCGCCCGATCGCCCCTCCGGGGAAGCCGAACTGGGCGCAGGCCAGGTCGTCGCCGGCGAACGCCGTGCCGCGGGTCGCCAGGCCGCTGCCGGCCGCCTCGACCCACTCGGGCCGCTCGCCCACGACCCGCATCAGCACGTCGACCATGTGCACGCCGCCGCCGAGCATCACCGAGTAGCCGTCCACGCGGCCGCGCCACCCGTCGGTGATCTTCGGCAGCCGTCCATAGAGGTAGTCGCCGTCGAGGGCGTAGACCGTGCCGAGGCGTCCCGCCGCACGCTCGGCGACCAGCCAGCGCACGAGCGGGGCGGCGCGCAGCACGAGGTTGGAGGCGAGGACCAGCCCGGGGTTCGCCGCGACCGCGGCGGCGATGTCGTCGAGCTCCCCGCGCGTGCGGCAGAGCGGCTTCTCGAGCATCACGTGGAGCCCGGCGCCGAGCGCCGCGACCGCCTGGGGGGCGTGGTCGGGGTCGTGCGAGCAGATCGACACCGCGTCGAGGCCGTCCAACGCGAGCAGGGCGGCGGCGTCGGCGGTCGCCCGCGCGCCGGGGTGGCGGGCGGCGACCTCCCCGAGCCGGGCGGGGTCGCGGTCGCAGATCGCCGCGACCTCGCACCGCACGTCGCGCGCGTACGCCTCCAGGTGTCGCTCGCCCACACCGAGGCCGATCACCCCGACGCGCAGGCGCCTCACGCCGCCGCCAGGGCCAACAGCTCATCCAGGCCGTGCTCCGCCTGGGGGCGGCTCATGCGCCCGAGGAGGGCGCGCAGGGCGTCGAGGTCGGCGGCGGTGTCGACCACGAGGCGCATGTCGGCGCAGGGGGGATCGGCCCGAAGCGCCGCCGTGCGGAAGCGGCCGGGATGCCGGTAGAGGGCCGTCGTCACGTGCTCGCGGTCGCCGGGCTCGTCCATCAGCGCTACGGCCGCCGCCAGGGCGTCCGTGCGCAGCGCCTCCACCGACTGCCCGGGCGGATAGGTGCGCGGGGGCACCACGTTGCTCACCAGATCGTGGGCCCCGGCCCGCAGGAGCGCGACGGCGAGATCGACCAGGGCCGGGTCGATCAGCGGGCTGTCGGCGCAGACGCGCACCATCCCCTCCAGGCCGTGCGCCGTGGCGGCGCCCAGCATGCGCGCGGCGACGTCGTCGAGGGGCCCGCGGTGACAGGCCACCGCGTTGGCCGCGCACCAGCCGGCGAGCACGTCGTCGCTCGGATCGCCTGAGGTCGCCACGACCACCGCGTCGAGGTCCTCGCAGAGCGCGAGGCGCTCGAGCAGGAGGGCGAGGAGCGGCCTGCCCGCGACCGGCGCGAGCACCTTGCCCGGGAGGCGCGACGAGCTCATCCGCGCCTGGACGACGGCCCCCACTCGCATCGGCCGGGAGGCTAGCACCCGCACCAACGCGACGGGGCCCGCGATGCGGGCCCCGTCGGTCGTGCTCGGTGCGGTGCTGCTACTGCGTCTAGCGGAGGAGCGAGAGCACGCTCTGCGGGGCCGAGTTGGCCTGCGAGAGCATCGCCGTGCCGGACTGCTGGAGGATCTGGTTCTTGGTGAACTTGATCATCTCCTGCGCCATGTCGGCGTCACGGATCCGCGACTCTGCGGCCTGGAGGTTCTCCGAGGTCATGCCGAGGCGGTTGATGGTGTGCTCGAGCCGGTTCTGGATGGAACCCAGGTTCGCCCGGCTGGTGGTGATGGTGCTGATCGCGGCGTCCAGCGAAGCGATGGCCGCGGTGGCCGAGGCCGCCGTGCCCACGGCGATGCCGGAGATGCCGAGGTCCGAGGTCGAGACCGTGCCGATGGTGAAGGCGATGCTCTGGGCGGCGTTGGCACCCACCTGCAGGGTGACAGCGGTGCCCGCGGTCGCGACCGAGCCGCCGAGGATCTTCAGACCGTTGAAGTCGGTGTCCGTGCCGGTCTTGCCGATCTCGGTCATCAGCTGCTGGACCTCGGTGTCGAGGTTCCCGCGCTGCGCGTTGGTGAGCGTGCCGTTGGAGGCCTGGACGGCCAGGTCACGCACGCGCTGGAGCATGTCGCCCACGCTGCCCAGGGCACCGTCGGCCACCTGCACCATGGAGATGCCGTCCTGCGCGTTACGCGAGGCGACGTTCATACCGCGGATCTGCGAGCGCATGCCCTCAGACACCGCGAGGCCGGCCGCGTCATCCGCAGCGCGGTTGATGCGCAGACCGCTCGACAGGCGCTCCATCGACTTGGAGAGCGTGTTGTTGGTGTTCGTCAGAACGCGGTGCGCGTTCATGGCTTCGACGTTGTTGTAGACGCTCAGACCCATGATTCCTCCTTGAATCCAGGTCGAAAGGGAAAAACCACCATCCCGGCCCGCATCCGTGCGAGTGTCGAGAAGATGCCGCGGCGCCATCCTGGAGCACGCGTTCGAGGTGTTTATCGGCAGGCCCTCGCATCCCTTGAGCCCCGCCCCACCGATTCCGTGAGTTTCCTCTCGGCGAACTCCGTCACGGAGGTCGCCCGACGGCTACCGCGGAGCCGCCTCGTCCGCCTCGCCCATCATCCCGAGCGCCTGGTCGAGCGCTTCCTTGCTGGATTCCGCCGCCTCGAGGTTCTGCGCCTGGATCTCCAGGAAGACCTCCTTGCGGAAGACCGGGACGTCCCGGGGGGCCTGGATGCCCAGGCGGACCTTCTCACCGAGGACCGAGAGCACCGACACCTCGATCGCGTCGCCGATCATGATGCTCTGATTCGCCTTGCGGGTCAGCACCAACATATGGGAGGCCTCCTTGCGCCGGAACGCGGGTCGGATCCGATACTCAACCGCGTTGGCGCTAGTATGTCCGGTCGGGTACACGCGTGCCATAAACCGCCGGGGGGTTGGATGCTGTACGGACGTCGCTTGGATCAGTCGCTTCAGCACGTTGATGGGTCGCGCTACGCGCTGGTCCACGCGGTCGCCAAGCGCGCCCGCCAGATCACCCTCTGGCTGACGGCCGACCCGGCCGAGCTGCGCGCCGAGGCGGCGCCGCCGCCGGCGCCGGGCGAGCTGACCTCCCGCGACCCGGTCGCGCTGGCCGAGGCCGAGATCCTCGACGGCGAGGTCAAGGTCCGCTGGGACCCGGACGGCCTCGACGAGGCCGCCCTCCTCGACCTCGACGAGCTCGAGACCGACCCGCTCCTGCTGGAGGGCCTCACCGACGACGACGAGTCGGGCCTCGAGGGCGACGACGACACGATCGCGCTGACCCCGGCGCTGGCGCAGGTGCTCGAGGGCGACGCGACCGCCGCCGACGAGGACGAGCCCGACGACGACCCGGCCGACGCCGATGAGCCGGTCGCGGCCGTCGCGGTGCCGGGCGCGGACGAGGTCGAGGAGATCTCCCTCGAAGAGGTCGAGGAGCCGGACGAGGACGACGACGAGGACGCCGACCTCTAGCACTGGTGTCCACCGGGCCCCTCGCGGGGTCCGGTCGTCACCGCCCGCGGTCTCGCGCCGGGGCCGGCTGGAGGGTAGCGTTGGGGCGCCGAACATCTCGGCGGCGCTCCCGGACGCCTCAACCGCTGGTCCTCGCCCCCAGGGAGACGCCGATGACCCACCCGCCCGCCTACGACGCCCTCGAGACCATCAACTGGATGCTCGAGGAGGCACGACGCGACCTCGACGCCGAGGTCGCCGTCCTCGAGGACGGTCGCACGAAGAAGAAGACCAAGGCCCAGCGGCACGACGAGCGGGTGCGCTTCGACACGCTGTGCGAGGTCATCTGGAACGTGACCGGCCGGCCCGAGTCGCTCCAGGCGATGGCGGAGAAGACGCTGGCCGCCTGATCGGCCGGCCCCCGGCTTCCGGCGCGCCCGCGCCGGAAGCCGGGCCTCTCACCCGCCCGAGAGCAGACCCTTCACGGGGTCGCCGGCGGCGACCGGGTCGAGCACCATGACCACGGCGGGCTCCGCCCACAGCTCCGCGCTGTCGCGCCGGAAGGCCTGAAGGTGCGGCGCCTCGAGGTGCTCCTGGAGAGCCTCCCGGCTGGCCCAGCGCTCCACCAGGACGATCCGGTCGGGATCGGCCGGGTCGCGGTGCAGCGCGTACGCCAGGCACCCCTCCTCGGCGTGGGTCGGGACGGCGACCTCGGCGAAGGCCGCGAGCGCCTCCTCGACCCTCCCGGGCACCGCGCGCGACAGAACGACGACGACGACCTCCGACATGACCCCTCCTCGCGTGACCGGCTGGCCGGGCCACGGTACCGGGCCGCCGGTGTCCCGGGGCGCGAGCGCCCCGGGACACCGGGGATCACTCGGGGGCGGTCACCGTGCCGGGGTCGGGCGCCGTGCCGGTGCCGGGCGTCGCGGGGGCGGCGTCGGACGGGCCGAGCAGCACGATCACGGCCGAGGCGTCGGCGACCTGGAGCACGGGGTCGCCCGCGGGCAGCAGCGTCGGCGCGGCCAGGCCGAGATCCTGGGCGACCTGCGCGGCGCGCGCTGCCGCGCCCCTGCGGTAGACGACCCGGTCGGCGTCGACCGACGACGGCGCGTCGTCGGTCTGGATGTTGACGTAGCCGAGCGTGCGGGCGGCGTCGGCCCGGCTGGCGGCGAGCCCGGGCTCACCGGAGCCGTTCAGGAACGCGAGGGTGATGGTCGCGCGCGACGCCGCCCCGCTCGGCACCGCGGCGCCCGGCGTGGCGGCCGCCTCGGGGGCGGTGACGGTCCGCGTCTCGGTGACGGTCGTGGTGCCACCGCCGCCGCAGCTGGCGATGAAGCCGATGAACAGCCCCACCGCGAGCGCGGCGACGACGAT
>LNEQ01000178.1 GCA_001464995.1 Actinobacteria bacterium Ga0077541
CTGCTCAGCTTCCTCGCGCTCTACCTCCACGAGGAGCGGGGGTGGTCGATCGGCGCGTCGGCGCTCGCGCTGGGCGCGGTGCAGATCGGCGGGGCCGTCTCGCGGGTCGCGGCGGGCGTCTGGTCGGACCGGGTCGGCAGCCGCATCCGGCCGCTGCGCCTGCTGGCCCTCTCGGGGGCGATCACCCTCGGCCTGGCCGCCGCGCTGCTCGGCGCGTCGGATGCGCCGGCGGCGGCCGCCCTGATCGCCGCCGGGGTGATCACGATGGCCGGCAACGGCGTCTCCTTCGCCGCGGCGGCCGAGATGGCCGGCCCCGAGCGGGTCGGCACGGCCCTCGGGCTGCAGAACACGATCCTGTTCGTCGCGGTGGCCGTGGCGCCGCCGGCCTTCGGCGCGGCGGTCGGGCTCACCTCGTGGCCGATCGCCTTCGGGCTGGCCGCGCTCTGCCCGCTGATGGGCTGGCTCGTGCTGCGGCCGCTCGCCCGGCCGGGGGCGTGAGGGCCGGGCAGCGCCGGGCCGGCCGCCCGGCCGATCCATAGGATCGTGACGAGAGCGTCCGATCCGACCGAGGGAGCCCCGCGCGATGAGAATCCGCGCCGCCGTGCTGGAGGAGTTCGGTGCGCCGCTCGTCATCGACGAGGTGGACCTGGTCGAGCCGGGTCCGGGCGAGGTGCTGGTGCGTCTGGCGTCATGCGGGGTCTGCCACACCGACGCCTACACCGCGAGCGGGGTGGACCCCACCGGCTACGCCCCGTGCGTGCTCGGACACGAGGGCGCCGGCGTGGTGGAGACCGTGGGTGAGGGGGTCACGATGGTGCGCCCCGGCGACCACGTCGTGACGCTGTTCGCGCCCGAGTGCGGCGAATGCGTCCACTGCCGCAGCGCGCGCACCAACCGCTGCACCGCGATCCGCGACGAGCAGAACCGCGGCTATCTCCCCGACGGCACGACCCGCCTCTTCCGCGGCGGCGAGCCGCTGCGGCACTTCATGGGCTGCTCGACGTTCGCCGAGTACACCGTGATGCCGCAGATCGCGCTGGCGGTGGTGAACCCCGAGGCGCCGCTCGACGGATGCGCGCCCTTCGCGTGCGGGCTCGCCACGGGTATCGGCGCCGCCCTCTACACCGCCCGGGTGGAGCCGGGCGCGACGACCGCCGTGTTCGGCTGCGGGCTGGTGGGACTCGGCGCGATCATCGGCGCCAGGCTCGCCGGCGCGGAGCGCATCATCGCCCTCGACCTCTCGGAGCAGCGTCTCGCCGAGGCCCGCCGGCACGGGGCCACCGACACCCGCGTGGCCGACGCCGACACGGTGCAGTGGATCCGCGACGAGACGGGCGGTTACGGAGCCGACTACACCTTCGAGGCCACCGGCAACGTGAGGGTGATGGCGCAGGCCGTCGAGGCCGCGCGCGAGGCGTGGGGACTCGCGACCATGTGCGGCGTCGCCGGGCGGGGCGACATGCTGGAGGTGCTCCCCCGCCTCCTCATCACCGGCCGCCGCGTGACCGGCACGTCCTTCGGCGGCGTGAAGGGCCGCACGCAGCTGCCGGGGCTCGTGGACCGCTGGCTGGCGGGGGACTTCGACGCGATGGCGCTCGTGTCGCACCGCCTGCGGCTCGACGAGGTCAACCGGGGTTTCGAGCTCATGGAGGCCCAGGACGGAATCAGGAGCGTGATCCAGTTCTCATGATCATCGACCGCGTGGAAGACGAGAAGTACCTCGCCAACGCCTACCTGGTGGCCGAGGGCCCCGGCGGGTCGGGCGTGCTGATCGACGGCAACGGGGTGGTCGAGCCGCTCCTGGAGCGCGTCGAGCGCGAGGGCATCACCATCACCCACATCCTCCTGACCCACCATCACGAGGACCACGTCCTCTCGAACGACCGGTACCGGGAGCGCTTCCCGGGCGTCCCGTTCGTGGGGCACCAGGGGACCGCCGACGTGCTCGGGGAAGGTTCGCTCGACATCGTCCTCGGCGACGGAGAGGTCGTCCGCTCGGGCTCGCTGGAGTTCCGCGCCATCGACACCCCCGGGCACTGCCAGGGCCACTTCGCCTACCTGGTCGGTGACGACTGCTTCACCGCCGACGTCCTGTTCCACCGCACGCTGGGCGGACACGCCCGGCCGGGAGGCGACTTCGCGCAGCTCAAGCACAGCGCGCTGGAGGTGCTGATGTCGCTGCCGCACCACACCCGCGTGCACCCCGGCCACCGCGAGCCCACCACCATCGGCGACGAATGGGACGGCAACCTCTTCATCCGTCTCTGGCGCGGGCTGGATCCGGAGGGCGAGGAGACGGTCACCGTCAGGGACATGGGCGAGGGGCGCCTGCTGGTGATGGCGCCCGACTACGACGGGGGCACCAAGGGCCTCGTGCGCTTCCCGGACGGCACCGAGGGCATCT
>LNEQ01000179.1 GCA_001464995.1 Actinobacteria bacterium Ga0077541
CCGGCCTCCTGCTCGGCCGCGCCCGAACGGCTGCGGGGGAGCCCGAACATGGCGCGGAACAGGAGCGGCTCCTCGGCCGCCCATTCCACGTGCACGCGCCCATAGGCGGCGAGCACCCCCACCGCCGCCTCCCGCGGCGGCCGCCCGGCGCGGGCCTGCCGCCCGGCGGCCTCCATGCGGAGTCCGAGCGCGGCGAAGCCGTTCTCGGCGACCGCGTCGAGCAGCGCGGCCTTGTCGGCGAAGTGGCGGTACACGGCGCTCGGGGAGACGCCCAGCGCGCTCGCCGCCCTCCTCAGGCTGAAGCCCTCCCAGCCGCCGTCCCGCACTCCGGCGACCGCGGCCTCGACCAGTGCCGAGCGCAGATCCCCGTGGTGATAGCTGTCACGCCCCGATGTTGACATCGTTCACACAGCCCCTAGAGTGGACACCGTTCACATTAGCGAGCGGAGGATGGTTCCGGATGGCCGATCGACGACGCACGGTGCTCATCACAGGGGCCACCTCGGGCATCGGCCGGGCTGCGGTGGAGGCTTTCGCCGCGGAGGGCTGGAGCGTGCTCGCCACCGCGCGCGATCGATCTGGCGGGCCGCGACGGTGTCCGGGTGCTGGCGCTCGACGTCACCGACCCGGCCTCCGTGCTCGCCGCGCGCGACGAGGCGCTGGCCACCGGGCCGGTCGATGCGGTGGTGAACAACGCCGGCTACGGGCTGGACGGGGTCTTCGAGGCCATGACCGACGACGACATCCGCGGCGTGTTCGAGACCAACGTGTTCGGCCTCATGCGCGTCACCCGGGCGTTCATCCCCCACTTCCGGGATCGCGGCACCGGCACCTTCGTGCAGGTCGCGAGCATGGGAGGCCGGCTGACGTTCCCCCTCTACTCCGTCTACCACGCCACCAAGTGGGCGGTCGAGGGCTTCAGCGAGTCGCTCCAGTACGAGCTCGAGCAGTTCGGCATCCGGGTGCGCATCGTGGAGCCGGGTGTCATCCGCACGGACTTCTACGGCCGCAACCGCGCGACCGCCGGGGCGGAGGCGCCGTCCGCCTACGACGCCTTCGCCGCCAACGTGGCACGGGTCTCGATGGAGGCCGGCGCCAAGGGCGAGTCCGCGGACGTGGTCGCCGCGGCGATCGTGCGCGCCGCCGAGGGGCCGGGCCGCATGAGGATCCCCGTCGGCAAGCCCGCGCCGGCGCTGCTCCGGGCGCGCAAGCTCCTCCCCGAGGGGCTGTTCCTCCGGCAGGTGAAGCGCCTCTACCGGTGAGCCGGGCGGCTCGGGCTCAGGCCCCCTCGCCCCCGGGATGATCGCCTCCGCGCAGCTGCGACGCGGCGTGGGCGGCGATCGGGGCGACGACGTCCCAGCCGTCGCGCGCGCCGCCCGTGGAGCCCGGCAGGTTGACGATCAGGGTCGCGCCGCGGACGCCGGCGACCCCACGCGAGAGCATCGCGTGGGGGGTGACCGCCAGCGAGCGCGCCCGCAGCGTCTCGGCGATGCCGGGCACGAGGCGCTCGCAGGCCGCGGCGGTCGCCTCGGGGGTCCGGTCGCGCGGGCCGATGCCGGTCCCCCCGGTGGTGAGGACCAGATCGGGCGCGCCGGGCCCCGTGCAGATCTCCGTCAGCAGCTCCGTGAGCGCCTCGGGGTCGTCCGCGATCAGCTCCCGCCGCACCACCTCGCCGCCGCCCGCCTCGACGGCCCCGGCGAGCGCGGGTCCGGAGGCGTCGGGACGCTCGCCCCGCGCGGAGCGGTCGGACACCGTGATCACGGCGACGCGCAGGCTCACGACGGTGAGGGAGCCGGGCCCTTGGTCTTCTCGAGCAGGCGGATCCCGTCGATCACGACGTCCGTGTCGATGCCCTTCACCAGGTCGTAGACGTTCAGCGCCGCCACCGAGACCGCCGTGAGCGCCTCCATCTCGACCCCGGTGCGGGCGGTGGTCTCGACCTCGGCGCGGATCCGGACCTCGCCGGCCGCCGCGTCGATGTCGACCTCCACCCCGGCCCGGTCGATCGGCAGCGGGTGGCAGAGGGCGATCAGCTCGGAGGTGCGCTTGGCGGCCATGATCCCCGTGACCCGCGCCACCGCTGCCGCATCGCCCTTCGGCAGGTGGCCGTCGGACATCGCCCGCGCGGTCGCGGGGGCCATCCGCACGATCCCCTCGGCCACCGCCCGGCGCAGGATCGGCGGCTTGTGGCCGACGCCGACCATCCGCGCCTCTCCGCGGGCGTCGAGGTGGGTGAGCCCGGGCTGGTCGCTCATGCGCCCGACCGGCGGCTGCGCCGCCGGTCGGCGGCGCGCTTGCGGCTGATGTCCTCCTGCTGGGCGTCGAGCCACTTGCCGACGTCGTTCTCCCGCACGATCCGCTTGATCTCCTGGCCGCGGAAGGCGCGCTCGTCGTGGGGCATCGTCAGCGCCTGGTGCAGGGCCTCGGCCTGGGCGTCCACGTCGAACGGGTTGATCGTGATCGCGTAGGCGCCGAGCTCCTCATGGGCGCCGGCGTTCTCGGAGAGGATCAGCACGCCGTCGCGCTCGTTGACGAGCGGCGCCTCCTTGGCGATCAGGTTCATGCCGTCGAAGATCGGGTTCACCACCAGCACGTCGTAGTGCTTGTAGGCCGCCACCGCCCGGTTGATGTTGCTCTCGATGCGCAGGTCGATCGGCATCCAGTCGGGCGTGCCGTGCTTCAGGTTCACGTGGCTGACCACGTCGCGGATCTTCGCGAGGTACTCGACGTACTCGTCCACGTCCTGGCGGGTGGGCTGGAGGAGGGCGAAGAACGTGATGTCCTCGCGGAACTCGGGGTGCCGATCGAGGAAGACGTCGAACGCCTTGAAGCCGCGCAGCGTGTTCTTCGAGAGGTCGGTGCGGTCGACTCGGACCACCATGTACTGGCGGCGGCGGCGCAGAAGCGCCGCCTCCTCCTCGGCGACCTCGGCGGTGCGCGCCAGCCGCTCGAACATCGGGGCGTTGACCGAGATCGGGTACGAGCGCACCCAGACGTCCCGGCCCTCCCAGCGCACCTGCCGCGCAGGTCGAGCAGGTCCTCGCAGCAGAGCATGAAGTTTCGCGCGTAGCTGTGGGTGTGGAACGCGATGACGTCGTTGGCGAGGAGCCCCCGCAGGATCCCCTCGCGGATGTGCGGAGGCAGGATCCGCCAGTAGTCGGGCTGGCTCCACGGGATGTGGATGAAGTGGTGGAGGAAGGCCTCCGGATGGGCCGCCCTGATCTGCTCGGGTGCCGTGTAGAGGTGGTAGTCGTGCAGCATCACCATGCGGTCCGGGTCGTCGTCGAGCTCGGCGATGACCGCGTCGGCGAAGGCCTGGTTGGCGACGACGTAGCCGTGCTCCCAGGCGTCGAGCTCCTCCCGGCGGACGTCCGGTGCGTTGCTCAGGTCCCAGAGGTAGTGCTGGATGAACCAGAGCATCGGGTTGGCCACGACGTTGTAGTACTGGTGGTAGGTCTCCGGCTCGATCACCACGAAGCGCCCGCGGGTCCGGATGCCGAGATCGAGGGGGAAGCTGCCCCCCTCGGCCTCCGCCGCGACCTTGTGGTCGGCCTTCGACGAGGCGGCCGACACCCAGAGCGCGGGGGTGTGCTCGACCAGTCCGAGGAGGGCCGTGACGAGGCCCCCGCCGCCGCGCGTCTGCTCGACCTCGCCGTCGGCGCCGTGGCCGAAGGTGACGGGTCCGCGGTTCGACACCAGGATCAGGGGAGAGGGTCGTCTGCTCACCGATAGGGCTCCGGTCGGTCAAGATGCGCGCGTGCCGGACTCTACGCCCACCCGCCCGGAGCACGGCGGCCGCTAGCCCATGCTGAACATCCGCCTCTACCGGACCTCGTGGCTCGTGGCCGGCGTCGCGCTCGTCGTGGCGCTGCTCACGCTGCAGACGCCGGACCCCGGCCCGGAGCCGTCGCTGCCATCGACGATCGACGGCCAGGAGACCCTCCTGCTCGAGAGCCAGCTGCGCTCGATCGCCCCCGAGCGCCCTCCGGGGTCGGCCGCCAACCTGCGCGCGGCGCGCTTCGTGGAGGGCCAGCTGGCGCAGGTGCCGGGCGCCACCGCACCCGGCGGTCAGAAGAACCGCGTGCAGCTCCAGGACTTCCAGGCGCTGCGCGACGGCGAGCCCGTCGATCTGCAGAACGTGTACCTCGTGGTGCCGGGGGTCGCCGACGGCCGGGTCCCCGGGGGTGTCGTCGTGGTGGCGCCGCGCGACACCCCGCCCGGCGTCTCGGCGGGCGCGAGCTCCACGGCGGTCCTGCTGCGGCTGGCGCGGGCCTCCGGCACGACCCGCCACCAGCGCCCGCACCTCTTCGTCTCGACCGACGGCAGCACCATCGGCAACGCCGGCCTGCGCTGGTTCCTCTCGCGCTTCTCCGCCTTCCCGATCTCGGCCGTCGTGGTGCTGGACGCCCCGGGCGAGGAGAACGGCGACCGCGTCCACGTGTGGTCGGCCGGCCGCACCGACCGCCAGGCCCTCGGCCTCGGCGAGTACGCCGGCCGCTCGGTGGAGCGGGTCGGCGGCCGCGCCGACGGGCCGCCGTCGATCAACGGCCAGCTGCCCCGGCTGGCCGTGCCCCAGACCTTCGGCGAGCAGGGCGCGGCCATCGAAGCCGGGCTTCCGGCCGTGACCCTCTCGGCGCGCTCCGAGTCGCCCCTGCGCGAGGGGCGCGCGCCCACCGCCGAGCGCCTCGAGCTGGTGGCCAACGCCACCGGGGACCTGCTCAACGTCCTCGACGCCTCCGCGGCGATCCCCGCCGCCGACGGCGGCCTGCGGTTCGCCGGGAAGCTGCTGCGGCCCACCATCGCCCGCCTCGCGCTGCTGCTGTCGATGCTCCCGGTGCTGGTGCTGGCCCTCGACATCGTGGCCCGCCAGCGCCGCGCGCGCGTGCCCCTGGCCGACGGCCTCCGTGCGGTCGGGCTGCGCGTCGTGCCGCTGGCCGCCGCGCTCGCCACCGCCCACCTCCTGGCCATCGGCGGCCTCCTGCCCCGGCCCGCGGCCGGCGCCCCGCCGCTGCCGGCCGACGCGCGGTTCGGCGCCCTCGCGGGGCTCGCGATCGTGCTCAGCGGCGCGGCGGCGGTGCTCGGCCGACGCGCCACCCGGAGGGCCGCCCGGCGCATCCGGGCGTCGCGCGCGGCGGAGGGATCCGCGGCGCTCGGAGCGATGGCCGTGGTCCTCGTGGCGCTCTGGATCCTGAGCCCCTACGCGCTGATCCTGGCGGTCCCCATCGCCCACGCGGCTCTCCTGGCCACCGGCGCCCGGCAGCCCTGGCACCTGGCGGCGATGGGGGCCCTGGCGCTGCTGCCGCTGCTCGCCCTGGTGTTCCACATCGCCGGCATCCTCAACTCCAACGCCCCCTTCGCGGTCTGGTACCTGTTCGCCACCTCGGCCAACGGCTCGCGCGGGGCCACCGGGGTGCTGCTCGCGCTGCTCTTCACCGCCTGCGTCTGGGCGATCGCCGCCCTCGTGGCCGAGCAGGTGTCCAAGGGCGCGCTCGGCGCGGGCCCGCGGGGCCGGCGTGGACGGCCCCGCAGGCCGGCGCCCCGGGCGTGAGACCTCCGCCGCTCTCCCCGCCCGGACGGCGCGCGGGGCGCTGGTAGCATCGCCGGCGGTGGCCGCACGCCTTGCATTCGTCTCGGTCGTCATCCCGGTCTACAACGAGCGCGAGTCGGTGCGCCCTCTCTCCGAGGAGCTCCTTCAGGTGCTGCGTGGCCTCGGACGGCGCATCGAGGTCCTCTTCATCGACGACGGCTCGACCGACGGCACCTCCGAGGTACTCGCGGAGCTCGCCGCCGAAGAGCCCGAGATCGCTGTCGTGCGCCTGCGCCGCAACTTCGGCAAGGCGGCCGCGCTGATGGCCGGCTTCCGCGAGGCTCAGGGCGACGCCATCGTCACGATCGACGGCGACCTCCAGGACGATCCCAGCGAGATCCCGCGCCTGCTCGAGGAGCTCGAGAGCGGGGCCGATCTCGTGAGCGGCTGGAAGCGCGACCGCCGCGACCCGTGGAGCCGCCGGGCCGCCTCGGCGGTCTTCAACGGCGTCACCACCCGCATGTCCGGGCTGACGCTCCACGACCTCAACTGCGGCTTCAAGGCCTACCGGGCCGAGGTGGTGCGCTCCCTGGCGCTCACCGGCGACCAGTACCGCTACATCCCCGTGCTCGCGTCGGCCGAGGGCTTCCGCGTCAGCGAGCTGGCCGTCAACCACCGCCCGCGCAAGTACGGCCGCAGCAAGTACGGGCTCGAGCGGTACCTGCGCGGCTTCCTGGATCTCCTCACCATCCTGTTCATCGGCCGCTTCCGCCAGCGCCCGATGCACCTGTTCGGTGGCATCGGGATGGTGTTCATCGTCGTCGGCGTGCTCATCTCGGCGTACCTCAGCGTCCTGAGGCTCACCGGAGAGGCCATCGGCGCCCGGCCGCTGCTGCTGCTCGGCGTGCTGCTGATCGTCGTCGGCGTGCAGCTGTTCACCATCGGGCTCGTGAGCGAGATGATCCAGCGCTACCACCTGCGCCCGCAGGATGAGGAAGCGCGCTCGCGCGTGGAGCGCGTCCTCCGCTGAGAAGACGCTGAGGAGCCCGGCATGCGGGTGATGTGGCTCGGCACGTACGACCGCGACTACCCCCGGCCCCGTGTGCTGATCGCGGGCCTGCGCGCGCAGGGCGTCGAGGTGGTGGAGCACCACCGCCCCGTGTGGGAGCGCCGGCGCGACAAGACGGCGGGCCTCCGGCCCCTGCCGCTCGCCGGCTCGGCGGTGCGGTTCGCGGGAGCCTGGGCCGGTCTCGCGGTCGCCGGCCTCCGCGAGCGCCCCGTCGACGCGGTCGTGGCCGGCTACCTGGCGCAGCCCGACGTCCTGCCGGCCTGGTGCGTCGCCCGGGCGCGCAGGGTCCCGCTGGTCGCCGACATGATGATCTCGCTGGCCGACACGCTCGGAGGCGACCGCGGCATGGCCGGCCGTCCGGCGGCCGCCGCACTCGCGGGCATCGACCGCGCGACCCTGCGTCTCGCCGATCTGGTGCTCGCCGACACCGCCGCCGGCGCCGACTGGCTCGCGCGGCGCTTCGGCGTCGACCGCGCCCGCATCGCGGTGGTGCCCGTCGGCGCCGAGCCCGGCCGCTTCCCCCTCTCACCGCCGCCGGGGGGGCCGCCGACGGTGCTCTTCTACGGCAAGCTCGCGCCCCTCCACGGCGTGGACACGGTGCTGCGGGCCGCGCGGGCCCCCGGCGTCCCGCCGGTGCGCCTGATCGGCGACGGCCAGCTCGGCCCCTGGCTCGAGGGCGAACTGGCGCGCGACCGCCCGGCCGGGCTCACCTGGGAGCGCTGGGTGCCCTATGAGGCGCTCGGCGCCGAGGTCGCCGCCGCCGCGATCTGCCTCGGCGTGTTCGGCACCAGCGACAAGGCGGCCCGGGTCGTGCCCAACAAGGTCTGGCAGGCCATGGCGGCCGGCCGGGCGATCGTGACCGCCGACACCCCGGGGGTGCGCGAGGTGCTCGAGGACGGCGTCAGCGCCCTCCTCGTGCCCGCCGGCGACGCCCCGGCTCTCGCCGCCGCCCTCGCGCGGCTGGGCGCCGATCCGGCCCTGCGCGAGCGCCTGGGCGCCGCCGCGCACGCCGTGTACCTGCGCCGCGGCGCCCCCCCGGCGGCCGCCTCGGCGCTGCTCCAGGCGCTCACGCCCCTAATCTCCACCAGATGAGCACCGCCGAGGCACACGACTGGGGCGCGACCCCGGAGCTCTACGGACCCCGGCACGACTACCGGGAGTCGCTGGTGATGCGGCGCCTCCTGCCCGCCCTTTCCGGGCCCGAGGTTCTGAACGCGGGAGCGGGCGCCGGCAGCCTGACGCTGAAGATGATCGACGCGGGCCTGCGGGTGACGTCCACCGACTACAGCCCTGAGCTCTGCGAGTGGACCCGCCGGGCGCTGCGCGAGCGGGGCGCCCTGGAGGGCAACCCGGTCGTCGCCGGCGACCTCCAGGCGATCGACCTGCCCGACGCGGCCTTCGACGGCGCGGTGTGCGCGGAGGTGCTGGAGCACCTCGACGACGACCGCGCCGCGCTCGGCGAGCTGGCGCGCGTCCTGCGGCCCGGCGGGTTCCTGCTGGTCACCGTTCCCGCCAACCCCTACCGGTACGACTGGACCGACCGCTGGGCCGGGCACCGGCGCCGGTACGAGCCCGGGGTGCTGCGGGAGAGGATGGAGGAGGCCGGCTTCGAGGACGTGGACGTCGTGGGGTGGGGCTTCCCGTTGACCGGCTTCTTCCATCGTCACGTGTACCGCCGCGCCCTCGCGAAGCGCCTCGAGGCGGGCGGTGGCCGGGCGACCGGCGGCGCCCCGCCCCGGCTGGCCTCGCGCGTCGTTCGCGCGGCGCTCGAGATCGACACCGCGTTCATCGGCCGCCGCCCCGGCTACCACGGACTGCTGGCCACCGCGCGACGGCGTGCCGAACCCGGCTGACGCCGCCGCGGGGGCGCCCGCGCCCGCGAGCCCCTGGCGCCGCCGCGGCGGCCTCGTCGCGGGTGTGCTGGTGCTGGGCTTCCTCGTGTGGGCGCTCATCGACGGCTGGTCGTCGGTGGCCGAGTACGACTGGGAGGTCAGCCCGGGGCTCCTCGGGCTCGGCTGCGCCGTGCTGCTGGTCTTCTACCTGGCCAGCGGACTGGGCTACGTGGGCATCGTCGACCGCCTCCACCAGGATGGCCCGCCCGCGGGCGCGGTGCTGTCGATCTGGGCGCGCTCCCTGCTCGGGCGCTACGTCCCGGGCAACGTGCTGATGGTGCTCGGCCGCGTGGTGCTCAGCCACGAACGCGGCATCCCGAAGCGCGCGACGCTCGCCGCCACGGTCTACGAGCAGCTGCTGGCCCTCGGGGTGGCCGCCGCCGGGGCCGTGGCCTTCGTCGCCCTCTACGACGGGGGAGGCGGCGCCCGCATGTGGCTGCTGGCCCTCGTGCCGCTCGGGCTGCTCGCCCTCCATCCGCGCATCTTCGGGCCGGTGTCGGCCTGGGCGCTGCGCCTGGCCAAGCGCGACCCGCTGCCGCGGCTGATCCCCGTCGGCCCCCTGGCCGGGCTGGTGGCCTGGTACGCCCTCACCGCCGGCCTCCTCGCCGTGGGCATCTGGTTGATGGTCCGCTCGGCGGCCGGCGCCGAGGCGGGCGGCCCGGCCTTCGTCGGGCTGGCCTTCCTGCTCTCGTTCGCCGTCTCGACCCTCGCGTTCATCTTCCCGTCGGGCCTCGGCGTGCGCGAGGGGGCCTTCGCCATCGCCCTCGCGCAGAACCTGCCCGGCAGCGTCGCGGTCGCGCTCTCGGTCGGGACCCGCGTGATGCTCACGATGGTCGAGCTCGTCTTCATCGCCCTCGCCGTGCTGGCCGGCCGCGACCGGTGAGCTCGGCGCCGCCGGTCCCCCGGCCCCTCGCGCGCCCCTCCTGGACGCGCCGCCGCACGCTCCGGCCCGAGCACGCGGTGTGGGCGATGATGGCCGTCTACGCCGGCCTCTTCTCCTACCTCTCGGTCGCGCGGCATCGCGCGTTCTGGACCGGCCGGTTCGACGTGGGGAACATGGTGCAGGCCGTCTGGAGCACGGCCCGGGGCCGTCCCCTCGAGACCACCGACGTCAACGGCGATCAGTTCAACCGCCTCGGAGCGCACGTCGACCCGATCCTCGCGCTGTTCACCCCGCTCGCGTGGACGGGCGTCCTGCCGGAGGCGCTCCTCGTGGCGCAGGCCGTGATCGTGGCGGCGGGCGCCCTGCCCGCGTTCTGGCTCGGCCGGCGCTGGCTCGGCGACGACCGCCTCGCCGTGGCCGCCGCGGCCGTCTACCTGCTGTATCCGCCGCTGCAGTGGGCCACGCTGACCGAGTTCCACCCGGTCACGCTCGCGGCGCCGCTGCTGATGTTCTGCATCTGGGCGGCCGAGGAGCGCCGCTACCTGGTGCTGACCGTCGCGGCCGTCCTGGCGGCGCTCTGCAAGGAGGAGGTCGCCCTGGCGCTCACCATGCTCGGCGTGTGGATGGTCGTGCGCGGCGCGGGCCGCCGCTACGGGATCCTCCTCGCGGCGGCGGGGGCGGCCTGGTCGGCTTTCGCGGTGCTCGTCGTCATCCCGCGCTACAACGCCGGACGGGGCTCGGAGTTCGTCGACCGGTACGCCACGCTCGGCTCCGACGGCGGCGGCGTGGTGACCACCCTGCTCACGCGCCCCTGGGAGGCGGCGGAGATCGTCGCCTCGTACGACCGGCTGAGCTATCTGGCCGCCCTGCTGCTGCCGCTGCTGCTGCTGCCGCTGGCCGCCCCGCTGCTGCTGATGGGCGCCCTCCCCGAGATCCTGATCAACATCCTCGCCGACTGGTTCCCGCAGTACTCGATCCAGTTCCAGTACGTCGCGGTGATCGTGCCCTTCGTGGTGTCGGCGTCGATCCTCGGCCTCGCGCGGGTCCGGCGCGCGACCCGCCCGGAGCCGCTCGTGCGGTTGCTCGCCGAGCCACGCCGCGTCGTGGCCGTCTGGGTCGGGGCCGTCGCGATCTCGGGCGTGTACCTCGGCCCGCTGCCATGGTGGAGCGCAGTGCCGGTCGTGGGATCCAGCGCGCGCGTCGAGCAGTTCCGGGTGACCGACCACTCCCGGACGATGGCGCGCGCGGTCGCGCTGGTGCCCGACGGGGTCCCCGTCTCGGCCGGGAACCTCCTCGCCGCCCACCTCTCGGAGCGCGAGCGCATCTACACCTTCCCGGTCGTCGCCGACGCGGAGTGGGTGCTGGTCGACCGGCAACGGCCCTATCTCGCCGACCGTCTGCTGCCCGCGGCCCACGCGGTGCGCCTCGCGCAGTTCCGCGCCCGCACCGACATGCGGCTGGTGTTCGACGAGGACGGCGTCATGGTCTTCCGCCGGACGCCCGTGCGGGGCGGGGCGTGAGCCCCCGCGTCACCGGGGTCGCCCTCCTGCTGGCGGGTGCCGCGACCGCCGTGGTGCCGGGGTTCACCTGGTTCTCGGGGCCGCCGCCGGCGACCCCGACGCACGCCAGCGGCTTCGCCGGCTCCGGCCAGCTCTGGATGCTCCCCCTCCTCGGCGTACTGATCGTGCTGGCGGGCGTCGGGTTCGTCTCCGCCCGCCCCGGCACCGGGCGTGCGGTCGCGCGCTGGGCGGGCCCCCTCGCGCTCGCCGCCGGGCTCGTCGCGGCGGCGCTGGCGGTGTGGGCCGCCTCCGATCCGGTGGTGAGCCTGCGCGTCACCACCGACGGGCTCACGGAGACCGTGCCCGTCGCCGTCACCCTCGAGCCGGCGGCGTTCGCCGCTCCCGTCGTGGCCGGCATCGCCGCGGCGATCGGCGCCGTCGCGACCCGGGTCGGCTGGCGGCGGTGACCGCGACGGCGATCGCGCTGCGCCGCGTCGTCTCCCAGTGGCCGGCGCCGCTGGTCGCCTGGGCGGCCTCGCGGGCGCTCATCCTCGTGGCGGCGCTCGTCGCCGGCGCGGCCTTCGGCGTGCCCACGCGGGGCGTGGACGCGGCGGTTCCGGACCTGCTCCGGCAGATCGGAGGCTGGGACACCACCTGGTACCTGGACGTGGCCCGCAACGGCTATGCGGAGGACGTCGGCCAGGTCGGCGAGATCTTCACCAACCTCGCCTTCTTCCCCCTCGTGCCCGGGATCATGGCGGCCTTCGCCGCGATCGGGGTCAACCCCTTCATCGGCGCGCTGGTGGTCTCGAACGTCGCGTTCCTCGGCGCCCTCTGGGCGCTCCACGCGCTCACCGCGGCCCGCTTCGGCGAGGAGGCGGCGGCGCGGGCCACCTGGATCCTCGCCCTGGCCCCACCCGCGCTCTACTGCTCGATGGCCTACACGGAGGGGATCGCGGTCGCCGCCGCCGTCGCGGCGGCGCTCTGCGCCGTGCGCGGCCGCTGGGTGGCGGCCGGCCTGATCGCCGCCGCCGCGTCGCTCACCCGGCCGACCGGCGTCCTGGTGGCGCTGCTGGTGGGGCTGCTCGCGCTCTACGGGCCCGCGCCGGGCAGGATCCCGAGGGCCCTCGTCGCCGTGCTGCCCAGCGTCGTGGCCGTCGGCGCGTTCCTCACCTGGATGGCGATCGCCCGGGGCGACCCGTTCCTGCCGCTCGAGGCCCAGCGGGCCTGGGACCGGGGCCAGCTCGGCATCGGCCTGATCTCGGCGGCGCCCGGTGAGATCTCGGCCGGATGGGATCTGATCCGCGCCGGCGACCTCACCGCCGCCTGGCATGCGACGGCCCGGGACCTCGGCTTCCTCATCGCCTACCTCTGGCTCCTGGCCCGCCTCTGGAGGGCGGAGGGGGGCCTGCGCTCCCCCTGGGTCGCCTACTCGCTCGCGGTGATCGCGGTACCGCTGTCCAGTGGGACCATCACCTCGATGGCGCGCTTCGGGCTGATGGCGTTCCCGCTGGTCTGGCCGCTCGGCGACTGGCTGGCGGAGAACCCGCGCCGCGTGCGGCCGGCGGCCGCCGCCGCGGTGGTGCTGACGCTGCTGATGCTGGCCCAGCTCACGATGCGCGCCCCATAGCGACGCGCAGCACGGCGACGACCGGGTCGTGGTCGGACAGGCGCACCCGCCGCGTCCGCCCGCGCCATGCGACGCCCACCTCGCGCTCCTCGGGGCGGAGCCGCCGCGCGGGCTCGACCACCTCCATGCCGCGATGCAGGATCCGGTCGATGCCGAGGCCGCCCTCCGGTGCGGCGCCGCCCCACCCGGCCGCCGCGAGGTCCGCGAGGGCGGGGTGCGAGGGGGGTGCGTTCAGGTCGCCCGCGAGCACCACCGGCCGGCCGCCACCGGCGGTACGCAGCGCATCCGCCGCCCGCGCGATCTCGTCGCCCACCACGTCGGGATGGCGGGAGTTGTGGCAGTGGGTGGACCCGGCCGTGAAGCGCGTCCCGTCCGGCGTCGTCAGCTCGACGAGCACCAGGCGCCGCGGTTCGGGGATGTAGTGCAGGAGCTCGCCGCCCTCGAGCCCGAGCCGCCGGGCCGAGCGGAGGATGGTGGCGATCGGGTTGAGCCGCACCGAGCGCCGGCTCCCCTCCACCAGGCCCAGGCGGGGGCCGGCGAGCAGCACGTTGGCGTTGCCCTCGTGCGAGCGCCACAGGTCCGGGTTGCGCGCCGAGAGCGCGTCGCGCAGGCGGCGCGGCCCGATCAGCGGGCCGGTCGTCGTCCAGACGGGCCGCATGCCGGTGATGCGGGCGATCGTCGCGATCGCGGCGGTCGGCACCTCCTGGAGGGCGCAGAGGTCGGGCTCCCAGGAGGCCAGCCGCCCGGCCATCAGGTCGGTGAGCTTGCGGTTGACGTGCATGTGCACCCCGTCGTCCTCGGGGATGCGCCGCCAGGTGGAGCGCGGCGTCGCGCCGAGGCCGGGCAGGCCGTCGCGCCCGTGGAAGAGGTTCCACGTGATCACCCGGATCGGTTCCTCCGCCACGGATGAAGGGTGAACCCTTGCGCACGGGCCCGCAAGAGTGGAGATTGCCCGGCGTGCCGCCGACCCCACGCCCTCCGGCGGTGTCCCGTCCCCGCGCCGCCGTCGCCTTCTGGGTGGGGGCCGTGCTCCTCTACGCCGGCCTCGGCGTCCTCCTCCCGCCCCTGTTCCTGCTGGGCTTCTGGGAGTCGGTGCCCTTCCTGTTCCTCGCCACCTGGCTGGCCGGGCGGCTCTTCCCGCGCCCCGTGCCCCGGCTCCCCGCGGCGCCCGGGGAGTGAGCTGGGCCGCACACGACCTCGAGCCGTACCTCTTCCGCGCCAAGCTCGGCGGCATCATCAGCCTGCCCCTGTGCCTGCTGGGCAGCTACTCGCCGGACATCCTCAGCAAGTGGGCCGTCTACGGCCTCGACTTCACCGGTGACGCCAAGCTCGTGAGCGACCCGGTGCAGTTGCACCGGGGCTTCCCCGGCGTCGGCTTCACCCACTCGCTGAGCTTCGGGATTCTCTGCGCGGCGATCGTCCTCCTGGCCAGCCGCAACCCGATGTGGGCGTTCTCCTTCCTCCTCGGCGCATGGGCCCACGTGTTCTCGGACACGCTCGACTCGGTCGGGGTCATGCTCCTGTGGCCCCTCACCGACTGGCACCTGCACTTCGACGTGTGGCAGTACGTCGGGCAGGCCGGGCGCAAGGAGGACGCCATCGCCTACTACACGTCGCTCGGCGGCGTCTGGGACATCCTCTGGGCGGTCTGGCTGGGGATGCACTGGCGCATGTTCACCGCGTATCACTTCCACACCGAGATCGTCCCGCGCGACAGCTTCTGGCGCTGGATGCGCACCAGGGCCAGCGACGCGATGATGCTCACGGTCTACCGGGCCAGCGCGTTCTTCGGCATCGCGTCCATCATCGGCTGGTACGTCTGGGCGCTACTGGTCAACGACTTCCAGAACGCCCTCGACTGGTCGCTCGGCGGCCCCCAGTGGGCGCCCCGACAGGGCCCGCCCTAGTGCCGTCCGCCCCGTTCTGGCTCGTTGCGAACCTCGGCGGATGCGGCGTCCTCGGTCATCCACGTGGACACCACCATGCGGATGACACCGCGTCCCTTCCCCGCCGGGTCTTCGCGGCCGGAACACGCCAACGTCACCTGGCGCTCCACTAGCGTCTATCCGGCAGCGCGAGGGTGCCGGTGCCGGGCGCCGGCGGACCCAGCGGCGGCGTGCCGCAGCCGCCCGCGCTGCCCAGCACCGCGCCCACGAAGGTGCCGAGGCGCACGTCGAAGGCCAGGCGCACCAGCCCGGGCTGCAGCACCCGCAGGTCGGTGCCCCAGGGCTCGCGCGGCGTCGCGCAGGCGGCACCCAGCTCCACCCGCCAGTACGGCGTGTAACGCAGGCGCAGGCGGTACGTGCCCGGGCGCTCCACCCGCAGGGTGACGTCGTTGGACGTCAGAGAAACCACCGAGATGCCGCCGGCGGGCGTCGCGATGGGGGTCGGGTCGGGCAGCTCGTAGATCGTCCAGCCCCCGATGCGGGCCACCTCGTCCAGCCCCGAGCGCCCCGAGCGCAGCAGCTCCGCCTCCGCGCCGGCGCTGTAGTCGAGCGGCTCGTCGGGCAGGAACACCCAGCGGACGCCGGTGCGCCGGAGCCAGGCGTCGTAGCTGCGCCGCGTCAGGTCGCCGTAGAGCACGGCGTTGGCGGGGAAGTCGTCCTGGCGGAACCAGCCGCGCGCCAGCGGCACTCCGCGCCGGGCGAGGTGGTACGCCTCCCAGTTGTCGGCGGTCGCCACCACCTGCACGCGGTGGTCGGGGTCGGGGTGCTCGGCGAGCCAGCTGATCACGGGGTACCAGAAGCTCTCGTCCTGCGCGCGCGACTCCGCGGCGGTGCGCCAGCCGGCGACGGCGGGGATCGTCTGCAGCACGAAGACGGCGGCGAGGCACGCGACGGCGACGCCGCGGGGGCGGAAGCCCCGCGCCGAGAGGGGCAGCAGCAGCAGGGGGACGCCCATCAGCATCATCAGGCGCACGACGTTGCCGCCCATCGGTGACGACGACGCGAAGGCCAGCGCGCCGAGCGCTCCGTAGCCGAGGAAGACGGCACGCAGGGGGCGCTGGTCCGGCAGGCCGCGCGTCAGCAGCAGCCCGGCGATGCAGAAGCCCGTGATCGCCAGGGCGTCCCTCGGGATGAAGGGGTAGGACGCTCCGCTGGTGGAGAAGCCCCGCAGCAGGAGCACCTGGGCGCCTCCCACGGCGGCGACGCCGGTCGCGAGGGCCACGTTGCCCCCCGAGCGCCACCAGCCCGGCGTGGAGAGCGCGATCGCCGTGAGGGCGACCAGCAGGAAGGCGAGCGCCAGGGGGTGGGCGAGGGCCGTCAGGAGCAGCGCGGCGAAGGCCGTCGCCCGCGCTCCGGCGTCGAGCGCCAGCAGCGTGCCGAGCGCGAACGCGAGCCCGAGGAGGAAGGGGTACGTCCCGGCCGCCGCGGCCAGGGGCACCAGGACCGCGAACGCGAGCGCGGGCCCCGTCGCGATCGCCGGCCAGCGCCGGCGCAGCAGGGCCGCGAACGCGGCGGCCGCGCCCGCGCACGAGGCGGCCACGACGGTCACCGGGTGCAGCAGGGCGGCCAGCGGATAGAAGAGGAGGCTGTAGTTCACCTGCGCGTAGCGGCCCGAGTACCAGAGGTTGTCCCACAGCTGCCAGCCGTTCTCGCGCCACGCCTGGGTGAGGTAGAGGTGGGCGGCCTGGTCGCCGCCCGGGGGCCCGAAGAGCATCAACGACAGGCCGATCAGCCCGGCGAGGAGGCCGGCGCCCAGGGGGGAGCCCCCCGCGCGCGCCGCGCGCCGGACGTGGTTCAGCACCCGCTCTCGGTCCGCCGTCATCACCTGCGGGGATACCCTCCGTCCGCGCCCGTCGATCGTAGCGCGGCCCGGCGCGGAACCCGACCCCCGGACGCTATGGCGTCGTCGGGGTCGGCGGAGGGGGCGTCGTCGGGGTGGGAGGGGGCGGCGTCGGCGTCGGGGGCGGCGGCGTCGGAGTCGGGGGCGGCGGCGTGGGGGCGGGGGGCGGCGGCGTGGGGGCGACGGGCGCGTCCGTCGAGGGCGGCGGCGGCGCGGGCTGCTGGGCCGTGCTCGGGGCCGGCCGCTGCGGCGCGGTGGTCGAGCCCGCCGTGGAGGGCGTCGACTCGGTCGACTCCGAGGAGGCGGCCGACGAGCTCGAGTTCGCCTCGCCCGCCGAGCGGGTGAAGTCGCTGGAGAAGGGCGACCAGGTGACCGGGTTGCTGGGCAGCGGGAACGAGCCGGAGCCGTTCTCGCGCTCCACGACGACCCTCATGAAGTCGCCCCAGATCTGGGCGGGGAAGCTGCCGCCGGCCACGGCGATGCCGTGGACGCTGAACATCGAGCGCTTGATGCCGTCCGCGTTGGGGTAGCCGACCCAGACCGCCGTGGAGTACTCGGGCGTGTAGCCCACGAACCAGGCGTCCACGAAGTCCTCGGTGGTGCCGGTCTTGCCCGCCGCCGCGACGCCGATCTGGGCGCGCGTGCCGGTGCCGCCCGTGACGTTGTTCTGCAGGATCCGCGTCACCTCGTAGGCGACGCCGTCCGAGAAGGCGCGGTCGCGCTCCGGGGCGAAGACGTCCTCGGCGCCGTTCGAGCGCACGATCTTCGAGATGGCCAGCGGCTCGACGCGGAAGCCGCCGTTCGACAGCGGCGCGTAGGCCGTCGCCATGTCGAGCGGGGTCACCTCGCCCGAGCCGAGGCCGATCGAGGCGACGTCCGGCAGCTCCCGCGACTCGGGGATGCCCATGTCGTAGGCGGTCTGGATCACCCGGTCCGGCCCCACGTCGAGCGTGAGCTGCTGGAAGACCGAGTTGTCCGAGCTCAGGAGCGCGGAGGCCACGGGGATCGCCCCACGGTAGGAGTTCGAATAGGTGGCCACGTCGATCGGGCCGTACTCGTCGTCGACGAAGTCGAGCTTCTTGCTCCCGTACAGGGTCGTGTACGGGTTCATCCCCTGCCGTACGGCCTCGGTGAGCGCGAAGGTCTTGAAGGTCGACCCGGGCTGGCGCAGGGCCTGGGTGGCCAGGTTGAACTGGTTCTCGGCGCTGAAGGCCTGGCTCGAGGCCATCGCCCGGATGTAGCCCTTCTTGGAGTCGACCATCACGACGGCGGCGTCCGGGTCGTCCTCGAGGTAGAGGTTCTCGTTGATCGCGCGCCGCGCCGCCGCCTGGAGGGCCGGATCGATGGTCGTGTAGACCTTGAATCCGCCCTGCTGCACCCGCTTCTCGCCGTAGCGGTCGATCAGCACCTGGCGCACGTACTCGAAGAAGTACTCCTCGCGCTTGCGCTTGTAGGCCGTGCCCCGCTTGAGGGAGATGCCCGAGCGCATCGCCTTGTCGGCCAGCTCGCGCGAGATGTAGCCCTGCTTGGCCATCTGGTCGAGCACCAGGTTGCGCCGCGCCTTCGCGTCCTCCGGGTTGGTGAACGGGTTGTAGGTGGAGGGCGCCTGGGGCAGGCCCGCCAGCAGGGCGGCCTGCTGCAGGTTGATCTGCGAGACGTCCTTGTCGAAGTAGGTCAGCGACGCCGCCTGCACGCCGATCGCGTTCTGGCCGTAGAAGACGCCGTTGAGGTACTTGGTGAGGATCTCGTCCTTCGTGAACTTCTTCTCGTACTGGAAGGCGAGGTAGGCCTCCTCGATCTTCTTGGAGATCGTGCGTCCCGCGGTGGGGTCGTAGAGGTTCTTGATCAGCTGCATCGTGATGGTGCTGCCGCCCTGCCGGGCCGAGCGGGTCTGCACGTCGCGCGCCGCGGCGCCGACGAGGCGGTAGTAGTCGACCCCGTCGTGGTCGTAGAACCGCTTGTCCTCGATCGCGACCGTCGCGTCCTTGAGCACCTGGGGGATGCGGCTGCTCGGCACCACCGTGCGGTTCGTCTCGCCGGCGATGATCCCGAGGAGCTTCTTGTCCTTGTCGTAGATGCGCGTGTTCTGGCCGAGGCGGATCTCCTTGAGCTCCTCCTCGCCCAGGTTCTCGGCCACCGAGTGGATCGCGAGGGCCGACACCAGCACCACGCCGCCGAGCATCGCCGCCAGGATGCCGCCGAGGATCAGGGCGAGGTTGGTGCGCCGGCGGCGCGTGCGCCGCTCCCGTCCCCTGCGCCGTCTCCGCAGGTCGCTCACGGAGCCACCGCGTCCGGCAGCGGGCGGATGTTCCAGGCGACGCGCCCGGTCGGGTAGTCGAGCAGGCCGATCATCTGCGGGGGCCCGTTCCGGACGCGGCCGCGGACCACCCAGCCGAGGCGCGAGAGCGGCTCCGCCCGGCGCCGGCCGGCCGCGGGACGCGTGCCCCTCTCGGGCACCGGGACCGTGAAGGCACCGTCGGCGTAGACCAGCTCGACGCTCTCGGCGACCGGGCTGCCGGCCCACACGTCGCGGGCCCGGTCGAGCGCCGCATCCGCGCTGCCGAGGCGTGCGTCACGCGAGAGGCGGACGGCGTGGTAGACGAACTTCCATCCACGATCGACCCTCGTATAGCCGACATCCGCCCCTCCGGGCCCATTCGCGTAATGATCCGCCACGAGCACCGGCACCCAGGCGCCGGCGACGACCACGACGAGGGCCGACGCGATGATGAACCGCGCGCGTGAACCGCGCAAATCCGCGCCCCCCTCGACCGTTCTCGGGACGCCCCTGCGGGCGCCGCAGCGCGGGATTATAGACCTGCCTGTGGAGAACCCCCGCCGGGCAGTTCTCCTCGATGCCTACGGAACCCTCCTCGAGATGCACGATCCGGTGCCCCGTCTGCGCGGCCTCCTCGCCGACGCCGGTCATGACCATCCGGAGGCCGTCGTCGCGGCGGCCCTCCGGGAGGAGATCGCCTTCTACCGGGCCCACCACGACCGCGGGCGCGACGAGGCCTCCCTGGCGGAGCTGCGCCGGGACTGCGCGCGTGTGCTCGCCGCCGCCCTCGGGGGGGACGCCCCGCCGCCCGCCCCGCTCGCGCTGATGCTCGTGGACAGCCTGCGCTTCTCGCTCCACCCGGACGCGCTCCCGGCCCTCGACGCCCTCGCCGCCGCCGGGCTGCCCCTCGCCGTCGTCAGCAACTGGGACTGCGGCCTGCCCGGAGTCCTCGCCGGCCTGGGCGTCGCCGACCGCTTCGCGGCCGTGGTCGTCAGCGCGGTCGTGGGCGTCCGCAAGCCGGAGCCCGCGATCTTCCGGCGCGCGCTCACGGCGCTCGGCGTCGAGCCCGCGGCCGCCCTGCACTGCGGCGACCTGGCCGCCGCCGACTGCGCGGGCGCCCGCCGCGCCGGGGTCCGGGCGGTCCTCCTCGATCGTCTCGGAACCGCTGCGGACGGGCCGTGTCCGCGCATCGCGACCCTCGCCGAGCTGCCCGCCCTCGCGTGCGCGTGAAACAGGTCGAACATCGGACCCACTCCCGGTGTATGTTCAGCCCCTCCGCACTCGGAGACGGCGACCACCCCTGGTGATTTTGGTGCTTTTCGGGACCTCAGAGCGGCGCAGGGCCTCAGACCACGGTACTGCTCCGTGGCTGCGGGCCATGATCGTCGTGCTCCTGATCGTCCTGGCCGCGCCGGTCCTGGCCCTCGCCGACGAGGGCGCGACCGCCGTCGCCGACCCCATCGCGACCGAGCAGCCCGCGCCGGACGCGGTCGTCACCGACGCGGCCGCGGCCGAGCCCGCCCCGCCGCCGGCCATCGATCCCCTCACCGGGCTGCCCGTGGAGCCGGTCGCCACCGAGCCCCCCGCGTCGCCCGAGCCCGCACCCGCACCGATCGAGCCGCTTCCCGTGGCCGGGCCGCCCGCCGCCGAGGTCCCGGCCGTGCCGCCGCCGGTCGTCCGCGACCCGGTCATCACGCTGCCGCCCTCCGCCGAGCCGCCCGTCGACGCCCAGCCGCTTCCCACGCTGCCCGGTGCCGCCCCCGAGCTCCCCGAGCTCGCCCCGGTCTTCTCGAGCCCCGCGCCGGTCGTCGCCGCGCCCCCCAGCGCGCTGCCGGTGAGCCGCATCGACGCCGACACGCCCCCGGCCCCGCCCGCCGCCGCGCCGACGCCCAGCGTCGCCGCCTCCGCCCTGGGCCTCCCGGGAGCCCCGGCCCTGTCGCTCGGCCCGCCGCCGCCCGCCATCGCGGCCGCGGTGCTCGCCGCGCTCGGAGTCCCGATGTCGCCGGGGGGTGATCGGGACGCCGCCTCGCAGGTGACGAACCTGATCGGGACCTCGGGCGGCGAGGCCGGATCCATCGGTCCCATCGGCGCGGCCGGCACCACCGGCCAGGCCGTCATGAAGATCGTGGACGAATCCCAGGAGAAGGCGACGATCGTCGTCTCCTCGATCCAGGCGCCCATCGGCGCGGCCCCCTCCGGCTCCAGCCTGCTGGCCGTGCTGGCCGGCTACGTGCTGCCCGGCAGCGGCGGTGCCCCGGCCTCCACG
>LNEQ01000180.1 GCA_001464995.1 Actinobacteria bacterium Ga0077541
TCGCGGTTGCGGCGAGGATAGGCCACGTCCACCCCGCAGCCGAGCACGGCGACCGTGACGCCGCCGGCCGCCAGCGCGCCCTCGTGGGCCGCCGCGTCGATGCCGTGCGCCAGGCCGCTGACGACGACCGCTCCGCGCTCCGCGAGCGACGCCCCGAGGGCGCGGGCGAAGGCCGCCCCCTGGGGGGTCGCCCGGCGGCTGCCGACCACCGCGACGACCGGGGCCTCGGCGAGCCGATCGGGCACAGCGCCCGCCCCACCGCGCACGAAGAGCCCGAAGGGCGGGTCGGGCAGTTGCCGCAGGGGTGCCGGATACCGCGGATCCCCCAGGCCCACGTGGTGGATGCCCGCAGCGCCGAGCCAGGCGACGTCGGCGGCGGGGTCGATGCCCACCCGCGCGCGGATCACGAGGTCGAGCTCGGCCCCCGAGCAGCGCAGCAGTCGTCCGAGCTCCGCCCGATCGGCCTTCCAGAGCCGCTCCGGGCCGCCGGCCGCGCGCGCGGCCCGCTGCAGGTCGCGGCCCAGGGTGTGCGCCATGCGCGCGAGGCCGAGGGCCCAGTCGGCTCCCTCGCTCATCCCACCGCTCCGGGGCCGACCGGCACGCGGTAGCCGAGCGCCTCGGCGAGGTGGTCGGCCCGGACGTCGTCCGCCCCCTCGAGGTCGGCGATCGTGCGCGCCACGCGCAGCAGGCGGTCGTGGGCCCGCGCCGACAGGGCGAGACGATCGACGGCACGGCCGAGCAGGGCCTTCGCCGGGGCGTCGAGAGCGGCCGCCCGGCGCGCCTCGAGCGGTCCGAGCTCGGCGTTCGGCCGCTCCTGGCCGCGTTCGGCGGCCCGGCCGCGTGCCGCCGCGACCCGTGCCCGCACCGTCTCGCTCGTCTCCGCGCCGGAGCGGCCCATCAGCTCCTCGCGGTCGAGCCGCGGCACCTCGACGTGGAGGTCGATGCGGTCGGCGACCGGCCCCGAGAGGCGGGCGCGGTAGGCCTCCGCCCGCCCCGGCGGGCATACGCAGCGTCGCACCGGGTCGCCGTCGAACCCGCACGGGCACGGGTTGCCGGCGCAGACCAGCAACGGGCGGGCGGGGAAGCGCGCGCTCATCATCGACCGGGTGACGTCGATGCGGCCCTCCTCGAGCGGCTGGCGCAGCGCGTCCAGCGCCGAGGGTGCGAAGGCGCACACCTCGTCGAGGAAGAGGACCCCGTGATGCGCGAGGCTGACCTCGCCCGGCCGCGGGATGCGCCCGCCGCCGACCAGGCCGGCCGCCGAGACCGTGTGGTGCGGCGCGCGGAAGGGGCGTCGCACCACCAGGGGGCACCCCGGGTCGAGGAGTCCCGCGACCGAATGGATGCGGGTGACCGCGATCGCCTCCTCGAGCCGCAGCGGCGGCAGGATGCCGGGCAGCCTCCGCGCGAGCATCGTCTTGCCCCCGCCGGGCGGCCCGACCATGAGCATCGAGTGCCCCCCGGCGGCGGCGACCTCGAGCGCCCGCCGGGCCGACCCCTGGCCGCGCACCTCGGCCAGGTCGGGGCCCGGCGCCGACTGGGCGCCCGCCAGGAGGGCGGCCGCGTCGACGACGACCGGCTCGTGCGCGAGGCGGCCCTCGAGCACGTCGGCCGCATCGCGGAGGGTCGCCACGCCGATCACCTCGAGGCCGGGGACCAGGGCCGCCTCCGCGGCGTTCGCGGCGGGCACCATCATCCGGGCCCAGCCCTCGCGCGCAGCGTGCTCGGCCATCGCGATCGCGCCCGCCACGGGGCGCACCGCACCGTCGAGGGCGAGCTCGCCGACCGCCCCGAGCCCCCGGAGGACGGCCGAGGGGACCTGACCGGACGCGGCGAGGATGGCCAGCGCGAGCGGCAGGTCGTACTGGGGCCCGGCCTTGCGCAGGTCGGCCGGCGCGAGGTTGGCGACGATGCGGCGCGCGGGCACGCTGAAGGCCTGGTTGGCGAGGCCGGAGCGCACGCGCTCCCGCGCCTCCTGCACGGCCACGTCGGCGAGGCCGACCACGGCGAACGACGGGAGCCCCGCGCGCAGGTCGACCTCCACCTGGACGGTCGAGGTCTCGAGGCCGAGGACGGCGGGACTGAGGAGATGGGCGACCACGCCCCCAACGCTCCCACCGCCCCCCGTGGCGGCTCTGCGCGCATCCGTGCCGGACCGATGCCGGTGATGTCACGGCTGCGGCGCGCCTCGAGCGCCTAACCTATGGGGCGACCGAGGAGGAGCCATGGAGTTCGACCACGTCGCCCAGCAGGTGCCGGACATCGCCGAGGCGATCGAATGGCAGAGGAGCACCGTCCCGGGCACGAGGGTGCTCCACCAGGACCCGACCTGGGGACTGGTGGAGTCGGGGGGCGTCAAGATCGCCTTCGTGCTGCCCGAGCAGCACCCGCCGCACCTGGCCTTCCGGGTGGACGGGGACGAGCTGGAGCGGCTCGCCGCCGAGCACGGGGCGACCATCGCCACCCACCGCGACGCCACGCGCAGCATCTACCTCGTCGGGCCCGGCTCCCTGCAGACCGAGATCATCGAGTACCCCGCGGCGGAGGCCGGCTCGTGAGCACGTACGCGGCGATCGCCGACCTGCCACTGCGGATCGAGGAGTACGCGCTGGAGGTCCGGGCGCTCCAGCTGGCGCCGGACTTCCGGCGGCTCACGACGGTGATCCGGCTCCGCGGCGACGGTCACGAGGGCGTCGGAGAGGACGTCTGCTACGACCCGGGCGAGCACGAGAGCCAGGCCGCCGCGGGCCCGGTGCTCCCCCTCGCGGGCGAGTTCACGGTGGACGGCTTCTCCCGGCACCTCGAGGGAATCGACCTCTTCCACGCCGGCGCCCCGGTCCTCGAGGCCTCGCGGGAGTACCGCCGGTGGGCCTACGAGAGCGCCGCCCTCGACCTGGCGCTCCGCCAGTCGGGCATCTCGCTCGCCGAGGCCCTCGGCATCACCCCCTCCCCCGTGCGCTTCGTGGTCTCGACACGACTGGACGACCCGTTCAACGGCACCCCACCCGACGCGGAGCGGGTCCTCGGCTGGCTGCGCCGCGATCCGGGCCTGCGCTTCAAGCTCGACCCCACCGACGACTGGTCGCACGAGTTGATCCGCGAGCTCGCGGGCCTCGGGGCCGTCGACGTGATGGACATGAAGGGCCAGTACGACGAGGTCCCCTTCGGGGTGCCCACCGACCCGCACACCTACCGGGAGATCGTCGCCTCGTTCCCGCACGCGCTGATCGAGGACCCCCGGCTGACGCCCGAGCTACGCGAGACCCTCGAGGGCCACGAGGACCGCGTGACCTGGGACGCCCCCATCCACTCGGTCGACGACATCCTCGGGCGTGCCTGGCCTCCGCGGGTCGTCAACATGAAGCCCTCCCGCTTCGGCCCGCTCAGCCGCCTCTTCGCCGCCTACGACCATCTGCGCGACAACGGCATCGCCGCCTACAGCGGCGGGCAGACCGAGCTCGGCCCGGGGCGCGGCCAGGTGCAGTACCTCGCCTCGCTGTTCCACCCGGACGCACCCAACGACATCGCCCCGAGCGGCTACAACGAACCCCGGCCGCCCGACGACCTGCCCTCGAGCCCCCTGGCCGTCGCGGTGTCCCCCATCGGCTTCCGATGGGGGGAGTGACGCTCTCCGGCACAGGGCGGAGCGCCGGCTGACACCCTCGGGGGTGGACCCGCGCGCACCGCGGCGGGGAACCTCGGGGCATGAGCGATCGCAGCGAACGCGGCAGGCGTGGCGAGCGGGCGGCGCGCCGCCATCTGGTGCGGAGGGGGTGGACGATCCTCGCCGAGCGCTGGAGGGGCGGCGGCGGCGAGCTCGACATCGTCGCGGCGCGGGGGACGACGCTGATCGCCTGCGAGGTGAAGACCCGGGCCGACCCCGGGGCCCTCGTAGAACCGCTCACCCCGCTGCAGCGGACGCGCATCGCGCGGGCGCTCGAGGCGTACGTCGCACTCCACCCGGGCCCGGAGTGGCGCCAGTTGCGGCTGGACCTGATCACGGTCGCGCCGGGGCGCGTGCGGGCGCGCGTGCGGCACCGCCGGGGCGTCGTGTCGCTCCCGGATCCCGCCGGGGGCCCGCGGGCCCTCAGGCCGGCGGGTAGGCCACCGACTGGAAGGAGCGGCGGTGCAGGGGCGTGAGCCCCTCCACACGGAGCGCGCTGCGGTGGTCGAGCGTCGCGTACCCCACGTGGGAGGCGAACCCGAAGGCCGGGTAGGCGTCGGCGACGGGGCCCGTCATGAGGCGGTCGCGCACCGTCTTCGCGATCACCGAAGCCGCGGCGATGGAGGCGCTCAGGTGGTCGCCGCCCACAACGCGGCGGTGCTCCGGGGCGGCCTCGCCGAGGTGGAAGCCGTCGACCAGGCAGACGTCGGCGCACGGCTGGATGGCCGCGAGCGCGCGGGCGAGCAGCCGGAGGTTGGTGCGGTGGAGGCCGTCGCGGTCGATCGTCGCCGGCGACGCGGAGAGCACCACGACCTGCTCGGCGTGGCGCATCACCGCCTCGGCGACGCGGGTGCGGACCTCGGGCCGGAGCCGCTTGGAGTCGTCGAGGTCGCGCAGCGCCCGCCGGCCGGCGGGCGGCAGGGTCCCGAGGTCGAGGCAGACGGCCGAGACGACCAGCGGGCCGGCGAGGCAGCCGCGTCCGGCCTCATCGGCGCCCGCGACCCGACGTGCGCCGAGCGCGCGGTCGTGGGCGAACAGGCGCGCTGCGGGCCGATGGGCCCCGGGTCGGCGTCGCCCCCCCACGCGGCCGCGGACCCGCCGGGGCTAGGTCCGCTGCTTCTCGCGGATGCGGGCCTTCTTGCCGATCTTGCCGCGCAGGTAGTAGAGCTTGGCGCGGCTGACGTCGCCCTCCATCACGCGCTCGATCTTCTCGATCTTGGGCGAGTGGACCGGGAACGTGCGCTCGACGCCGACGCCGAAGCTCTGCTTGCGGACCGTGAAGGTCTCGCGGCTGGTGGAGCCCTGGCGCTTGATGCAGGTGCCCTCGAAGACCTGGACCCGCTGGCGCGTGCCCTCGACCACCCGGAAGTGGACCTTCACGGTGTCGCCGGCCTGGAAGACCGGGATGTCGTCGCGAATCTGCTCGCGCTCAAGGCTCTCGATGACGCTCACGGCGCGTGCTCCTGGCTCGGCGTGCCCGGGTCGGGTCCCGGCAAAACGACCGGGAGCATAGCAAGGGATCCCCGCGCGTCGAAGGGCGGCATCACCTCACGCCACCCGCGGCGGCAGCACCCTCTCGGCGCGCCACCGTGCGATCGCGCCGTGATCGCCCGAGAGCAGCACGGGCGGGACCTCGTGGCCGAGGAAGACGGCCGGACGCGTGTAGTGCGGATGCTCCAGCCCCCCGCCGAGCCCCTCCGAGAACGACTCGGCGGCCAGGCTCTCCGCGTTGCCGAGCGCGCCGGAGAGCTTGCGGGCGACGGCGTCGATGACGGCCATGGCGGCCACCTCGCCGCCGGCGAGCACGAAGGGGCCGAGGCAGATGGCGTCGTCGGCGAGAACCTCGTGCACGCGCTCGTCGAACCCCTCATAGCGGCCGCAGAGCAGCGCGATCTCGGGCTCGCGCGCCAGCTCGCCGGCGACGGCGTCGGTGAACGGCCGCCCGCGGGGGGTCAGCACGATCACGCGCCGGTGCTCGCGGACCTCGGTCGCCGGGCCTCCGTAGACGGCCTCCAGGGACGCGGCGATGACGTCGGCCCGTATGACCATGCCCGGGCCGCCGCCGTAGGGGGAGTCGTCGACCTGGCCGTGCGCGAGCGGGGTGGTGTCGCGCGGCGAGAAGCAGCGCACCTCGAGCCCCGCCGACAGCGCGGCGTTGGTGAGGTGGCGCGGCCGCCGCATCCAGTCGAACCACTCCGGGAAGAGCGTGAAGACGTCGATCCTCACGGCGCCCCCGCGCCGAAGAGGTCGGGGCGCACCACGAGGCGCCGGCCCGGGACGTCGAGCGCGACGACGGCGTCGGCCGTGAACGGGATCAGCACCGGGCCCTCGGCCGTCGTCACCTCGAGCACGTCGTTGGCCGGGGCTGAGATGACCTCGCGCACCGGGCCGAGGACGCGCTCGCCGAGCAGCACCTCGCACCCGACGAGGTCGCGGACGAAGAACGTGTCGGGGTCGTCGAGCCCGGCGACCCGCTCGATGGGGACCGCGATCTCCGCCCCCGCCAGCAGCGCCGCCTCGTCGCGCGAGCCGACTCCCGCGAAGGCGAGGATGGGCTGGTCGGCCATCCCCGAGCGCGCCGTAACCGTCAGGCGCCGGGGCTCGCCCTCGCGCGGGCGCACCTCGACCTCCTCCCCGACCGCGATCGTCGGCAGGGTCGGGCCCGATCCCCGCGAGTGGACCGCCCCGCCGATGCCGTGCGGGCGGCCGATACGCCCGATCACGACCGTCGAGGAGCTCATGCGTGGACCGTCGTCTAGTCGACGATCTCGAGAGTGGCGCGCTCGCCGCGGGCCGTGGACGCCGAACGGAGGATCACGCGGAGGGCGCGGGCCACCCTGCCGCCGCGGCCGATGACCTGGCCGAGATCGGTCTCGGCCACGTAGAGCGAGATGACGCGGGTCTCGCCGTCGCTCTCCTCCTTCACCTCCACCTGCTCCGGGTTGTCGACGAGGCCGCGCGCGAGCGCGCCGACCATCGCCGACAGCGGGCTCGGATCCGCCGGGCTCATGCGGCGCCCGTCATCAGGCGGCGGCCTGGGCCTTGGCGGCCTGGTCCTTCGTGGCGATCTTGATCAGCTTCTTGACGGCCGACGTCGGCTGCGCGCCGTTGGCGATCCAGTTGTTGGCCTTCTCGACGTCGATCTCGACGATGGAGGGGTGGGTCTGGGGGTTGTAGCGGCCGATCGTCTCGATGTTGCGGCCGTCGCGCGGCGAGCGGACGTCCGCCACCACGACCCGGTAGATCGCGTTCTTCTTGCCGCCCACGCGGGCGAGCCTGATCTTGACCATGCGTGCTCCTCGTACTCTGGGTTAGGTGCCGAACAGACCGGGGGGAAGACCGCCCCGGCCCATCTGCTTCATCAGCTTGCGCATCTGCTTGAACTGCGACAGGAGCTGGTTGACCTCCTGCACGCTGGTGCCGCTGCCCGACGCGATGCGGCGCCGGCGGCTGCCGTTGATGATCTCGGGGTGGCGCCGCTCCTGGAGCGTCATGCTCCGGATGATCGCCTCGACGCGATTGATCTGGCCGTCGTCGACGTTGAGATCACGACCCTTCGTCGCGTTGCGGAATCCGGGGATCATGCCGAGAACCTGCGACATGGGGCCCATCTTGCGCACCTGCTGCATCTGATCGAGGAAGTCCTCGAGGGTCATCGACCCGCCGCGGATCTTCTGCTCGAGGGCCTTCGCATCGCCGGGATCGACGGTCTGCTGGGCCTTCTCGATCAGGCTCATGACGTCGCCCATCCCGAGGATCCGCGATGCCATGCGGTCGGGGTGGAACGGCTCCAGGGCCTCGAGCTTCTCGCCCGTGCCGATGAAGAGGATGGGCTTGCCGCTGACGGCGCGCACCGAGAGGGCGGCGCCGCCGCGGGCATCGCCGTCGAGCTTGGTGAGGGCGACGCCGTCGAAGTCGACCGCGTCGGCGAAGGCCTTCGCCACGTCCACGGCGGTCTGGCCGGTCATGGCGTCGATCACCAGGACGACGCTCGTCGGCTGCACCGCGTCCTTGATGCGGACGAGCTCGTCCATCATGTCCGCGTCGATCGACAGGCGGCCCGCGGTGTCGACGATCACCAGGTCGCGGCCCAGCTTGCGGGCCGCCTCGATGCCGTTGCGCGCGATCGCCACGGCGTCGCGCCCCTCCTCGCGGTGCACCGGCACGTCGATCTGCGTGCCGAGGACCGCGAGCTGCTCGGCGGCGGCGGGTCGGTGGACGTCGCAGGCGACCAGCATCGGCGCCCGCCCCTGCTGGCGGAAGTGCCGCGCGAGCTTGGCGCAGCAGGTCGTCTTGCCAGAGCCCTGCAGGCCGGCCATCAGGACGATGGTCGGCGGCTTGGAGGCGAGCGGCAGGGCGACGTTGGCCTCGCCCATCAGCGTCGTGAGCTCCTCGCTGACGATCTTCACGACCTGCTGGTCGGGCGTGAGGGAGTCCATCACCTCGGCGCCCTTGGCCCGGGCGGCGATGGCCGTCGTCAGCTGCTTGACCACCGGAAGCGACACGTCGGCCTCGAGAAGCGACAGGCGGATCGCCCGCATTGCGGCGTCGATGTCGGCGTCGGTCAGCTTGCCCCGGCCCCTCAGGCCGGAGAAGATCCCCTGCAGCTTGTCGGTGAGCGCATCGAACATCGGCGACCGCTCATCCTAGAGCAGCGGGTCAGTCCTCGGGAGAGAAGATCGCCCGGGCGAACGATCGCGCGTCGAACGGCTGCAGGTCCTCGAGCTTCTCGCCCGACCCGACGAGCTTCACCGGGATGCCGAGCTCGCGACGGATCGCGACGGCGATGCCTCCCCGTGCGGCCCCGTCCACCTTGGTCAGGACGACGCCGGTGAGGCCGACGGCCTCGTTGAAGAGGCGGGCCTGACTGAGCCCGTTCTGCCCGGTCGTGGCGTCGAGGACGAGCAGCACCTCGTGCGGCGCGGTCTCGTCGATCTTGCCCACGACGGCGGCGACCTTGCGCAGCTCCTCCATGAGGTTGTGCTGGGTCTGGAGCCGCCCGGCGGTGTCGATCAGAGCCACGTCGGCCCCCCGGGCGGTGGCCGACGCCACGGTGTCGTAGGCGACCGCGCCCGGGTCGGCGCCCTGGGCCTGGCGCACCAGCTGCGCGCCCGAGCGCTCGGCCCACACGGCGAGCTGGTCGATGGCCGCGGCGCGGAATGTGTCGGCCGCGCCGATCACGACCGTCTGACCGAGCTCGGACAGCCGGTGGGCGAACTTGCCGACCGTGGTCGTCTTGCCGCTGCCGTTGACGCCCACGATCAGGATCACCGTGGGGTGCCCGTCGAGGGGGATGCGGGCGGGCTCGGGAGCCATCCGGGTGGCCATCTCGCGCGTCAGGGCGGTTGCGACGTCGGCGCCGGAGGTGATGCGGCCCTGCGCCGCCTCCTCGCGCAGGTCCTCCACGAGCGACAGGCTGGCGTCCATGCCGCAGTCGGCCGCGATCAGCGCCTCCTCCAGCTCGTCCCAGGTCTCGGGGGTGACGAACTTGCCCGCGTAGATGCCGGCGAGCTGGGGGGAGATGGTCTGGCGGGGCTTGCTGAGGTTCTCGCGCAGTCGCGCCATCAGGCCGCGGCGGCGCGGCTCCGGGTCGCCCGCGCCCGGCGGCGGGGCGAGCCCGAAGAGCTCCGCCCAGGCCTCCTGATCGGCGTCGCTCACGCGGAGCGGCCGCCGGGGATGGCGTGCAGCGCCCGTCGCACGTACGGGCGCGCCGGACCCTCGACGTCGCGCTTCAGGCGCCGCGCGATGACCTGCGAGACGCCCTCGGCGCCCATGGTCACGCCGAAGATCGTGTCGGCGATCTCCACCGTCGGCTGCTGGTGGGTGATCAGGAGGAACTGGGTCCTCTCGGACAGGCGCCGCACCACGGCGAGGAAGCGGCGCAGGTTGACGTCGTCGAGAGCGGCCTCGACCTCGTCGAGGAGGTAGAACGGCGCCGGCCGGGCCATCGCCAGCGCCAGGCAGAAGCCGAGCGCCACCAGCGACCGCTCGCCGCCCGACATCAGCGCCAGGGAGCGCGGCCGCTTGCCGGCGGGCACGACCTCGACCTCGATGCCGGCCTCGCCGTCCTCGCCGACGACGGCCCGCAGGCGCCCCTCCCCGCCCGGGAACAGCAGCCCGCAGACCTCCGTGAAGCGCTCACGGAAGGCGTCGAACAGCGAGTCGAAGCCCTCGGCGACGGCGGCGTCGAGCTCCCCGAGGTGTCCGCGCAGCGCCTCTGCGGTCGACTCGAGGTCCTCGATCTGGGCGATCATCTCGCTCTCGCGCGTGCTGAGCTCCTCGCGCTCGACCGCGGCGAGCGGATTGACGGCCCCGATGCCCTCGCGGCGCCGCTCGAGGTCGGCCAGGCGGCCGGCCGCATCCTCCGCGTCGGGGAGCTCCTCGCCGGCGTCGGGCGGCGGCCCGGCCTCCGCCGAGCGCTCGCCGGCGACGGCGGCCTCGACCTCCGCGGCGTGCGCCCGTCCGGCGCTCGCGGCCACGAGGCGCTCGGCCTCCTCGACGGACCGATCGCCCGCAGCGACGCCGGCGTCCAGGTCGCGGGCCCGGGCATCGGCCTCGGACTGCAGGCTGCGGGCCAGCTCGGCCGCCGGGGCCAGGGCGCGTGCGGCCTCCTCGAGGGCGAGGGCGGCGCGGCGGGCGGGGGCGATGTCGTGCGCGACGTCGGGCTCCTCCGCCCGCGCCCTCGTCGCCGACAGGCGCGCGAGCGCCTCGGCCTCCTCCGCGCGCGCGGCGGCGAGCGCGGCCCGGGCGTCGGCGGCGCCGCCGGCGCGGGTCCTCAGCTCGGCGCTCGCGGCGTCGGCCACGCCCCGCGCCGTGGACGCGGCCTCCGACGCGCGAGCGGCGGCGGAGCGGGCCTGCACGGCGCGGGGTCCGGCGGCCTCGGACGCGGCGGCGAGGGTCGCCAGCTCGGCCTCCAGGCGCGCGACGTCCTCCGCCGCCTGCGCCGCGCGGGCGGCGC
>LNEQ01000181.1 GCA_001464995.1 Actinobacteria bacterium Ga0077541
CCCGGCCGGTCGATCCAGAGCGGCACCGGGTTGCTGGTGTGGGCGGTGTTCTTCGAGCCGTCGGGCTCGATCATGTACTCGCTGTTGCCGTGGTCGGCGGTGACGCAGAGCAGGCCGCCCGCCGCCGCGACGGCGGGGCGGATGGCGCCCATGCATCCGTCGACCGTCTCGATGCCGCGCACGGCGGCCTCGACGACCCCGGTGTGCCCCACCATGTCGGCGTTCGCGAAGTTGATGACGTAGAGCTCGTCGCCGCCCTCGGCGAGCGCCTGCACCACGGCGTCGCGGATGCCCGAGGCGCTCATCTCGGGCGCCTGGTCGTAGGTCGGGACGTGCTGGGGCGAGGGGACGAGGATGCGCCGCTCGCCCTCGAACGGCTCCTCGCGACCGCCGTTGAAGAAGAAGGTCACATGGGCGTACTTCTCGGTCTCGGCCACGTGCAGCTGGCGTCGCCCGGCCCCCGAGACCGTCTCGGCGAGGCCCTGGCGCACGTCCTGCGACTCGAAGAGCACCGGCGCGGTGAACTCCGCCTTGTAGCGCGTCATCGTCGTGAGCAGCGGCAGTCCGCCGATGCCGCGGTCGAATCCGTCGAAGGCGGGGTCGCTGAAGGCCATGGTCAGCTGGCGCGCGCGGTCGGGCCGGAAGTTCCAGTAGAGCACCGCGTCGCCCGGGCGGATCCGGTTCTCGCCGGGCGGGCCGATGACCGCGGGCTCGATGAACTCGTCGGTGACGCCGCGGTCGTAGGAGAGCCGGATCGCCTCGTGACCGCTCGGGCGGTGCTCACCCACGCCGTGCACCATCGCGTCGTAGGCGCGCTTGGTGCGCTCCCAGCGCCGGTCGCGATCCATTCCGTAGAAGCGCCCGCAGACCGTGCCCACCGTCGCCCCGGTGGCCTCGAACTGACGGATGGCCTCGAGGGCGGCGTCCGGGCGGGTATCGCGCCCGTCGGTGAGGGCGTGCACGACGATCCGCTCGACTCCCTGCTCCTGGGCGATCGCGATCAGCGCGAGGGCGTGGCGCTGGCTGGCGTGCACCCCGCCGTCGCCGGCCAGGCCGACCAGGTGGAGCGTGCTGCGGCGGCCGGTGTCGAGCGCCTGCTGGAGGGCGGGGATGGCGAGGATGGAGCGGTCGGCGAACGCCTCGTCCACGCGGACCAGCATCTGCGGCACACGGCGGCCGGCGCCGAGGTTGAGGTGGCCGACCTCGCTGTTGCCCATCTGCCCGTGGGGCAGCCCGACCGGCAGGCCGGACGCCTCGATCCGCGTCCCCGAGCCCTCACGGGCGAGGGCGTCGAGCACCGGGGTGCGGGCGAGCGACACGGCGTTGCCCGGTCCCGCCGGTCCGATCCCGAAGCCGTCGATGACGACCAGGACGAGGGGGCCGCGCGGCGGGGTCATCGCCTCAGGATGCGCGGACGATGGCGGCGAAGGCGTCGGGGTCGAGGCTCGCCCCGCCCACCAGCGAGCCGTCGATGTCGGGCTGCGCCATCAGGTCGCCGGCGGTCTCGGGCGTCACGCTGCCGCCGTAGAGCACTCGCAGGACGTCGCCGTCGAGGGTCGCCGACGCCACCGCGCGCACGTGCGCGCACGCCGCCTGGGCGATCTCCGGCGTCGCCGTGCGGCCGGTGCCGATCGCCCAGATGGGCTCGTAGGCGATCGCGAACGCGCCGACCTCGTCCGGGCGCACGCCGGCGAGCGCCGACGTGAGCTGACCCGTGAGCCACGACTCGGTCTCCCCCGCCTCGCGCTGCTCGAGCGACTCGCCGCAGCAGAGGATCACCTGGAGCCCGGCGTCGAGCGCGGCGCGCACGCGGGCGGCCACCTGATCGTCGGTCTCCCCGGCGGCCCGCCGCTCGGAGTGCCCCACCAGGCAGCCGTCGGCGCCCGCCGCCGTGATCATCGCGGCGGAGATCTCGCCGGTGTGCGCGCCCTTGGCGGCCTCGTGCACCGCCTGGGCGAGCACGCGGATCGGGCTGCCGGAGGCGGCGCGCGCCGTCGCCTCGAGCGCGGTGAAGGGCGGGCAGATCGCGACGTCGGCGGGCAGGGCGGTCTCGCCGAGGTGGGCCCGCAGGCGGGCGATGTACTCGCGGGCCTCGACGCCGGTCTTGTTCATCTTCCAGTTCCCCGCGACGAGCGGGCGGCGGGCGGCCGTCACAGCTGCGGGAGCGCGGCGACGCCCGGCAGGGTCCGCCCTTCGAGCATCTCCAAGGCGGCGCCTCCTCCGGTCGACACATGGGTGAACTCGCTGACGAGGCCGAACTGGGCGACCGCCGCCCCCGAGTCGCCGCCGCCGGCCACCGTCTCGGCGGACGACGCGGCCATCGCCTCGGCCACCGCGCGGGTGCCGTCGGCGAACGGCTCGATCTCGAACGCGCCCATCGGGCCGTTCCAGAACACGGTCCCGGCGGCCGCGATCGCCTCGCGGTACGAGGCGGCGGTGCGCGGGCCGATGTCGACGCCCATCCAGCCGTCGGCGATGTCGTCGGTCGGCACGACCTCGAGCGCCGCGTCGGCGGCGAAGCGGTCGGCCACCAGCACGTCCACCGGCAGCTGCAGGGCGCAGTTGAGGCGGACGGCGAGCTCCATCAGCTCGGAGGCCATGGCCTGCCCCTCGGGGCCCTCGTGCAGCGAGGCGCCGACCGGCTCGCCCTGGGCTGCCAGGAAGGTGAAGCACATCGCCCCGCCCACCAGTACCCGGTCGCAGCGCTCGAGCAGGCTCTTGATCAGCGGCAGCTTGTCGCTCACCTTCGAGCCGCCGAGAACCGCGACGAACGGGCTGCGGGGGTTGCGGAGCAGCCCCTCGAGCACCTCCACCTCGCGGGAGAGGAGCATCCCGGCCCGCGCCGGCAGGCGCCGTGCGACACCCTCGGTGGAGGCGTGCGCGCGGTGGGCCGCGCCGAAGGCGTCGTTGACGTAGTGCGTGTAGCCCGTGGCGAGGAGGTCGGCGAACGCCGGGTCGTTCGCCTCCTCGCCCGGATGGAAGCGGAGGTTCTCGAGCATCACCAGCTCACCCGGCGCGAGCGCCGCGGCACGCGCCGCGACCTCCTCGCCGACGCAGTCCGGCAGCAGCTCGACCCTGCGGCCCATCAGCTCGCCGAGGCGCGCCGCGCAGGGGGCGAGCGAGAACTCCTCCTTGCGCTGCCCCTTGGGCCGGCCGAGGTGCGAGCACACGGCCACCCCGGCGCCCGCCGCGAGCAGGTGCTCGAGGGTGGGCACCGAGGCGCTGATGCGCGCATCGTCGGTGACGCGCCCGTCGTCGATCGGGGCGTTGAGGTCGGCCCGTACGAGCACGCGCGCGCCCGCCCAGTCCACACCCGGATCGTCGATCCCCGCGGGGCGCGTCATCGGCGGACTACGACGGGAGGACGCGCTCGGCCAGGTCGACGACCCGGCACGAGTAGCCCCACTCGTTGTCGTACCAGCTGATCAGCTTCACCGTGGTGCCGTTGACCATCGTCAGGCTCGCGTCGAGCAGCGACGACCGCGGGTCGCCGACGATGTCGCGCGAGACGATCGGGTCCTCGGTGTAGCCGAGGATGCCCGCGAGCGGGCCGTCCTCCGCCGCCGCCAGGAACGCCGCGTTGACCTCCTCGACGGTCGTCGCGCGGCTGACCTCGACCGTGAGGTCCACCACCGAGCCATCGGGCGTCGGCACCCGCAGGGCGATGCCGTCGAGCTTGCCCTTCATCGCCGGCAGCACCTCGCCGATGGCACGTGCCGCGCCGGTCGAGGTGGGGATGATCGACAGGGCGGCCGAGCGGGCACGGCGCAGGTCGGAGTGGGGCGCGTCGAGCAGGCGCTGGTCGCCCGTGTACGCGTGGCAGGTGGTCATGAAGCCGTGCTCGACCCCGAAGTTGTCCATCAGGACCTTCGCCAGGGGCGCGAGGCAGTTCGTCGTGCAGGAGGCGTTCGAGATGATGTGGTGCTTGTCGGCGTCGTACTCGTCCTCGTTCACGCCGATGCAGACGGTCAGGTCGGGGTTCTTGGCGGGCGCCGAGATGATGACCTTCTTGGCGCCGCCGGCGAGGTGGGCGGCCGCCTTGTCGCGCTCGGTGAAGAAGCCTGTGCTCTCGATGACGACGTCCACGCCCAGGTCGCCCCAGGGCAGGTTCGCCGGGTCGCGCTCGGCGAACACCTTGATGTGGGCGTCATCCACGTGGAGGTGGTCGTCGTGCGCGTGCACGTGGCCCGGATACCGCCCGAAGACCGAGTCGTAGTCGAGGAGGTGGGCGAGAGTGCCCGTGTCGGTGATGTCGTTGACCGCGACGATCTCGATGTCCGTCTCACCGAGCGTCGCCGCCCGGAAGACGTTCCGCCCGATTCGGCCGAACCCGTTGATTCCCACGCGAACGCTCATTGGGGCGCATCCTCCATGTTGAAAACGGGCGCCAATCTAACAGGCCCACGGCAGGCCCCCTGACAGTATGGGGACATGTGTCGCTCCCACCTCGCCCTCGTCGTCCTGACAGCCGCAGCGTGCGCGGGATGCAGCACGGTCGACGCGCCGGTGGAGGCGCCGGCGGCGTCGGGTGGAGGCGAGAGCGCGACCGTGCGCAGGGTCGTCGACGGCGACACGCTGATCGCCCGGCTCGGTGGCGACGACGTCCGGGTGCGGATGCTGGGCGTCGATGCGCCCGAGAGCGTCGCCGAGGACCGGCCGGTGGAGTGCTTCGGCCCACAGGCGTCGGCCCGCGCGACGGCGCTGCTGCCGCAGGGGACGCGCGTGATCCTCGCCACCGACCCGACCCAGGGGCGCCTCGACCGCTTCGACCGCCTGCTGGCGGAGGTCACGATCGACGGCCAGGACCGGACGGTGAACGAGCGCCTGATCGCCGAGGGCTACGCCGAGGTGTTCCGTGGCGACGGCCGGGGGCGTCTGCAGCCCCGGCTCCGGGCCGCCGAGCGCGCGGCCCGCGATGCCCGCCTCGGCCTCTGGGCCGCCTGCCGCACACGGCGCTGATCCGGCCCGGAACGCGGCCGGGGGGCCCGAAGGCCCCCCGGCGCTACTGCGGTGCTGTCAGTCGGAGACGCTGAGGCTCAGGCCTCGGCCGTCTTCGGCTTCGGGGTCACGGCCGCCGTGATCTTGGCGGACAGGAGGCCCAGGATGACGCCACAGACCAGGGTCACGAACGCGCTGACCCAGACCCACGGCCACGGGGTGGAGAGCAGGCCGCCACCCGCGCCGATGCCGGCGGTGGCGGGGTCGCCCAGGGAGGCGACGGTGTTCTCGGTGCCGCCACCGTTCGGGACCCAGCCGTCGAGGCCGGTCGCGATCCACCAGAGGAACACGGATGCGAATGCCGGGAACGTTCCGGCCACGTAGTACCAGTCACCGGCGATCAGGATGAGCACCAGGATCGTGGCGAAGACGCCGACCCAGAGGGCGATGCCCCAGAAGTCAGGAGCGTCGGCCGTCGAGAAGGCGAGCGGCATGGTGATCAGCGCCGCCACCGAGCCGAAGACGCAGGCCAGGAAGATCTTGCCGAAGGCGGCGTTGTCGCCACCGGCGGCGAAGAACAGGCCCCAGGAGATGAACGCGATCGGCAGGACGAGGTGGAAGTTCTGAGGAAGACCAAGCTGGCCGTCGCCGGCGAGCTCGTCCTGGACCGTCACCCAGTGGAACGTGAAGTTCAGCGAGAACTCGGTCCAGAGGAACGAGAGGATTCCGATGACGATCGCAAGAGGCGCAATCGCTTTCGCGCGTGCACTCATAGAGCGTTAGCTCCTTTAAGAGAAGTACGGGGGACACGCCGCCCGAAAAGAAGACGAGTGATGACGGCGCAACCACGGAGGAGACCGATTCCGGGGCCTCCGCGCGGCCAGTCTACGGCCGCCTCGGTGTTCGTGGCAACCGTTGCAAGTCCTTTTCTCTTAATCCGCCGCTAACGAACGGGTACGCCGGGCGGCGCTCTCGGCGACGAGCGTCGTGAGGACCTCCGCGAGCGCCTCCGGGGAGTGGCGCACCATCCTCCCCTCCTCGGCGAGATCGCCCGCGATCACCTTCACGCCGAGCGCCCTCAGGCGGTCGCCGTCGGCCACGACGGGCTCCTGGCCCTGGGCGGCGTAGGTGGCCGCGGCGACGGGGTCGAGCGGCCCCTCGTGCACCACGATCACGTCGACCGCGCCGCGGGCCGCCTCCATCACCCGCTCCAGGTGCGCGACCGCGTCGAAGCCGTCGGTCTCCCCCGGCTGGGTCATCACGTTGCAGACATAGGCGCGCACGCCCGACGCCGCGCCGATCGCGTCGACCAGCTCGGGCACCGCCAGATGCGGCAGGACGCTGGTGAACAGGCTGCCGGGCCCGAGCAGCACCAGGTCGGCGCCCGCGATGGCCTCGAGCGCGGGGGGGTGGGCGACCGGCTCCGGCTCGAGCCAGACGCGGCGGCAGGGCCCCGCCCCGGAGGTGATCGCGCTCTCCCCGCAGACGCTGCTGCCGTCGGCGCGCTCCGCCCACAGGCTGATCTGCGCGAGCGTCGAGGGCACGACGTCCCCGCTGATCTTCAGGACGTGGCTCGACCACTGGATGGCCAGGTCGAAGTTGCCCGTCACCTCGGTGAGGGCGGCCAGGAAGAGGTTCCCGAACGAGTGGCCCGACAGCTCGCCCGCGGCGAAGCGGTGCTGGAACAGCCGCCCCATCAGCGACTCGTCCTCGGCGAGGGCCACCAGGCAGTTGCGGATGTCCCCCGGGGGCAGCACCCCGAGCTCGCGCCGCAGCCGTCCCGACGAGCCGCCGTCGTCGGCCACGGTGACGATCGCGGTGATGTCGAGGGGGCGGCGCTTGAGGCCCCGCAGCAGCGACGAGAGGCCCGTGCCGCCGCCCAGCGCCGCGATGTGGGGGCGCGGGCTCACGCCGGCTCGGTGGGCGCGCCGGTCGAGCGGCCGATGTGCCGGTGGGTCACGCGCACGTCGAGGGCCCGCCCGTAGCGCGACGCGAGCATCTCGGCGATCGCGACGCTGCGGTGGCGCCCGCCGGTGCACCCGATGCCGACGACCACGCTGCTCTTGCCCTCCTGCGCGTAGGCCGGCAGGAGGAAGTCGAGCAGCGACTCGAGGCGGCTGCGGAACTCGTCCATGCCGGGCGCCGCGGCGACGAACTCGGCGACGGGGGTGTCGAGGCCGGTCAGGGGGTTGAGCTCGGGGATGTAGTGCGGGTTCTTCAGGAAGCGGACGTCGAAGAGGAGGTCCACGTCGCGGGGCACGCCGTGCTTGTAGCCGAACGAGACGAACTCCACGTGCAGGCGCGGCCGCCCCTCGGGCGTCATCAGGGCCTCGGTGACGCGCCGGCGCAGGTCCCAGATCGACATGCCGGTCGTGTCGATCACCAGGTCGGCCCGCGCGCGCACGTCGGCGAGCTCGGCCCGCTCGCGCTCGATGCCGTCCGACACGGTGCCGCGGTCCGACAGCGGGTGGCGGCGGCGGGTCTCGCGGAAGCGGTTGAGCAACGCCTCGTCGGACGCCTCGAGGAAGACCATGCGCGGCCGCACTCCGGTGGCCGCCTCCACGCGCTCGAGCACCGGCTCGAGGTCCTTGAACCAGATGCCGCCGCGGACGTCGCACGCCACCGCGGCCCGCGTCACCCGCGACCCCTCGAGCAGCACGAGGTCGGCGAAGGCCGGCAGCAGGCCCGGCGGCAGGTTGTCGACGCAGAACCACCCGGCGTCCTCGAAGGCCCCCATCGCCTTGCTCTTCCCGGCGCCGCTCATGCCGGTGATGATCGTCAGCTCCATGTGTCCTCTCCCCCCGTGGCCGCCCCGCCGGCGACGGGCGCCGCGCCCTCGCGGGGGCCCGCCGTCTTGTGGAGCCGGTCGTACACGTCGCGTGCCACCTTCGACGGCACCCCCGGCACGGCCTCCAGCTCCTCGCGGCTGGCCGACAGGAAGCGCTCGATCGAGCCGAAGTGGCGGAGGATCGCCCCCTTCCGGGCCGGGCCCACCCCGGGCAGTGCGTCGAGCACGCTCCGGGTCATCCCGCGGTCGCGCTTGCCGCGGTGGTGCCGCAGGGCGAAGCGGTGGGCCTCGTCGCGGATGTGCTGCAGCACGCGCAGGGCCGCCGAGCCCTCGTCGAGCAGCAGCGGCTCGCTGCGGCCGGGGCGGAAGACCTCCTCCTGCTTCTTTGCGAGGCTGACCACCGGGACGTCGTCGACGCCCGCGCTGCGCATGCCCGCGATCGCCGCCCCGAGCTGGCCCTTTCCCCCGTCGATGACCACAAGGCCCGGACGCGCGGCGAACGAGGGGTCGTCCTCGGGCGCGAGCATGCGGGCGAAGCGGCGCGACAGCGCCTCCTCCATCCGCGCGAAGTCGTCGGGCCCCCCCTCGTATCTCATCGTGAAGGTGCGGTAGTGCGCCTTCGCGGGTGCGCCGCCCTCGAAGACCACCATCGAGGCGACGGCGTAGGTGTCGCCGAGGTTGGAGATGTCGTAGCACTCGATGCGCGCCGGGGGCGCCGGCAGCGCGAGCCGCTCCTGCAGGTCGGCCAGGGCGTCCCGGCGCCGCGAGCGGGCCTGCTCGTGGCGGCGCTGGTCCTGGTCGAGGGCGAAGCGGGCGTTCTTCTGCGCGAGCTCCGCGAGCTTGCGCTTGTCGCCACGGGAGGACGCGCGCACCTCCACCCTGCTGCCCCGGCGCTCCGACAGCAGCGCCCCGAGGTCGGCCTCGGCCTCGCTGTCCTGGGGGATCACGACCAGCGCCGGTATCGCCAGCGCCATCGCGTAGTACTCGTAGGCGAACTGCACGAGCACCGTGGCCTCGTCCTCGGCGCCCGCCGTGTCGAGGAAGAACGACTGGCGGTCCTGGAGGACCCCGTCGCGGACCTGGAGCACCTGGACGTTGGCCGCGTCACCGTCGATGGCGACGCCGAGCACGTCGGCGGTGCCGACCGATCCCGCCGTCGCGAACTGCCGCTCCATCAGGTGCCGCACGGCGGAGAGGCGGTTGCGCACGGCGGCGGCGCGCTCGAACTCCTGCGCGGCCGCGGCGGCGCGCATCTCCTCCGTGAGCTCGCGCTCGAGCCCGCGGTAGCGGCCCGACAGGAACGCCGTGATCTGATCGATCAGCGCCCGGTAGTCGTCCCGCGAGATGTAGCCGACGCACGGAGCCAGGCAGCGCTTGATGTGGTAGTCGAGGCACGGGACGCCCGAGGGCCTTCCCGGCTCGCGGCCCTCGCAGGGGCGGCTCGGGAAGATCTTGCCGATCAGGTTGAGGGTCTCGCGCACCTTGTAGGCGTTGGAGAAGGGCCCGAAGTAGAGCCGGTCGCGCCGGTGCTTCTCGCGCGTGAAGTAGACGCGGGGGTACTCCTCGTCGAGGCTGATCCCGATGTAGGGGTAGCTCTTGTCGTCGCGCAGCCGCACGTTGAACGGGGGCCGGTGCGTCTTGACGAGGTTGGCCTCGAGGATCAGGGCCTCGCTCTCGGACCCCGTGACGAACACCTCGACGCGGTCGATGCGCTCCACGAGCTCGTCGATCTTCGGGTGGAGCCCGCCGCGGGCGCTCATGCGGCGGCGGGCGCCGCCCTCGTCCGGCCGCAGCGGGGCCTGGAAGTACGAGAGCACGCGGCGCCGGATCGACTTCGCCTTGCCCACGTAGAGCACCCGGTCGGCGTCGTCGCGGTAGATGTAGACGCCGGGACCCGTGGGCAGTCCCGCGAGCTGCTCACGAAGGGGGGCGGCGTCGCTCACTCGCGACCGAGTATAGGTCGGGTTCCGAGCGCCCTGCCCGGGCCCGCGCGGGGACGGATGAGACTTCTCTCACCCCGGGCGTCGCGGGGCCGGGCCTGTGCCACGATCGCCATGTGGACCGACTTCCGCAGACGCTGCGCCGCAACGCCGGCACCCTCGTGGTGATCGGTGTGATCATCGTCGGTGCGCTGCTCAGCATCGTCATCTCCCGGGCGGCTCTCAGCGGTGACGCCGTCGCCGACGACGACCTGCCCGTCATCGACCTGCCGATGCCGACGCGCGAGCGGCCGGCGCCCCGGCCCCCGGCCGCCGCACGCCCCCGCACCGAGGCGGCCCCGGCCGCGCCGGCTCCCCCGGCTCCGGCGCCGCGCGCCCCGTCGCCCTCTGGGGCGCAGCCCCGGCCCGAGCCCGACCCCGCACCCGCGCCCCGCGCTCCCGAGGCGGCCCCGGCTCCGTCGCCCCCGGCGCCGGCGCCCGCCCCCGACGACGGCGACGACGATGACGGGGACGACGACAGCGACGACGACGGGCCGAGCGACGACTCCGATGACTGAGCCGCGGCCCGCGCAGCGCTGGACGGCCGGCGTCGGCCTGCGCCCACGCGTGCTCGGCTGGTACGCGCTGCTGCTCGGGCTCGCCCTGGCGCTGACATCCGTCGTGACCTTCCAGCAGGCCGATCAGGCCCAGCGCCAGTACGTGGACGACGAGCTGCGCGAGGAGATCGTCGACTTCGAGGCGGCCATCGCCGCCGGACGCGCCGACGGCCTGCGCCCGCGCGAGGCGATCGACTCCTACATGGACACCTGGCCGACCGCCGACCGCGACACCCTCGTGGTGCGGGTCGGCAGCTCGCCCGCGCGGGCCGAGGGGCCGCTCGGCGCGGATCCGGCCCTCATCGCGGCCGTCGACGCGGCGCAGGGGCCGAGCCTCGTCTCGCTCGAGACCGAACAGGGCGAGACCCGGGTGCTCGCCACCATCCTGCGGGTCGACGGCAACCGCGTCGGCGGAGCCCTCGCCGGGCGCCCGATCGCCGCCGACAGGGCGGCCCTCGTGCAGCGCCGCGTGGCCGTCCTCGGCGCGACCACCTTCGCGTTCCTGCTCGCGTCGGGCATCGCGTGGATCACCCTCGGCCGGCTGCTGCGCCCCGTCAGCGAGATGGCCGAGACCGCGGAGGCGATCGCCACCGAGGGTGACCTCACCCGCCGCATCCACGAACCCGACCGCCGCGACGAGGTGGGGGCCCTCGCGGTCACGTTCAACGCGATGCTGGGACGGCTGGAGGCGGCGTTCCTGCGCGAGCAGCGCTTCATCCGGGAGGCCTCGCACGAACTGCGGACGCCGATCACGATCTGCCGCGGGCACCTCGAGGTGCTCGGCCCCGACCCCGCCCCCGAGGACGTGCGCGAGGCCATCGCGGTCGTCGTGGACGAACTGGGGCGGATGGGCCGGATCGTCGAGGACATGACGACGCTCTCGCGCGTGGGCGACCCGGGATTCCTCCGCGTCGAGCCGATCCTGGTGGACGAGCTGCTCGGCGAGGTGACGCGGGCGGCCGAGCCCCTCCTCGACGGGCGCCTGACGACCCGCCACGCCCCCGACGACGCCATCGTGCGCGGCGACCGCCAGCGCATCAAGCAGGCGCTGATCAACCTGCTGCAGAACGCTGCCCTCCACGCCGGCGGCGACGGGCCGGTCGAGCTGCGCGCGGTCAGCCGCCGCGGGGCATGGCGCATGGAGGTGGCCGACCAGGGTGGCGGCATTCCGGCCGGCGAGGAGGAGCGCCTCTTCCGCCCGTTCAACCGCGGGCGCTCGACGAGCCCCGGCTCGGGGCTCGGCCTCGCCATCGTGCGCGGCATCGCCGAGGCGCACCGGGGGACCGCAGGTGTCGACAACCGTCCCGGCGACGGGGCCACATTCTGGATCGAGGT
>LNEQ01000182.1 GCA_001464995.1 Actinobacteria bacterium Ga0077541
ACAGCGCGCGCCACAGCTCCGGATAGAGCGGCATCGTGGTCAGGGTGTGGCTGAGCGGGTCCGCGTGGTGGTGGTCGACGCCGCACTGGGCGACGATCGCCCCGGGCCCGAAGGCGCGCACCACCGGGACGACGACCCGCGACACGGCCCGCCGGTAGGCGTCGTCGCCGGCGAACGGCGGCAACGCGACGTTGACGCTCGACCCAGGCGCCCCGGCCCCGCCCGTCTCGACCGGGAAGCCCGACCCCGGGAAGAGGTGCCGCCCGCTCTCGTGCACCGACACCGTCAGCACGCGCGGATCGTCGTAGTAGATCCACTGGGTGCCGTTGCCACGTCGAGGTCGATGTAGGCCACCCGCTCCACGCCCGCGTCGAGCAGGGCCTGGATCGCGACCGCCGTCTCGTTGTAGATGCCGAAGCCCCAGGCGCGGTTGGCCAGGCCGTGGTGGGCGCCACCCGCGGGGACCAGGGCCGATCGTGCGCGGCCGCCGGCCACCGCCCGGGCGGCGAGGTCGCACGCGGCGCAGACGCGCGCCGAGTCCTCGTGCATGCCCTCGTAGGCGTTGTTGTCGCCCCCGATCCCCCACTGGCGCGCCTCGGGCTCGGCGGCGAGGAGCGGCGTGCGGCTGTACCGGCGCACGGCGCGGACGAAGGCGGGGGCGAACACGCGCTCGAGCTGCTCGTCGGGCATCGGCCCGGGCCCCCGCGTGGCGCTGACGCCCGCGAGGTCGAGCAGGCCCGCCTCTCGGCACAGCGCCACGGCGAGCTGGTGGCGGCGCAGGTCGGTGGGGTGGTCGCCCCCGTAGCGCATCCCCATGTCCTCGTCGTGCACGATGAGCAGACGGGGCGCGGCCCCGGTGCCCGCAGGCCCGGGGGCCACCGGCTCAGGGACCGAAACGGTCGAGGACCCCGGTCAGGTGCAGGACGAGCAGGACGAGCATCGCGGCGGCCGCCACCGAGTACCAGACCCAGGCGGGATCCCGGTGGCGGAGTGGGTTCTGTTCGCTCATGCCGCCACTATCGCAGAGCACCGCGTGCGGCGGTGGTGCATAAACGCGCGAAGCGGGTACACCAGTCCCCGGCGGGGCGCGTGCGGTGCCCATCCACCCCGGGCCCCGGTCCCCGCGCCCCGCCACCCGCCTCCGCGCACGCGCTCAGCGGCGCAGCGCGAGCGGGTCGGTGACCACCTCGACGTGGTCGGCGAGCATCGTCATCGCCAGCAGGCGGCGGACCGCGCCGTCGGTGCCCGCGACCACCACGAACCGGCGCCCGCGGCGGCGGGCGCGCTCCTCGGCGTCGAGCAGCAGGCGCAGGCCGCTGGAGTCGAGGTGCTCCACCTCCCGCAGATCGAGGGCGGCCACCTCCCCGGGGCCGTTCTCCAGGTCGGTCAGCGCGCGACGCACCTGGTCCACGCCGGCGATGTCGAGCTCCCCGCGCACCACCACCATGCCGGGGTCGGCCGAGCTCGCAGAAGGGAGGCACCGGAAGCGGGCTACCCCCGCCCCCCTACCGTCAAACCCGGCCCTCCCCCCAGAGCGTGGCCGTCAGCGTCCGGGGCCCGCCGTGATCGCGGTGCTCGCACAGGTAGACCCCCCGCCAGGTGCCGAGGTCGAGGCGCCCGCCGCCGACGGGCAGGGAGAGCGAGGGGCCGATGAGCACCGCCTTCACGTGGGCGGGCATGTCGTCCGGCCCCTCGAGGGTGTGGCGGAAGGCGGGATCGCCGTCGGCGACGGCGCGCGAGAGCCAGCCCTCGAGGTCGGTTCGCACGTCCGGGCTGGCGTTCTCGTTGAGGGCGAGCGACGCGGAGGTGTGCCGGATGAACAGGTGCAGCAGGCCGATCCCGACCCCCGCGAGGCCGGGCAGCGCCTCCACGACCTCGCGGGTGATCAGATGCACGCCCCGGGGCCGGGGCCGCAGCACGATGGACTCACGGGACCACACCCCGGCTCAGGCTCAGAACTCGCCGCGCGGCGGGACGTCGTCGGGCGGGTCGATCCGCGTCGTCGTCGGCGGATCGGTCCGGGTGGTGCCCGTCGGGGGGTCGTTCGGTCGGGGTTCGGTGGGCCGGGGCGGCGTGTCGGACGGCGTACCCGGCACGGGGGTCGTGTCGGTGCGGCCGGGCGCCGCCGGCTCGGGCATCCGGGTGGGCGGGGCCGGTGCGGGCGGGGGCACCGGAGGCGCGGGGGTGGTGGCCACGGAGACCGGCGGCGGGGGCGGCGCCGGCGCCTGGCGCGTCGCCCGGGACCGCACCGTCACCACGGGCGGCGGCCCCGGCGAGGTGGCCGGATCGATCACCACGGGCGGCGGCGGGGGGGCGACGCGGGCGACGACCCCCGGGACGGGCGGGGGCGGGGAGGGACTCACGGCGGCCGGCGCGGAGGTGGTCGTGACCGGGACGGGCGGCGGCACGGCGGAGGTCGTGGTCGCGGCGGTCGTCGCCGTGGCCGGCGCCACTGCCCGGGGCGGGGGCTCGGACCCGGAGCGGACCGCGACCAGCGTCGGCGCGCCGAACAGCAGCAGCGCGCCGAGCACGCCCGAGCCGACCACGGCCGCGGCGCGGCGCCGGCCACCGAGGAAGCCGCCCGCGCCGCCGGCCCCTCCGCCGGCGCCGCGCCGGAGCAGCGTCGCCCGCCGCGCCGAGTCGGAGAAGCGCACGAGCCCGCGGGCCTCGGCGGCGCGGGCAGTGCCCGCGCCGAGGCCGATCAGCGGCAGCGGCAGCCACGCCCGGTAGGTGACCCGGGCCTGCTCGAACGACGCGCGCGCCTCGCGGCATGCCGGGCAGAGGGCCATGTGCTGGCTCAGGACGTGCGCGCGGTCGGCGTTCAGCTCGCCGTCGATGAGGGCGCCGATGTCGCCGAGGCGCGCCCGGCAGCCGGCCTCCATGGCCTCCGCGTCGACCTGCCCGAGGCGCAGCTCGCGGCGGAGGGCGTTGCGCGCGCGCACCAGCAGCTGCGCGACCGCCCCCGGCGTGATGTCGAGGACGCGGCCGATGTCCTCGTACGACATGTCCTCCAGCTCCCGCAGCGCCAGCGCCAGCCGATGACGCTCGGGCAGGCGGGCGTTGGCGGCCCGCACGTCGGAGCCCTGGTCGGCGATCAGCGCCGTGAGCTCCGGGTCCGCCTCGGCGGTCTCGTCGGCGCCCGCGATCCGCTCGACCTCGTCGGTCGGCGACACCCGCGCGCCCTGGGCGCTGCGGTCGTAGACGAGGTTGCGCGCGGTGCGGTGCAGGTAGGCCGCCAGGTTCACCTCCCGGCCGGCCAGGTCGTCGAGCCGGGCGAAGACCCGCAGGAAGGCCTCCTGCGTGATGTCGGCCGCGTCCTCGCGGTTCCCCGTCAGGCGGAGGGAGACGTTGAAGAGGCCGGCCTCGTGGCGCCCGAAGAGCTCGGTGAACGCCTCGCGATCGCCCGCCAGGGCGCGCCGTCCGAGCTGCTCGTCGGTGGCGTCAACGGTGCTCATGGTGCGTGCCGGTGGGGGGATGGCTCCTCGCGATCGTCCGCGTCGCGCGACTGCTGACGCAGAAAATCGCAGAACGCGGCCTGGCGCGCGAGGTGGGCCTCCAATTTCCGGAGGCCCACCGCCGCCCAGTCCGCCAGCATCTGCTCATCCAGAGCGGGCCGGGGATCGTCCATGACCGCCCTCAGGCGCCCGCGCAGATCGCGTACGGGGTCAGGTTGGCGGCCGCGGCGCCGGTGTAGCGGATGCGCAGCGACCAGCTCGAGAGCGTGGCCGAGGGGTACGAGCGCGCGACGTGCAGCTGACCGTTCTCGGCGCCCGCCTCCAGGAACCAGCCGCCGCCGATCGCGATGGCGCCGGCCGGGCACGCGGTGGTCACGGAGTTGTAGGCGGCGATCGGGTTCAGCACGACGTCGCTCCCGGTGACGCGCGACACCTTGGTGGGGTCGAAGCCGCCCGCGGCGCCGGGATCGCCCTTGGGACCGGCGCCTCCGGCGCCCGCGGTCGTCACGGTGGTCTGGAGTGCCGCGATCGCCTTGGTGTTCGCGTTCGACCTCTTCACGGCGGCGATCGAGACCTTCTGGACCGTGGTGAACTGCTTCTTGGTCACCGAGAAGGGCGCGGCGGCGTCGGCGGTGGCCACGGGGGAAGGACCGGTGGCGCCGGAGACGGCCACGACGGCCAGGGCGGCGACGGTGGCGACGGATGCGGCGAGGGCACTGCGGGACATGGGGATCTCCTTGGGACGGGTTCGATCGATGCACCCGTCCAACGTCGCCCCGCCCCCGCTGTCACGCCCGCTTTGTCATCGATTTGTAAAGAGGACCCTCAGCGTGGGCGGGCTCCCCGTCGCAGCACGCGGACCTCGCCCTCGCGGCGGGTGACCCCCGTCGCGTCGAGATGCCCGGCGAGCGCGAGGGCGTGCCGGCGCCCGGTGCCCCAGGCATCGCGCAGCGCCGGCAGGGTCAGGGGCCCGGCGGACAGCGCGGCGATCGCCGTGGTGCGCGCGGCGGCGACCGCGTCGGCGGCGAACCAGACGCCGCCCGTCTCCACCACCGCGCCGGCGGCCCGGGCCTCCGCGAGGGCCGCGCGGCACTCCTGGTCGCTGACCGAGAGCGCGAGGGCGATGTCGGCGACGGCCGGCGGGCGCAGGCCCGCCTGCGACAGGTGCGCGGCGGCGGCGGCCGCCAGGCCCGCGGCGGAAGGCGCCACGCGCGGCGGGCGCGGCGGGGGCACGGGAGGAGGCGGAGCCGGGGCGCGCCGCGCCCGCGCGCGCCCGCGGCGGGGCGGATGGGCGTCGAGGACGACGCCGCCCCCGACGGTGCGCCGCTCGGCCGAGCGCAGCACCACCCGGTCGCCGGCCCGCGCGACGACAGGACGCTCCAGGCGCAGTTGCACCGGCCCCGTCGCTCCCGGCGCCAGCGACTCCGCCTCGAGCAGCACGCAGGCCGCGGGCGTCTCGGCCGTTCCCAGGAAGGCCTGCAGGCGCCTCCGGGTGCGCAGCGGACCGCCGGCGCCCGGGAGCCAGGCGAGCGCGACGTCGAGCAGCGCGGTGGGCTCCCAGCCGTCCTCCCGGGCGACCACGCAGGCGCCCCGACGCCGGCGAGGGCCAGGGCCACGCGTCCGCCGGTGGCCCGCTCCACGGGGCGGTCGTGGGCCTGGATCGCCCGCACCCGTCCCCGCGCGCCCCCCGGCAGCACCGTCACCGGGTCGCCGGGCGCCAGCGGCGCGCCCCAGTGGGTGCCGGTCACGACCGTCCCGGCCCCCGCCACGGAGAAGACGCGGTCGATGAACAGGCGCGCCGGGCCCGCGGCGGTGCGCCGGGCGAGGCCACCGGCCAGCCGGTCGAGGGCGCTCCGCAGCGCGGGCACACCCGCCCCCGTGGGCGCGCAGACGGGGATCACGGGCACGTCCGGACCGAGCAGGTCGCGCACGGCCGCGGCGGCCGGCCCGGGATCGGCGAGGTCGGCGCGGGTGACGGCGGCCACGCCGCGGGTGATGCCGAGCAGGCCGAGCACGTCGAGGTGCTCGCGCGTCTGGGGCATGACGCCGTCGTCGGCGGCAACGCAGAGCAGGAAGGCGTCGACGCCGCTGCGCACGAAGCGCTCGTGGCCCGGCACGTCGACCAGCGAGACCCGGCGGCCCGAGGGCAGGTCGCAGGGCGCGAAGCCCGGCTCGATCGTCAGCCCGCGCGCGCGCTCGGCCGGCAGCCGGTCGGTGTCGCGGCCGGTCAGCACGCGGACCAGCGCGGTCTTGCCGTGATCGACGTGCCCGGCGGTCCCGACCGTGAGCGGGGACCCGCTCACCCCCGGGCGCGCGCCACCAGCGCCGGCAGCTCCGCCCGGTCGGCGTCCGAGAGTGCGAGCACGTCGAGCAGCACCCGGCCGCGGTGCACGCGCGCGGCGACGGGCGGGTCGAGGCGCCGCAGCCGGGCCGCGAGCGCGTCCGGCCCGTCGGGCGCGTCGAGCGCGACGGCGGCGCTCGGGAGCTCGGCGAGCGGCAGCGCCCCGCCGCCGACGCGGCCGACCGTCTCGACGACCTCGCCGCCCACGGCCTCCGCGAGCGCGCGCGCACGGGCGCCCCGCGCCGCGGCGTCGTCGGCCAGCATCGCCAGCGCCGGGATCTCGCGTCGCGCGGCGGCCGGGTCGCGGTGCAGCGCCAGCGTCGCCTCGAGCGCCGCGATCCGCAGCTTGTCGAGGCGGAGCGCCCGCATGAGCGGGTGTGCGCGCACTGCCGCCACCGCCTCGCGGGTGCCGACGAGGATGCCCGCCTGAGGGCCGCCGAGGAGCTTGTCGGCGCTGAAGCAGACCAGCGAGGCGCCTGCCGCCACGCTGCCCCGCGCGTCGGGCTCGTCGCCGTGGGGCGGCCAGGGCGCCAGCGAGCCGCTGCCGAGGTCGTCGATCAACGCGAGGCCCCGCTCCGAGGCCAGGGCCGCCATCTCGCCGAGGCCCGCCTCCTCGGTGAAGCCGAGCTGCCGGAAGTTGGAGGGGTGGACGCGCAGGATGGCCCGGGTCCCGGGCCCGGCCGCCCGCGCGTAGTCGGCGATGCGCGTCCGGTTGGTGGTGCCGACCTCCACCAGGCGGCTGCCCGACGCCGCCATGATCTCCGGCACGCGGAAGCCGCCCCCGATCTCCACCAGCTGACCCCGCGAGACCAGCGCGTCCCCCGGCGAGCACAGCGCGACCAGCGCCAGCATCACGGCGCCCGCGTTGGTGTTGACCGCGACACCGTCCTCGGCGCCCGTCAGGGCCCGCAGGTGGGCCGCCAGGTGGTCGGCGCGGTTCCCCCGCCCGCCGGTGTCCGCGTCCCACTCCAGCGTGCTGTAGCCCGCCGCCGCCACGGCCGCCGCCACGGCCCGGGAGGCGAGCGGCGCCCGGCCGAGGTTGGTGCTGAGCGCCACGCCGGTCGCGTTGATCACGCGCCGCAGCGACGGGACCAGCGCGGCGGCGACCTCCTCCGCGAGCCCCTCGGGCCCCCGGCCGGCGGAGCGGCGGCCGGCGATCGCCTCGCGCACCGCGGCGGCGACGAGCGCGCGGGGGTGCTCGCGCACGAGCGCCGCCAGCGCCGGCGAGCCGAGCGCCGCGTCGACCGAGGGCAGGCCCCGGCGGGGGTCAGGAGGCGGGGAGCCCACCGACCGCGATCCCGCCCGGCGGTCCGGCCACCAGCTCGCCCACCGGGTGCGCGCGCGCCCCCGCCTCCCTCAGCGCCGCGGCGAGGGCCCCGCAGCGCTCCGGCGCCACCGCGATCAGCAGTCCGCCGCTGGTCTGCGGGTCGGTGAGCAGGGCGATCCACTCCTCGGGCAGGGACGGGTCGAGCGCCACCCCGCGCGAGAGGACGTGGTCGCGGTTGCGGGCCGCGCCGCCCGGCAGGTGCCCGGCGGCGGCGAGACCGAGGACCTCGGGGAGGGCCCCGACGCCCCCGGGATCCAGCCGCGCCGCCAGCCCGCTCGCGGAGGCGAGCTCGTGGAGGTGCCCGAGCAGGCCGAAGCCCGTGACGTCGGTCGCGCAGCGCACGCCGTGCGCGAGGGCGCACGCGGCCGGCTCGCGGTTGGAGGCGAGCATGGACGCGACCGCCGCCGGCAGCGCACGGTGATCGCCGTCGCGCGCGGCGGTGACGGCGATGCCCACACCGAGGTCCTTGGTCAGGAGCAGGCGGTCGCCGGGACGCCCGGCGGCGTTGGTCATCAGGCGGTCCGGGTGCGCCGTCCCGAGGACCGAGAGGCCGTACTTCGGCTCGGGGTCGTCGACCGTGTGACCCCCGAGCACCGGGCACCCGTGGGCCGCGGCCACCGCCGCGCCGCCGCGCATGATCGCCCCCAGCACGTCCGGGTCGGCGTCGCGGGGGTAGCAGGCGACGGCCAGGGCGAGCAGCGGCTCCGCCCCCATCGCGTACAGGTCGCTGAGGGCGTTCGTCGCCGCGATGGCGCCGAAGGTCCCGGGGTCGTCGACCATCGGGGTGAAGAAGTCCACCGACGCCACCACGGCCACGTCCTCGGAGATGCGGTGGACGGCCGCGTCGTCCATCCCGGCGTGGCCGACCAGGATGTCGGGGTCGGCGGGGAGCGTGGGAAGGTGGGAGAGCGCCCGGGCGAGGAGGGACGGCGACAGCTTGCACCCGCACCCGGCGCCCCGGGCCATCGCGGTCAGCGGGCGCCCGGCCGGGGCGGGGTCCGTCACGGTCACGGCTCCAGGCTACCGGGCCTCAGCCTGAATCAGACGGGCGTGGCGACCTGCGATCGGATCAGGGTCGCGAGCGCGAGCGGGTTCTCGAGGTGCGGCTGGTTGCCGGCGGCGGGCACGAGCACGGTCGCCGCCCCGGCGAGCCGCACGAGCACCCCGGCCGCCTCGCGGCGCTCCCCGCCGCTGCGCGCGCCGATCGAGGCGATGACCGCCGTGCCCCGCAGCGCCGAGAGATCCGCCGCGCTCGGGGCGAACCGCGCGTGCATCTCGACCTCCTCCCGCACGACGGGGGCGCTGCGACGCGCCTCCATCCGCCCGCCGGTGCCCAGCCATCCCCACGTCTCGGGGCCGGCGAGGGTGGAGGCCACCAGGTCCGCGCCCGCCGAGGGCGAGGGCGCGGCGGCCACCGAGCGGGCGAGCCGCTCGCAGAGGGCGTGCACCCCCGGCGCCAGGGGGCCGAGTGCGGGCTCGTGCAACACGATCGTCCCGCAGCGGTCGGGGTGGGCCATCGCGAAGGCGGCGAGGATCGTCGCGCCCCCGCTCACGCCGACGGCGGTGATCCTCTCGATCGCGAGGCGGTCGAGGAGGCGCCGGAGATCGTCCGCATGATCCTCGGGGCCGCGGCCCGCCGGCCGGGCGGCGCTCCGGCCGTACCCGCGCCGGTGCACCACCAGCACCCGCGCGAACGGCTCGAGGGCCTCCGCGGTGCGCGAGAAGGCCGCCGGCCCGAAGGCCACGCCGTGCACCAGCAGCACCGGATGACCGGTGCCGATGTCGTCGCACTCGATGACGTCGTCCACGACGCGACTGGCCATGGGTGAGGTGTACCGCGATCCCGGTATGGCCGACCATCGCCCCACGGCCAAACGCCGCCCCGCGGCCTCGTACATCGCGTCGGCCACCGCGCCGCCCCGGTCGGCGCCCGTCGCCGGAGGGCGCGCGGAGAACGCCCACGGGCATCGTGTCGCCCATCGGTCAAGTGGCGGGCCGATCGTCCGATACCGGCTGGGCACGTGCAATTGCGAGGAGGGATCCCCCGACAGCGTGACCACCTACCTCTTCATCGGCCTCATCCTCCTGCTCGCGGCGTACCTCGTGAACGCCCGTCGCGGACGCGGTGACGGCTCCGCGGGCGCGACCCTCCGGCGCCCCCGCGCGTCGCGTGCGCCCGCGATGCCCCCGCCGCCGATCCCGGCGGCCGTCGCGGTCGCCGAGAGCGCCGCCGCCCACGCGCCGGCGCGCGTCGACGCCGTCCGTCCCGGTCCGATCGCCGAGCCCCCCATGTCCTGGTCGCCCGAGGAGACGATCGTCGAGCCCGGATGGCCGCTCCCGGGCGAGATCTCGGGCGGCTGGTCCACCGCCCCCTCCTCGGGTTCCCCCACCTTCTCCGAGCCGGACCCGCCCCCGCCGGTCGTCGAGTGGCAGCCGATGGCCGCCGCGCCCCCCGAGGGAGCGGACGCGCCGGTCGCCGGGGCCGAGCTCCCCGTCGCCGGGGAATGGGCGATGCCCGCGGTCGACGCCGCGGACTCCGCCGGCTCCAGCCCCCCGATGTGGATCCCCGAGCCCGCCGTGACGGCGCCCGCCGCCGAGGACGCCGTCCGCGACGAGGCCGGTGCGATCGACCCCTCCGCCATCTGGCTCGCCGAGCCCGCCGCGACCTCGGCGCCCGTCGACGCCGGCATCGCCGCATGGCAGCCGGAGACGGCCGACGTGCCCGACGCGCCACCGCTCGAGTGGACCGACCCGCCCGCCGCGCCGGAGGCCGCCGGGGCGGATGCCGGTCCGTCCGAGCTGGCCTGGGCCGCGGGCCCCTCGATCGCCCCGGAGCCCGAGCCGCCCGCGTCCGTCTGGGAGGCCTCAGCACCCGGACTCGAGGACACCACGGGCATCGCCGATCCCGGACCCGCGGAGCCGGTCGCCGGCGAGACGCCGGACGACGCTCCGGCCTCGGTACCGGAGTGGATCGCCGCCGCGGCCCCGGAGCACGCCGCGTTCGCCGCAGCGATCTTCGAGGAGCCCGTCGCACCGGCCGCGGAGGAGCCCCTGCCCGGGCCCGGCGCGTCCGAGGCCCCGGCCGGGGACGGACCCGCGGAGACCATCCCCCCCGTCGCGTGGCCGGAGGCCCCCTCCCCCGTCTCCCACGAGCCCGCCCCGGCCCCTGCGCCGCTCGCCGGGCTCGTCCCGCTGACGGGCGTCTGCGACCACCTCGGAGTGACGCCGCGGATGCTCGCCCTGATGCGGATCCTCGCCGACACCCCGATGAGCGTGAGCGAGCTCGCGCGATCACTGTCGGTCTCGCGCCCCCTGGTCGCCGACCTGTGCGCGCGGGTCCAGTCGGCGGGCCTCGCCGAGCGGGAGCCCGACGACGCCGACCGGCGCCGTGTGCGCGTCGTTCTCACCGAGGCCGGGCACCTGCTGTGCGCGGAGACGGCCGCAAGCCCGGAGACCGGCAGCTACGAGGACGTGCTGGGCCGGCTCTCCCCCGCCGAGCGCGCGCAGCTGCGCCTCGCCCTGCAGGAGATGGAGCAGGCCTCCCCCTGATCCCCCGCGCCCCCGGGGCCGCGGCGTGCGGTCCCCGGGGGGTGTCGGGCGTGCACGGCGCTCAGGCGCGCCCGGCCTGCCTCCTGCCGCGGCGGGAGAGGGCGTCCACGACGACGGCTGCGAGCAGCACGAGCGCGGTGACGACGAAGCGCACCCCGGCGCTGAGGCCGAGAAGCCCCATGCCGTTCTCGACGCCGACGATCACGAGGGCGCCGTAGAGGGCGTGGACCACGCGCCCGCGGCCGCCGAACAGGCTGGTGCCCCCGATGACGGCCGCGGCGATCGACAACAGCAGCAGGCTGCCGCCACCGGCGGCGGTGTCCACGGAGCGCAGGCGCGAGGCGAGGATGATGCCGCCCATCCCGGCCAGCGCGCTCGAGATCATGAAGACCTTGATCTTGATGCTCGTGACGTTGATGCCGGCCCGGCGCGCGGCCTCCTCGTTGCCGCCGACCGCGTAGACGTGGCGGCCGAACTGGGTGCGCGAGGCCACCCAGGTGAAGAAGATCAGCAGCCCGGCGACGATCAGCCCGACCACGGGCATCCCGCGGTCGCCGTTGAAGATCGAGATCGCCACGAGGGCGACGACGATCAGGCCGACGAGCTGCAGCCCGAGCACGAGGGGGGGCTGGTGCCCGAGGCCCTGGCGGCGGCGGCGAACGAGCGTCATCGCCTTGGTGACGGCCCACGCGGCCACCAGGCCGAACGCGATGATCCAGCTCCAGACGTCGTCGAGGAACTTGTTCGCGATCCCGAGGATCACCTCGTCCTGGATGATCACCGTCCCGCCCTGGCCGATGATCAGCAGCACGACGCCGTTGAGCCCCAGGAAGGCGGCGAGGGTGACGACGAACGACGGCACGCCGAGCTGCGTCACGAAGATCCCGATGGCGAGCCCGATGACCGCGGCGGCGAGCAGGCCGGCGCCCATGGCGGCCCACCAGGGCCACGAGTCGAGCAGGAGCTCGGTCATCAGGACCGCCGACACGGCGCTCGTATAGCTGATGGACAGATCGATCTCGCCGAGCAGCAGCACGAAGACCACGCCGATCGCGATCGTCGTGATGCCGGCCATCTGGACGACCAGGTTCACCAGGTTGCGGTCGGTGAGGAAGTTCGAGTTGAGCGACTGGAAGATGATCGCGATGACGACCAGGCCGAGGATGATCGGCAGCGCGCCGAGCTCCCCCGAGCGGAGGTTGTCCACGTACCCGCGGACGTAGGCCGCGAGCTCGTCGCGGCTCGTCGGCACGGGGCGATCCCCCGGCGGTGCCGTCGACGTGCTCATGGTCCGACCTCCATTCCGGGAACCGTCGATATCTGACCGGCGGTGATGGCCCTCACGACCTCCTGCTGGTCGGTCTCCGCCACCGCGAACTCCGCGACCCGCTGGCCGAGCCGCAGCACGGTGATGCGATCCGCGACCTCGAAGATGTCGTGCAGGTTGTGCGAGATGACGACGACGCCCAGCCCCTGCTCGGCGAGGCGCCGCACCAGGTCGAGGACCTGGCGGGTCTGCGCGACGCCGAGGGCGGCCGTGGGCTCGTCGAGGATCACGACCTTCGAGTTCCACATGACGGCCTTCGCGACGGCGACCGCCTGCCGCTGCCCGCCCGAGAGCCCGGCGACGTTGCGCCGGACGGAGCTGACCGTGGTCACCGACAGCGAGTCGAGCGTCTCGCGGGCCGAGCGCTCCATGCCGGCCTCATCGAGGACGATGCCGCGGAGCAGGCGCTCGCGCCCGAGGAACATGTTGGCGACGATGTCGAGGTTGTCCGCCAGGGCGAGGTCCTGGTAGACGATCTCGATGCCGAGATCGGCGGCGTCGCGGGGGCTGTGGATCGTGACCGGTTCGCCGGCGAACCGGATCTCGCCCTCGTCGAGCGAGTAGATGCCCGCGATCGCCTTGGTCAGGGTCGACTTGCCGGCCCCGTTGTCCCCGACGAGCGCCATCACCTCGCCGGCGCGGACCCCGAAGTCGACCTTCCACAGCGCCTGCACCGCACCGAAGCGCTTCGAGACGCCGGTCATCTCGAGGAGGTAGGGGTTGTCAGTCGTGTCGTTGCCCATCTCATCCTTCCTGGGGATGACGCACGGGGTGGGGGGTCTGCGACCCCCCACCCCGTGGTCGGTGCGACCGGGCGGACCTACCGCTCGGCCGGCGGGGGGCAGAACTGGGCGAACCTGCCGGTGCAGATCTCGTCCCACGTACGGAAGCCGTCGGCGATGACGGTCTCCGCGATGTTGTCCTTGGTGACGGACACGGGCGTCAGCAGCGCGGACGGGATGTCGTTCGTCCCGTTGTTGATGCTGCCGGTCGCGAGCTCGTCGGTCGGCTCGCCCTTGAGGAGCGCGATCGCGAGCGCCGCGGCCGCCTCGGCCTCGGCCTTGACCGCCTTGTAGACCGTCATGCTCTGGTCTCCGGCGAGGATGTTCTGGATCCCCTGCGCCGTGGCGTCCTGGCCGGTGACCGGGATCGGCTTGCCGCCCTGGCTCTTGACGGCCGAGATCACCGAGTTGGCGAGGCCGTCGTTGGCCGCGATGGCCGCGTCGACCTTGCCGTTGGCGGCGGTGAGGATCTGCTCGAAGATCACCAGCGCCTGCTGGTTGTCCCAGTCGGGCACCGACTGGTCGTCCACCAGGGTCCACTCGCCCGAGTCGAACTTGGGCGTGATGACCGAGTTGTAGCCGTTGGCGAACAGGGTCGCGTTGTTGTCGGTCGGCGACCCGTTGAGCACGGCGACGTTCGGCTTGGTGAGCTTCGCGGCCTCGACCGCGGCCACCAGGCCCTCGCCCTGCAGGCGACCGACGGCCTCGTTGTCGAACGAGACGTAGAAGTCGGCCCCGTCGCCCTCGATGGTCAGGCGGTCGTAGTCGATGACCTTGACGTCCTGGGAGCGCGCGTTCTCGATGATGGCGTTGCCGGAACCGCTGTCCAGGTTGACCATCAGGAGGACGGTCGCGCCGTTGGTGATGGCCTGCTCGGCCTGGGTCTGCTGCTGGCGAGCATCACCCTCGGCGTTCACGATCGTGTACTCGACCCCGGCCGCGTCGAACGCCGCCGAGAGGAACCTGCGGTCGTCGTTCTCCCAGCGTGAGGAGGACGCGCTGTCCGGAAGGAGGACAGCGACCTTGCCCGTTGCTTCTCCGCTTCCGCTGCTGGCGTCGTCGTCGTCATCGCCGCATGCCGCCACGAGCGCGACGAGGGCGATGATCAACACCAGCCACGGGAGCCGTCGGAGATTCTTCATCTCTGGTGCACCCCTTTTGTTGCGTGTCTGATCCTGCGTGGCGCGCGTCCCGGCGTGAACCGCCGTCGGGCCCGTTCGCCGCCCGGCCGGACATCGGGCCGGCGCGGGGTCGTCGGTGGTGCGACGCGACCCCTGCCCGCAGGCAGGAGGGGCGTGCGCCTGGCTCGTCGAGCCCATGCCCTCCCGGGACCGCTCATCGCAGCCCCAGGAGCAGCTCGACCACGAGTTGGTCGAGACGGTCGTTGTGGTAGCCGCGTTCGCCGAGCGCGTCAGGGTCGAACCGGGTCGCGAGCAGCGTGTCCGCCGCCGCCCGCGAGTAGGGCCCGACCGTGGGCTCGGCGAGCCCCGGCGTACCGGCGGCCTCCAGGGCCGCCAGGATCTCCGTGTCCTCCCGCATGCGGGAGGCCTTGTCGGCGAGCGCGAGGTAGCTGCGCATGCACCCGGTCGCGAACTCCCAGACGCCCCGGCCGCGTTCCACGCGGTAGGGGCGGGCGTCGAAGTGGCGCGGCCCGTCGTATCCCGACTCCTCCAGCAGGCCGACGAGGAAGAACGCCTCCATCAGGTCCTGCGCGCCGAAGCGGAAGTCCTGGTCGTAGCGGCCGATCCGCTGCGCGTTGAGGTCGATGTGGAAGAGCTTGCCCGCCTCGATGGCCTGCGCGACCGCGTGGTAGAAGCTCAGCCCGACCATCGTCTCGTGGGCGGCCTCGGGGTTGACCCCGACCATCTCCGGGTGCTCGAGCGTCTGGATGAACGCCAGGGCGTGGCCCACGGTGGGCAGGAACATGTCGCCGCGCGGCTCGTTGGGCTTGGGCTCCAGCGCGAAGCGCGTCGCATAGCCACGGTCGCGCACGAAGCCGCAGAGGAAGTCGAGCGCCTCGCGGTAGCGCCGGAGCGCGTCCATCGGCGGCTTGGCCGCCAGCACCTCGGTGCCCTCCCGCCCGCCCCAGAAGACCTGTATCTCCGCCCCCAGCTCGACGCCGAGCTCGATGGCCCGCATGGTCTTGGCGATGGCGAGGCGCCGCACCTCGGGGGTGTTGCTCGTGAAGGCGCCGTCCTTGAAGGCCGGGTGGCTGAAGAGGTTCTGGGTGGCCATCGAGACGACCATCCCGGTGTCGTCGAGCGCGCGCCGGAAGCGGGTGACGATGGCGTCGCGCTCGCTGCGCGTCGCATCGGGCGGGATCAGGTCGTCGTCGTGGAGGCTGACGCCCCAGACGCCCAGGGCGCCGAGCTGCCGCACGATCTCCGCCGGGTCGAGGGCGGGGCGCGTCGGCCCCCCGAAGGGATCGGCTCCGCGGTTGCCGACGGTCCACAGCCCGAAGCTGAACCGGTGGCGGGGGTCGGGCTCGAGGGCGGTCATCCGGCTCTCCTGGTCTCGGTCGGGACTCCCGGGAAGAGCGTCGGATCGGCCAGGAGGGGCGCGAACGCCAGCTCCGCCGCGCCGAGCAGGAGGGCCTGCGCACCGAGCCGCGAGGCCACGACCTCGACGGAGGCGCCGGTCGCCGGCAGCGCGCGGGAGTTGAGCGCACCGCCGATCTGGTCGTCGACGTACCGGAAGATGTCCGCGAAGTAGCCGCCGAGCACGACGCGCCGCGGGTTGAAGATGTTGACGATCCCCGCGACGCCGATCCCGAGCCAGCCGCCGATCTCGCGCAGCGCGCGCACGGCGCGCTCGTCGCCTCGGGCGGCGGCGTGGAGGACCTCGTCCACGGCCTCCCGGCCGCCGCGCGTCGGGTCGACCCCGGCGGCGCGCAGCAGGGCGGGCTCCCCCACCTCGGTCTCCAGGCACCCGCGCGAGCCGCAGCGGCAGGGACGGCCGTCGGGGTTGACGGCGACGTGGCCGACCTCGCCCGAGTAGCCGTCGGCGCCGCGCAGGGGGCGGCCGTCCATGATCACGCCGCCGCCCACGCCGACCTCGCCGCAGAGGAAGACGAAGTCGTCGAGGCCGACGCCGGCGCCGCGCTGGTGCTCGGCCAGGGCGCCGAGGTCGGCGTCGTTGCCGACGAGCACGGGCACGTCGGCGCCGAACGCCTCCGCCACCAGCTCGCCGAGCGGCTCGTCGCGCCAGCCGAGGTTCGGGGCGATCCGCACCAGCCCGTCCGTGCGGCGCACGACCCCGACGATCGACACGCCGATCGCGACCAGCGGCGCCGGCTGCGCATCGAGCAGCGGGCCGCCGATGCGGTGGACCTCGGCGACGACCTCCCGGGCCGCCACCGGCGAGCGCTCGCGGTCGACGCGCACCTGGCTGCGCACGTCCCCCCCGAGTCCGACGATCGCGACCGCGAGCGAATCGACCCCCACCTCGACCGCGAGGACGACGGGGCCGTCGTCGGCGAGGCGCACCTCGGGGGACGGGCGCCCCGGGCCGGACGGGCTGCGCGGAGGACCCTCCACCACGAGCCCGCGCTCGGTCAGCTCGGCCACCAGGGTGGCCACCGTGCTGCGGCTGAGCTCGGTCCGCTGGGTCAGGGCGGCACGCGAGAGGGGGCCTGCCAGGTGCAGGTAGCGCAGCACCATGCTCAGGTTGTGGGGCCGGACCTGGTCGGTGCTGCGGCCCTGGCCGAGATCGATCTCCATCGGCCGTCCTCTGTGCTGACTCGGGATGATCAGCGGCCTCGCGTCGGGATAGTTTTGGTTTGCAACAAAACAAACAACGTGGGCAAACTAGACGGGTCGTACGAACGGCGTCAACAGTCCTGAAACAACTTTTCGTGAGAGCGGGTCTCAGGTGGGGGCACTGGTCGCAGGCGTGGACAGCTCCACGCAGGGCACGAAGGTCGTGGTCGTCGAGGCGGACACGGGCTCGTTGGTGGCCGAGGGGCGGGCGCCCCACGTCGTGAGCGGCACCGGCGGGGCGCGCGAGAGCGACGCGTCGTCGTGGTGGACGGCCCTCGGCGAGGCGGTCGCGGCGACGGGCTGTGCGGGGCGGATCGACGCGATCTCCGTCGCCGCCCAGCAGCACGGCCTGGTGGTGCTCGACGGCGACAGCGAGCCGCTGCACCCGGCGATCCTCTGGAACGACGTCCGCTCGGCCCCGGACGCGCGCGCGCTGGTGGATGCGCTGGGGGGCCCGGCGGAGTGGGCGACCCGCCTCGGCAGCGTGCCGACGGCCAGCTTCACCGTCACGTCCTGGGCCTGGCTGCGCCGCACGCGCCCCGAGGTGGCCCGCCGTGCCCGGGGCATCCGCCTCCCCCACGACTACCTCACCGAGCGGCTGACCGGGCGGGCGGTCACCGACCGCGGCGACGCCTCGGGCACGGGCTGGTGGTCGCCCGCCGAGGGCGGCTACGTCGCCGACGTGCTCGGCCTGCCCCAGGTCGGCCTCGATCCCGCGCTGCTGCCGGAGGTGCTCGGCCCCGGCGAGCCCGCCGGCCCGCTGACCGGCGACGCCGCACGGGCGCTCGGGATGCGGGCGGGGATCCCGGTCGGGGCGGGCACGGGCGACAACATGGGCGCCGCGCTCGGGCTCGGCCTCGAGCCGGGCGTCCCGGTGGTGAGCCTCGGCACCTCCGGGACGGCCTACGTCGTCTCCGGGACCCCCGTCGCCGACCCCACGGGGACCATCGCCGGCTTCGCCGACGCCTCGGGGGGCCACCTTCCGCTCGCGGCGACGCTCAACTGCACGCTCGCCGTCGACCGCATCGCCGGGTGGCTCGGCATCGACCGTGAGGACGTCGCCGACCGGACCGACGTGGTCGTGCTCCCCTACCTCGGCGGCGAGCGCACGCCGTACCTGCCGGCGGCCGGCGGCACCGTCGTCGGCCTGAGGGACGACACGCGCCCCGGCGAGATCCTGCTGGCCGCCTACCGGGGAGCGGTGGCATCACTCCTCGCGGCGGTCGATCTGCTGGCCGCCCGGGGATCCGGCATCGCGGCCGACGCGCCGCTGATCCTGATCGGCGGCGGGGCCGCGGGGCGGGCGTGGCGGCGGGTCGCCTCCGAGCTGTCGGGCCGCGTGCTCGAGATCCCGGACGCCCGCGAGCTGGTCGCGATCGGCGCCGCCGCCCAGGCCGCGTCGTGTCTCAGCGGCGAGCCGGCGGACCGCATCGCGCGCCGCTGGGGCACGCGCGACGGCGCCCGGGTCGCGGCCGTCCCCCGCGACTCGGGGAGCCTCGAGGCGATCCGCCGGGTCGTCGCCCTCGCGCCCGCCCTCTACCCGGAGGACCCGGCCTGAGCCTGAGCCGTGCGACGGTCAGGCCCCCGCCGCGGCCCGCGCCGCCTCGATGATCTCCAGCCCGATGACGGAGTCGCGGGGGTCGACCGGGGGCGGCGTGCCGTCGCGCAGGCTGCGCGCGACGCCCGCGTAGAACGCAGGGTAGTCCCCGGCCTCGGTCTCCACCGGGCGGCGGGAGTCGCCGTCGCTCAGGTGTCCCCAGCCCTCCGGCGGCATCCTCCCCCACCCCCCGTCGCCGGGGCGGGCGCCGGACGCGAGCGCGTCCTCCTGCGGGTCGAGGCCCCCGACCTCGTACGCGCCGCCCAGCCCGAGGAGGCGCATGCGCGGGGCCGGTGAGGCCGCGACCATGCTGGCGCCCAGGTGCGAGCGCACGCCGTCCGCGTGGACGAGGGACACCAGCATGTCGTCGTCCACGACGGCCCCGGGGCGGCGCACGTCGATCTCGGCGTGGACCGAGACCGGGGGCCCGAACAGCACGAGGGCCTGGTCGATGAGGTGGCTGCCGAGGTCGGCCAGCACCCCGCCCGCCTCCTCGACCCCGGCCCGCTCGCGCCAGCGGTCGGCGACCTCGGGGCGCCAGCGATCGAAACGCGACTCGAACCGGACGACACGGCCGACGGCCCCCTCTCGGACCAGGCGCCTCACCGTGAGGAAGTCGCCGTCCCAGCGACGGTTCTGGAAGACCGTCAGCATCACCCCCGCGGCCTCGGCCTCCTCCACCAGCGCCCGCCCGGAGGCGGCGGTGGGCGTGAACGGCTTGTCGACCACCACGGCGATCCCGGCGGCGATCGCCGCCCGGGCGAGCGGCACGTGGAAGCGGTTGGGCGTCCCGACGACCACGAGGTCGAGGTCGCCCGGCGACTCCCAGAGACGGTCGGCCGAATCGACGACGCGCGCCCCCGGATGGTCCGCCTCCGCCGCCGCGCGGCGCTCCGGGTCGGCGGTGACGATCGCGGTGACGCGCATGTCGGGCTCGGCCGCGACCAGGGGGGCATGGAAGACGCGCCCGGCCAGGCCGTAGCCGATGATCGCGACGCGGAGCGGGGATCGGCTCACCTGCGGCACCTCCGACTCGCCGGAAACCGGGCGCCGAGGTTACACCGGGAGCCCGCCGGTGCGGCAGAATCGTCCCACAGGTCACCGACACCCCGGTGACCCCGGACGAAGAGGGACGATATGGACGAGATCGGGCCGGTCGATTACGCGATCATCGCGTTCCCCGGCAGCAGGTTCACCGGCCGGATCGCGCCGGCGCTCGCCGAGCTGGTCGACGCAGGCACCGTCCGCATCATCGACGCGGCGTTCGTGAGCCGCGACGAGAAGGGGATCGTGGCGGGATTCGAGCTCACCGAGCTCGACCCGGAGGTGCAGGCCGGCTTCGAGCGGGCCGGCGTCGAGGTCACGGGCCTCTTCAACGAGGAGGACCTGATGGCCGCCGGCGAGGAGCTGGAGCCCGGCTCCTCGGCGCTGCTGCTGGTGTGGGAGAACGTGTGGGCGCGGAGGATCGCCGACGCCGTGCGGGCCGCCGACGGCGAGCTCCTCGACTTCGGCCGCATCCCCCACGACATCGTGCAGGGCGCCCGTGAGTGGGCGCTGTCCAACGGAGGGGAGTCGTCATGAGGCGAGGTCGCAGAGGTCCCGGTCTGGTCGGCACGATGGCCCGGACGGCCGTCGTCGCGGGGACGGCGACCGCCGTCTCGGGCAAGGTCGCCCGGAACCAGCAGGCCAAGTACGAGGCCCAGCACGCGGCCGCGGCACCCCAGGCGACCCCCGCGCCGGCTGCCGCGGCCCCGGCCGGCGAGCAGGCGGAGGACCCGATCCTGGTCATCCAGAAGCTCGCGGCCCTGAGGGACCAGGGCATCCTCACCGAGGAGGAGTTCACGGCCAAGAAGGCCCAGATCCTGGGAATCTGAGCGGACGCCGCGGGGCGGCCCGGGGCGCCGGTCGCTGGCCCGGGGTCAGCTCCGGGCCAGCGCGGCGATCGTCCGCGCGGCCCGGACGCCCGACAGATAGGCGCCGTGGACCGTGCTCGGGTACCGGTCATGCACGGCCTCGCCGGCGAGCACGAGGCGACCGGCGACCGGTGCGGCGAGGGCCCGGCGGTCCTCCGGCGTGCTGCCGACGGCTGGGAACGAGTACGAGCCGCGAGCGTACGGATCGCGCGTCCAGCGGGAGACCTGGACGGCCACCGGCTCCGGTGCGCGCGCTCCGAACATGTCGCGCAGGACCGGCATGGCGTCGGCGACGATGCGCTCGTCGCTCCACGACTCCATCCGTCTCGCCCGTGATCCGGCGTTGAAGCCGAGCAGTACCGGCGCGCCATCGAGCTTCGCGAGGCTCACCCACTCGCTCCAGATCCCCGGTGCCGGGGCGAGGTGGGCGTGCCAGTCGAACCGCTCGGGCCAGAAGATGCGATCGAAGCGCATCCAGGTCTTCATGTAGGAGCCCATCCCGAGGGCGGTGACGGCGGCACGCGTGCGCTCCGGCAGCGGCGGGGAGAACGTGACGCTCCCCGCCTTGAGGACCCCGAGCGGGAGGGTGATCACCGCATGGCCGGCATGGTGCTCACCGCGGCGCGTCGTCACGACGACGCCACCGGGCCCGTACGAGATCGCCGTGACGGGCTCCTGCAGGCGCACCGGCAGCCCGCGCGCCAGATGGTCGGCGACCTGACCGTACCCGCCGGGGAAGAGCACGTCGGGGCCGCCGAACCCCTCGTCCTCGTCGATCTGCCAGGCCGACAGGGCATCGGCGTCCCCGGACCACTCCTGCACGAAGTTCGAATCGAGGTGGAAGGCGACCTGGGACCGGAACGCGGGGGTCACCGCGCGCCGTTGGAGCACCGCCTCGACGGCCGCCCGGAGCGAGATGTCACGGTCGCCGCCCCATGCTTCACGCACGCCGCGCTCCACGAGGTCGCCGGCGGCCTCGGAGGCGGCCGTGCGGACGCCGGCGGCCCGGAGGTCGGCGGCGATGTGCAGCTGCGCGCTGTCGTACGACGTCGGGACCCTCACAGCGCGGTGATCGGGTTGCCGTACGTGCCGTGGATCCAGGAGGCGCCGAGATCCACCGGGATATCGGGCCACTCACGGCTCGTATGGACGCGGCCGCCGACACGGTCCCGCGCCTCGAGCACCGTCACCGCGAAACCGGCGCGCACGAGCTCGCGTGCGGCGGCCAGCCCCGCCACGCCGGCGCCCACGACGAGCACCGCGTCACC
>LNEQ01000183.1 GCA_001464995.1 Actinobacteria bacterium Ga0077541
GGGGCCGATCCCGCCCGGAGCGCGCCGACGCGCTGAGGTCACACCGTCCCGCGCAGAGGCGCTGGGTTCACCCCGGAGCGCGGCGAGGCCGCAAAGACCACGCCGTCCCGCGCAGGACCGTGAGACCGCCCCCTAGGAGAGGCCGGCGCGATCCAGGACGCGGTCGACGGCGCCGGAGGGGTCGATGCGCCGGTCGAGGATCTCGTCGATCAGCCCGTCGAGGAAGGCGGGGTCCGCGGCGGCCTCAACGCGCCGGCCGAGGCGGTCGGCGGCGAGGGCGCGGATCTGGCGCGCGAGGCCGGCGCGGCGGCGCGTCTCCAGCCGGCCGTCCGACTCCAGGAAGGCCCGGTGGCGTTGCACCTCGTCCCAGAGCTCCACCACTCCGCCGTCCTCGAGCGCCCTCACCCGGACGATCGGGGGCTCCCAGGGGCCTCCGGGCACGAGGCTGAGGGCGTTCGCCAGCTCCGAGACCAGCAGGTCCGCGCCGGGCCGGTCGGCCTTGGTAACGCCGATCACGTCGGGGATCTCCATCAGGCCGGCCTTGATCGCCTGCACCCCGTCGCCGCTGCCGGGCATCAGCGCCAGCACGACCGTCTCGGTGAGCGTCTGCACCTCGACCTCGTTCTGGCCCGAGCCGACCGTCTCGACCAGGACCACGTCGAAGCCCGCGGCGTCGAGCACCAGGACGGCGTCGGCGGTCGCCTCGGCGAGCCCCCCCAGGTGCCCCCGGCTCGCCATCGAGCGGATGAAGACGCCGGGGTCCAGGAAGTGGTCCGTCAGGCGGATGCGGTCTCCGAGGACGGCGCCGCGGGTGAATGGGCTGGTGGGATCGACGCTCACCACGGCGACGCGCCTCCCGGCGGCGCGCAGGTGGCGGATGAGGGCGCTGATCAGGGTGCTCTTGCCCACGCCCGGCGCCCCGGTGACGCCGACCCGCCAGGCGCGCCCCGTGCGCGGGTGGAGCGTCGCGGCGAGCTCGCGCCCCTCCGGCCCGAGCCGCTCGACCATGCTGATCGCCCGGCCGATGGCACGACGCTCCCCGGCACCCACCCCGGCGATCACCTCCTCGAGCGTCACCGGATCTCGGCGAGCGCCTCGGCGGCCGCGCCGAGGAATCGCGCGTTCTCCTCGGGCAGGCCGATCGTGACGCGCACGCAGCTCGGCGCGCCGAAGGCGCGCGTGGGCCGCACGATCACCCCCCGGCGCAGCAGGGCGGCGTTGAGCGCGAGCGCCCGCTCGGGCGAGCCGAGGTCGATCAGGAGGAAGTTCGCCGTGCTGGGCAGCGGCTCGAGACCGAGCGCCCGCAGCCCCGAGGCGGTCATCGCCCGCTCGGACGCGTTCAGGCTGATGCGCGCCGGCAGGTGCTCGTCGGAGTCGGCGAGGGAGGCGACGGCGGCGGCCTGCGCCGGCGCGCTGACGTCGAAGACGTTGCGCACCACGCCGAGGGCCGCCACCAGCGCGGCCGGGGCGAGCATGTAGCCGACGCGCAGCCCGGCGAGCCCGTAGGCCTTGCTGAAGGTGCGCATCACCGCGAGCGGCCGGCCCTCGGCGACCAGGGCGGCCCCGTCGTGGGAGCCGGGCGGCAGGTACTCGAAGTAGGCCTCGTCGATCACCGGCAGCACGTGACCGGGCAGCGCGTCCAGGAAGGCCCGCAGCTCGCCCGCCCCGACCGCGCCGCCGGTCGGGTTGTTCGGGCTCACGACGACCACGATCTTGGTGCGGTCGGTGACCTCGGCGGCGAGTGCGTCGAGATCGTAGGAGCCGTCGGCGCGCAGCGCCGCGGTTCGCACCCCCGCGCCCTGGATCTGGGCCCCGACCCGCCACGACAGGAACGAGGGCCACCCCATGGCGATCTCGTCGCCCGGCTCCAGCAGCGCGAGGCACATGAACTTGATGAGCCCGTCGACACCTGCCCCCGGCAGGATCTGGAGCGGGTCCAGGCCGAGACGCGCCGCCAGCGCGTCGCGCAGCGCCCACGCGCCCGGGTCGGGGTAGACCCGCACGCCCGGGGCCGCTGCCCGGATCGCCTCGATGGCGGCCGGCATGGGCGGGAAGGGACCCTCGTTGGAGGCCAGCTTGATCACCGAGGAGACGCCGAGCTCGCGCTGGACGTCCTCGATCGGCCGGCCCGGCTCGTAGGCGTCGACGCCCGCCAGCGCGGGCCGCAGGAGGCCGTGCGGCAGCGCGGCCGGGGCGGTCGGGGGGTCGGTGCTCACGCGCGCCGATCGTAGTGGACCGAGCCCGGATCCGGCGCATCTCGCGGCGCGGATGAACGAGATCGCATACGTGAGACGGTATCCGGGCCAACCCGAGGGTTCACCCTGCGGGTGCGGCCCAGGATCCCCCCTCACGCGGCGCTCTCGTCCCCCGCATCCACGATCTGCGCCGGATCCGGACTGAGCCGGGGGCGGTCGGGGTAGGTCCCCTCCCGCCTTTTCCCCTTCCCGGAGGTCCAGGACGATGATGATCACCGAGCGCTCGAAGAGCGTCATCCCGTTCCGCCCCGCCGACGCCGCGAGCGTCGGAGAGGGGTCGTTCTACCTGGACATGATCGTCTGGCTGAACGGGGACCGGGTGACGATCGGTGATCGCGTCGGCTTCAACTACGGGTGCTACGTCAACGGATACGGCGGGCTGACGATCGGCGACCGGTCGATCTTCGGCCCGTACACGATGATCCACACGGCGAACCACGAGATGGACCTCGGATCGCCGATCCAGGACCAGGGGTGGGCATCGGGTCACGTCACCGTCGGGCCCGACTGCTGGATCGGGATGGGCGTCAGCATCCTCCCGGGCGTGACGATCGGCGAGGGCTGCGTGATCGGCGCCGGCAGCGTGGTGGCGAAGGACCTGCCGGACTTCTCGATCGCCGTCGGCAACCCCGCGAAGGTGATCCGGGACCGGAAGGCCGCGTCGTGAGGGTCCTCTTCCTCCAGCGACAGCCCTGCATCCGGGCGATGAAGTACGCGCTCGGGCTCCGGGCGCGCCATCCCGACATCGCCCTCGGGTTCGCCTATCAGGGCAGGACGCTGACCGGCTGGTACGGATCCGGGGACGAGCTCTTCGACGGCTGGTGGGCGCTGCCCGCCGACGACGCCGCCACGGCGCTCGCCCACGCCGTCGAGGAGTTCGGGCCGACGCTGGTCCACAGCCACAACCTCCCCGACTCCCTGACCGTGCTCGCCCTCGACGTGCTCGACGGGCGCGTGCCGGTGATCCACGACGTCCACGACCTCCAGAGCCTGCGCCGCACGCCCTACGAGGACGGCTTCGACGACCCCGACGACCCGGCCGAGCTCGAGTCGGCGGCCGTGGAGGGCTGCGCGGCGCTGGTGGCCGTCTCGCAGGAGATGCTCGACGAGATCGAGGCGCGCCACGTCGCACCCGCCCGCCGCCTGCTGTTCGCCAACTACGCCCTCGAGCGCGACCTCGCGCCCGCGGGGGGAGCCGGACGCGCCCCCGGCCGGCCGCCCCGGATCGTCTACCAGGGCAGCCTCTCGGCGAACGGCAGCCACTACGACCTGCGCGACCACTTCGCGGGGATCGCGGGCAGCGGCCTGGAGCTCGACGTCTACCCCAACCGCGACGCCCCCGCCTACCGCGAGCTGGCGGCACGCACGCCGGGCCTGCGCGTCATGGCCACCGAGGAGCCCGCCGCGCTCCTGCGTCGCCTGCCGGCCTACGACGTCGGCTGGACCTCCTTCAACACCGGCCTCAACGCGGCCCACCTCGACACCGCCCTGCCCAACAAGGCCTTCGAGTACCTCGCCTCCGGGCTGCCGATCGCCGTGGGGGCGCACCGGGCGCTCGAGCGCCTCGTGGCCGACGAGGGGGTCGGCGTGGTGGTCCGGCGGCCCGGCGAC
>LNEQ01000184.1 GCA_001464995.1 Actinobacteria bacterium Ga0077541
AGACCACGCCGTCCCGAGGGCAACGCACCCCGAACGCAGCGAAGCCCCGTTTCCGGGGCTTCGCGTCGTTCGGTTGGTGTTGTCCGATCCGCTCTAGGCGGGGGTCTCCTCCGGGTGAGGGGCGAGGACGACGTCCCCGCGCTCTCCGGTGCGGACCCTGATCGACTCCTCGACGGCGAAGACGAAGATCTTCCCGTCGCCCGGCTCGCCCGTGTGGGCCAGCTCGAGGATGGCATCGATCGCCCGATCGACATCCGCGTCGTCGAGCACCATCTCCAGCTTCAGCTTCGGTCGCAGGAAGATGGTGGTCTTGGCTCCGCGGTAGCTCTCGGTGAAGCCCTTCTGGCGCCCCGAGCCCTTGACCTCCGTGACGCTCATGGAGGGAAGCCCCATGGTCGCCAGACGGTCGTGGATGGCCTCGAGTGCCTCGTGGCGGATGAACGCCTCGATCTTCTTCACGTTCGCTCCCTTACGAGGCGGTAGCGGGGTTGGTCGCCGTGGCGGCGCCCGCGGGGGACGGCGCCATCGACGGTGCTGCCGTGTCGGGCTCGGCGCCCGGCACGTCGATGAAGCGCTCCGGGTACCCGAACATCGCGTGCTCCGAGATGTCCAGGCCACGCAGCTCGTCCTCCTCGCTGACGCGGAGGCCGACGGTGTACTTGATGGCGAGGAACACGAGCAGCGATGCGGTGAAGGTGAAGCCGACGGTCGCGGCGACACCGTAGAACTGCACCCACAGCTGGCCCGCGCCGCCACCGACGAACAGACCGGCCTCGCCGACGGCCAGGGCCTCGGCGCGGTCGGCGGTCGCGAACAGACCGCAGGCGAGGGTGCCCCAGATGCCGGCGACGCCGTGGACCGGCAGGGCGCCGACGGGGTCGTCGATCTTCAGCTTGTCCACGCCGACCACGAGGGCGGGGACGATCACGCCGGCGATGAAGCCGATCACGATCGCGGCCCAGGGGTCGATGAAGGCGCACGGTGCCGTGACGGCCACGAGGCCTGCGAGCGCGCCGTTGCCCATCTGCGAGACGTCGAGCGTCTTGAAGGTGATGAGCGAGCCGACCGTGGCGCCGATGATGCCGGCCGCGGCGGCGAGGTTCGTGTTCACGGCGACGTCGGCGAAGTTGTAGCCGATGGCGTTCAGGAACGAGCCGGGGTTGAAGCCCATCCAGCCGACCCAGAGGATGATCACGCCGAGGATCATGAGGGGCATGGAGTGACCCGGGATCGGGACGGCCTTGCCGTCACGGAACTTCCCGATACGCGGGCCGAGGACCAGGGTGCCGGCGAGCGCGGCGAGCGCGCCCTGGAGGTGCACGATGGACGAGCCGGCGAAGTCCTGGAAGCCGTCCTGCAGCAGCCAGCCGCCGCCCCACGTCCAGTGGGCGACGATCGGGTAGATCACGCCGGTGAAGACGATGGCGAACAGCACGTACCCGATGAACTTGGTGCGGTCGAGCATGGCGCCGAAGACGATCGCCAGCGACACCGCGCAGAACACCGCCTGGAAGAAGAAGGTGACCTCGAAGTTGGTGGCGCTGTACGCCAGCGACGCGAAGTCGACCGCGGTGTTGCTGTTGTCCATGAACCAGCCGCTCGACCCGACGAAGTTGTTACCCGTGCCGAAAGCGAGGGCGAAACCGACGGCCCAGAACATGAGGAAGCTGATCGACACGTTGATGAGGATCTTCCCCATCACGGCGCCGGCGTTCTTCATGCGCGACAGACCGACCTCGAGCATGGCGAATCCAGCCTGCATGAAAAGAACGAGGATGGCGGCCATGAACACCAGGATCGAGTTGATCGCGATGTCCTGGTCCGTCACGTCCTGCGCGGCGGCAAGGGCCGGGACAAGCAGCAGCATGAGCGCTGCGAGCACCGGCACCAGCCGGAATGGCCTTGAACGCATCTACTCTCCTTGCGCTTTTGGAGTGGGCCGCAGGGGACCCCAGGTGTCCGCAGGCTAGGCGGGGGCCCCTCCGAGCGGCTTTAGCCACAGGTATGAGAACTCGGTCGCCGTGTTCTCCCCATGCACAAGGACACCGGTGACGGGGCGCTCAGGGCGCGGCACCCGCCAGCGCCTGTGCGCGTCGCAGCAGCGCGAGCCCCTCGCGGACCATGCCCTCCGTCAGGTACCAGGCCCCGGCATCGGCGGCCACGAGCGGTCGCCAGGCCGCGATCCGGCCCGCCATGCCCTCGTGGGCGTAGCCGGCGACCACCGCCGCGGCGACCGCGTCGCCGAGGCCGTTCAGCTCGATGAGGTACGCCAGGTCCTCCGCCGGATCGCCCATCCTCGAGAACTCCCAGTCGACGATGCCGGGGCCGCCGGGGCCCCAGACGACGTTGGCCTCCACGAGGTCGCCATGGAGCAGGCGGAACGGCTCGCCACCGCCCGCGCCCGGCGGCGGGAGGGCGAGCGCCGCGCGCACGAGGCCCGCCTCGTCGCGACCGGCGAGCATCGCGGCGGTGTCGCGCGCGCGGGCCCTCCCGTACTCCTCGAGCGAGGCGGCGGGCGCGTCCCACGACCACAGCCCCCCCGTGCGCCCCCGCCGGCTCTCGTGCACCTCGCGCAGCACGGCACCCAGCCGCGTCGCCTCCGCGGGGGTCACGGCGGCGATGGCCCGCGGAGCGCCGGGGAGGCGGGTCGAGACCATCCAACCGGGCCCCGCATCGACGAGCTCGGGCAGCCAGGGCCTGCCGGCCAGGGCGCGCAGCGCGGCCGCCTCGCGGGCGATCGCCGCCGGGTCGCCGCGCTTCTCCACCAGGGGGCGATCGCCCGGGACGTCGGTGACACGGAAGCGCGTCGACACACCTCAAGGGTAGACGCGGGCCCGTGGGACTGACACCGTGCCGCCGTGCATCGCCGACGGACCAAGATCCTCGCCACCCTCGGACCCTCCACCGATCCGGCCGGCGTGATGGACGACCTCGTGGCCGCCGGGATGGACGGCGGGCGCATCAACTGCGCCCACGACACGGCCGACCGCTGGCGCGAGCGGGCGGCCCAGCTGCACGCCGCCGCCGAGCGCGCGGGTCGTCCGCTGGCGCTGCTCTTCGACCTGGCCGGTCCCAAGATGCGCCTCGGCTCCGCCGTGCGCCCCCGGCAGGTCACCGCGGGGGAGATGGTCACCTTCTCGGTCGGCGACGACCTCCCGAGCGGCGCCGTGCCGGTGATCTGGCCCGGGCTCGCCGAGGCCGTGACCGTCGGCCGCTCGGAGATCGTGATCGGCGACGGCACGCCCCGGCTCGCGGTGACCGAGGCGCGCCCGGACGAGGGTGTCGTCCTGGCCCGGTGCGAGCGGCCCGGCGCGATCGGGCCGCGCAAGGGGATCTTCCTGACCTACGTGCAGACGCCGTCGTCGACCCTGAGCGCGCAGGACCTCGCCGACCTGGCCGTGGCCGTCGAGCTCGAGGCCGACATCGTCGCGCTCTCGTTCGTGCGCTCGGGCCAGGACGTGCGGCGCCTCCGCGGCGCTCTGGACTCCATGGGGAGCCACGCCCGCGTGATCGCGAAGATCGAGAAGGTGGAGGCCGTCGACGCGATCGACGAGATCGTCGCCGTCTCGGACGGCGTGATGGTCGCCCGCGGCGACCTGGGCGTCGAGGCCGGCGTGGCCCGCGTGCCGCTGATGCAGAAGCAGGTGATCCGCCGCGCGGGCCTCGACGGCAAGCTGGTCATCACGGCGACCCAGATGCTGGAGTCGATGATCTCCCAGCCCGAGCCGACGCGGGCGGAGGCCACCGACGTCGCCAACGCCATCCTCGACGGCACCTCGGCGGTGATGCTCTCCGGGGAGACGACGGTCGGCACGTACCCGGTCGAGGCCGTCCGCGCCATGGCCGAGATCGCCGAGGAGGCCGAGAAGGGGCCGCTGCTGTCGCTGGTCGTGACGGCGCCGGTGCCCAACCGGGCCGAGGCGGTGATGCAGTCGGCCGTCCACCTCGCCCACCAGGTCTCCGCCGTCGCCCTGATCGTCTCGACGGTGAGCGGCGGCGCCGCCCGGTCGGCGGCGAAGTACCGGCCCCACCTGCCCGTGATCGCACTCTCGGAGGACGACCGCGTGCGGCGGCAGCTCGCGCTGGAGTGGGGGGTCGTGCCGGCGTGGCTCCCACCCCGCAGCGAGACCCTCGATCTCCACCGCAACGCCCTGATGGCACGCGCGAAGGAGGTCGCCGGCCTGTCGTCGGGCGATGTCGTGGTGCTCGCCTACGGCCCGCCCGAGGCCGGGCCGGCGCAGACCAGCTATCTCGCGGTGGCCGAGATCCCCTGAGCGCGGCCGGCGGCCATCAAGTCGCCGACGGCGCGGAGCGGCACCTCGGCGAGGCGCGCCAGCTCCATCGCGCCGCCGGAGGGCATGCCGTGGCGGGCCAGATAGGTGACGATCCGCTCCCGCGACTCGGCCAGGAGGCGGCACCCCGGGCAGGCGGCGGTGCCCAGGTTGCGTGGCGCGCCGCACCGGTCGCACCAGAGGGCCGCCGCGAACCGCGGCGGGGGCGCGGGGGGTCCGTCATCCTGACCCGGGGATGGAGCGGCCAGGGATGAGAGGAGATCACGGGGTGTCGCGCCTCGGGGGAGTCCCACGTCTGTGGAGGTCGTCCGCGGCGGCGGTGCTCTTGAGCGCCGCGGTCGCCGTCACGGCGGCCTGCGGCGGCGGGGGCGCGACGGCCACCGGCTCCACGGAGCCCGTCCCACCGGACCGGCTCTCGGTCACCCTCGCCGCCGCCGGTGCGGCGGACTTCCGGCTGGATCTCGACTGCGCGGTGGCCGACCGCGACGCGTGCGCCGGGGTCCTGGCGGCGATCGGGGCGGCCGAGGAGGACGAGGAGTGCGTCGCCGCCGCGGACGACGACGGCGCGACGATGCTGGTGTCCGGGACGATCGGCGGCGAGCAGGTGCGCGCGCTCCTCGGGCGGCGCACCGACTGCGAGGTCCGGGCCTACGACGCCGCGGTGACGGCCCTCGGCCTCTGAGCGACGCTCACAGCCAGCCCGAGATGACCTCGGCGACGCCGTCCAGCCCGTCCACCACCGCGTCGGCCCCGTGGAGCGCCGCGGCGTCGAACGCGCCCGTGGTCACCGCGACACATCGTGCGCCGCCGGCGCGGGCGCATGCGATGTCGCGCGGCGTGTCGCCCACCACCACGACGGCGGTCGCCCCGCCGGCGCGCCGGGCCGCGATGGGCACGAGCGCGTCGCGGCTCTCGTGATCCGAGCCGAAGGCGCCCTGGCCGCGCGCGAAGTGCCTGCCGAGGCCGGCGCGGGCCATCTTGGCGTGGGCGAGCGGCTCGATATTGCCGGTCAGGAGCGCCAGCGATGCGCCGCGCGCGGACAGCGCGGTCAGCGCCGCATCGGCGCCGGGCGCGATGGCCTGGGAGGGGTGGACGGCGTCGAGCTCCGGATAGAGCCCGGCGAGGCGCGCGATCCAGGACGTCATCCCGCGGTCGATCTCGGCGTCGGGCACGCGGGCCCGGCGCAGCACGAGCCGGGCGATCTCGCGGTCGGTCCGGCCGGCGGGCCCGATCGCCGTCACGTCGGCCACGGTGACCACGACGCCGAAGACGTCCCCGGCGGCGCGCACGAAGGCCTCGGTGTGCGCCCGCGGCGTCCCGAGGAGAAGCGTCCCGTCGATGTCGAAGAGGACCAGCACCCCGGCGAGGATAGGCGTCGGGCGTGGCAGACTGACCGCCGCCCGCCGGCCGGCCGTGCCCGGCCGGAGACCGGAGGACCGTGAGACGGCGTTCCCTGACATGGCTGGGTGCCGCCGTCGTGGCGGCGATCCTCGTCGCGACCGTCCTCGCGACCGCGGCCGCGGTGCGCGACGCCGCCGACCGGTCCGATGACGCACGCGCGGCCGTCGCCGGTCCGGCGATCCGCGCGCTGGCCGACGAGCTCGACGCCTCCGCAGCCAGCATCGAGGACCTCCGGGCCTTCTTCGAGTCGTCCGACGAGGTCACCAGGGACGACTTCGACCGCTTCACGGCCGCGCCGCTCGAGCGGCAGCCGTCCCTCGAGCAGCTCGCATGGACGCCGATCGGCGGGGAGCCGGGGTTCCTCGCGGGCGCGGCGGACGCGCCCGCCACCCTCTCCGAGAGGGCGCGTGCCGAGGCCCGTGGCGTCGCCGATGCCGCCCGCGACCTCGCGATGCCGCGCATGAGCGGCCCCTTCACGGCCGACGACGGCGACCGCTTCGTGGTCACCGTCGCCGCGGTCTACGCCCGCGGCGCGGAGATCGCGACCGTGGAGCAGCGCCGGGCCGCCCTGCGCGGCTTCGTCAGCGGCACGTGCCGGCTCGACGCGCTGGAGGAGGCCGCGCTGGCGGGGCTCCCCCAGGACACGCGCATCCACGTGCGCGACGGCGACGCCGTCGTGATCGGCGACCCCGCGCCGGAGGTCCCGGTGGACGGCACCATCGACGCCGCAGGACGGCGCTGGAGCGTCGCCGTTTCGGGTGTGGCCGGGCCCTCCGCCGCGCTGCCGGTCGCCGTGGCCACCGCCGGCGTGCTGCTGGCCGTGGTGGTGGCACTGCTGTTCGTGGAGTCGGCCGGCCGCGAGCGGGACGCGCGGGACGAGCTCGCCCGGCTGCGGGTGCGCCACGACCTGATCCTGTCGGCGGCGGGAGACGGCATCATCGGCGTCGACGCGGCCGGCCGCGCCGCCTTCGTGAACCCGGCCGCCGCGCGGATGCTGGGCTGGAGCGTCGAGGAGCTCACCGGGCGCGAGATCGGCGACGGCGTCCTCCCCTCCCTCGGCCCCGCGCTCCGGGAGGGCCGCGCCACCTCGGGCGAGGAGACGCTGCGTCGCCGCGACGGGACGAGCTTCCCGGGCGAGTACTCCACGAGCCCGATCGCCGACGGCCCAGCGACGGGGGCCGTCGTCACCTTCCGCGACGTCACGGCGCGCAAGCGGCTCGAGGCACAGACCCTCGAGAGCCTCGCGGCGGCCGAGGAGCTGGCGGCCATCGACCCCCTCACCGGGCTGGCGAACCACCGCACGTTCCACGAGAGGCTCCGGACCGAGGTCGAGCGGGCCCGCCGCCACGGCCGCGGGCTGGCGCTGGTGCTCATGGACCTCGACCACTTCAAGCGGGTCAACGACCTGCACGGCCACCAGATGGGCGACCGCGTGCTCGAGCACGCGGCGCGGATATTCGAGAGCCAGACGCGCACCGGCGAGCTGGTCGCGCGGGTGGGGGGCGAGGAGTTCGCGATGATCCTCCCCGAGGCGGACGAGGACGAGGCCTTCCGCGCCGCCGAGCGCATCCGCCGTGCGGTGGCGGCCGCCACCTTCCCCTCCGTGGGGGCCATGACGATGTCCGCCGGCGTGTGCGACCTCGCGCGCGGGCCCGATGCCGACACGCTCTACCGCCTCGCCGATGGGGCGCTCTACTGGGCCAAGCACCGCGGCCGGGACATCGTGGTCCGCTACTCCCCCGACGCCGTGGCCTCGCTGTCGGCCGACGAGGAGGCCGAGCGCCTGGAGCGCCAGCAGGCTATGGTCAGCATCCGCCTGCTCGCGCGCGTGGTCGACGCGAAGGACCGGTCCACCCGTCGCCACTCCGAGAGGGTCGCCGACCTCTGCCTGGAGCTGGCGGAGGCGCTCGGCTGGCCGCCCGAGCGGGCCGCGCTGCTGCGCGAGGCCGGGCTCGTGCACGACGTCGGCAAGATCGGCGTGCCGGACGCGATCCTCTTCAAGCCGGGGCCCCTCACGCCGCCGGAGTACGACGTCGTCAAGGAGCATGCGGCGCTCGGCGCCCAGATCGTCAGCGAGGCCCTCACCGAGGAGCAGGTGTCCTGGGTCCGGAGCCACCACGAACGCTGGGACGGGAACGGCTATCCTGACCGCCTCATGGCGGAGGACTGCCCCGAGGGCGCCAGGATCATGGCCCTCGCCGACGCCTGGGACGTCATGACCTCGGAGCGCCCCTACACGACCGTGCCCACACCTCCGGCCGATGCCATCCTCGAATGCCGCGCCTGCGCGGGCGCCCAGTTCTGGCCGCGCGCGGTCGAGGCGTTGATCTCCCTCAAGGCCCGCGCGTGAGCGCTGCCGGCGGCGGACGCCGCCTGGCCGTGGTCGCCTGCGCCGTCGCCGCGACCACGGTGTGCGGCCTGCTCGCGCTGGCCGTCGCCCTCACCACCCAGTCCGGGGGGACCGCCCCCCGCGACCTCGACGTGGTCGTCGACCGCCCGGCGATCGTCACGCGGGTGCCTGCGCCGGCGGCGCCGCCGTCGTCGTCGCCCGCGGCCACCCAGGCGCGCACGACCCCGGCGAGCGCCGGGTCGGGCGGCGTCCGCCCCGCGGCGGTCGTGGAGCGGGTGGCGCCGCCGGTCCGGACGGACGCGCCCGTGGCCGGCCCGCAGCCGCGCACGGCACCTGTGACCCGCCCGCGCCCGTCGGTCGCGCCGGCCGCGCCCGTGGCGGCGCCGCTCACCCCCGTGACGGCGCCCGCCGCGACACCGGTGGCCGTCGCGCCCCCGCCCGCGGGGATCGCCGCCGGACCCGCGCCCCACCCCGCCCCACCGGTCGCGCCGCTGCCGGGCGGCGTGGACCCGGGCGCACCGCCGGCCGGGGAGCCGCCCGTCATGGATCCGCCGCCGGGCGACCCGTCGGACGCCGGGGGATCGCCCGGGGATCCGCCGGCGACCGCCGAGCCCCCGGCCGATCCGTCGGCTCCGGGCGACCCGGCCGCCGAGCCCCCGAAGAAGGACCCGCCCAAGGGCGACTCCAAGGGCGACTCAAAGGGCGACTCCGCGGACGCAGCGCCGCCCGCCGCGGAGACCGGGGACGAGGCGCCGCCGGCCGCGGAGACCGTCGAACCGCCCGGCCGGGACGGCCCCGGCGACGCCGGCGGCTGCGGCCCGCGCACGGGACGCTAGACCGGGGCGCCGGGCCGGGGCGCTAGTGGAGCGTCAACCGACCTTCGCCGGGTTCTGGCTCGCTGCGAATCATCGCGGATGCTGCGTCCTCGGTCGAACGCATAGCCTCAGCTATGCGAGCGGGATTTTCGCGGCCGGAACACCAGCAACGTTGGTGGACGCTCCACTAGGCCCGCGAGAAGGGCAGCGCCGTCGTGAGCCACTGGATCAGAGCGGCGGGGTTGCGGCTCTGCACCATCACCTCGCCCGGCCCGCGGAAGTCGAAGACGAAGCCCTCGCCGCTCTTGAGCGACTGCATCGTCTTCCCGCCCGCCGCGCGGCGCAGGTCGAAGGTCACGCCCTCGTCGAAGGCGACCATGTGCCCCGAGTCGACGACGATGGTCTCCCCCTCGGCGAGTCGGATGCGGTCGAGGGCGCCGTAGCAGGACAGCACCACGGTGCCGCCGCCGGTCGCCCTCAGGAGGAAGCCCCCCTCCCCGCCGACGAGCGACTTGACGCCGCCCCACCGGGTGTCGATGTCGACGCCCGACTCCGAGGCGATGTAGGAGCCGCGCTGGATCAGGAGCGGCCTGTCGGTGATCTCGACGGTCGTCATGTCGCCGGGCAGATTCGCCGCGACGTCCACCCAGCCCCCGTTGGCGGGCGCGGTGTAGGTGGTGACGAAGAACGACTCCCCGCCGAGGACGCCCCGCCTGAGCGACTTCATCAGCCCGCCCTGCATGGCCGCCTCGATCGCCACCCCGTCCGAGGTCGCCATCATCGCGCCGGACTCGGCGCGGACGATCTCACCTCCGCCGAGCGTGCACCGCGCCACCGCGAAGCTCGGGTCGTGCCGGATCGCGATCTCCATCCTCGTCTCCCCCCTCGTCGTCCGCCCGTGTACGGGCCGAGTGAAGCACGCCGGCCCCCGACCGAGGGAGCAAACCCGCACCCCTGAGACTGGACGCGCGGCCAAGGCCCCGGCCCGGGGCGATGTCGAGACTGGGGGTGCGAGCGGAGTGGAGTGCACTGCCTACCGGGTCAGCTCCGTTCGTCTTGGTGAGCGACGGGGATCGGGGAGTCGCCCCCTTCTTCCCGATCCACGTCCTCGCTCCCCGTGTTGCGCGCCGCCCTGACGAGGGCGGCGATGACACGGCTGCGCGGGTCGGCCTCGGGGTGCCACTGCACGCCGAGCACCCATCCCGGGCCGGTCGACTCGACCGCCTCGGGCAGGTCGTCGTCGACCGACCGCGCGGTGACGCGGAGCCCCCGCCCCGGCGCGTCGATCGCCTGGTGGTGGTGCGACGTCACGCGGTGCATCGCCTCCCCGGTCGCCTCGAGCGCCCGGGTCCCGTCCTCCACGCGCACGTCGTGCTCGTTGCCCTCGAAGCGCCCGATCTGGCGCCGGTGCTCCTGGTGGCCGAGGTCGTCGGGCAGATGCTGGCGCAGCGTCCCGCCGCCGGCGACGTTGATGATCTGGGCCCCGCGGCAGATGCCGAGCACCGGGAGCCCGCGCGCGGTCGCTTCGCGCACGAGCGACGTCTCCACGGCGTCGCGCAGCGCGATCGGCGGGTCGTTCTCCGGATGCGGCTCGGCCCCGTAGGCCGCGGCATCGACGTCGGCCCCGCCCACCAGCAGCAGGCCGTCGAGCCGGTCGAGCACGCGGCCGGGCTCGTCGACGAGCGAGGGGTCGGGCGGGATCAGCACGGCGACGGCGCCCGCCGCCTGCACCTGCTGGATGTAGTTCATCGGCACGAGCGCCGCGGGCAGGTGCCACACGGACCACCGGGCCGGCTCCATCGCGGAGCAGATGCCGATCACGGGGCTGTCGGAGTGCGTCGCGATGACACCAGGCTAGTGGCCCGCCCGCCCGGTTGGCGAGCCATCCCGTGCCGGGCCCACCGACCCGAGGCGTCACAGGACGACGACGCCTTCTGCGCCCCGTCCGTTCCACCCGGCCCACCGAAACCGGTGTTTTCCAGGCGCTTCGGGGTGCCGGTTCAATTGGACGATACGTCGAGGTCCAATTGGACCGTCCCGCCGAGCGGCGGGGGCGGGCCCGGCGAGCGTCAGGCGCGCCACTCCCGGGTGTGGAGCGGCCGCATCTCGTAGGGCAGCGCCCTCGAGGCCCCCGGGCCGCGCACGACGCCGGTGTTGCCGTACGACACGGGCCTCACCGGGGCGGAGGCGATCGCCTGGTCGATCAGGGTCTCGAAGGCCTCCCGGCCGGTGGCGAAGCGCCAGGCGGCGCCGGCGTCGCCGGGGCAGCGGTCGGGGTGGTGGGCCCGGGCGTACCGCCGCCAGGCGGTCACGAGGTCGTCCCGGGCGGGGCGGGCCGTCGGCAGGCCGAGCACCTGGGATGCGATCGTCGTGTCCATGGGGGCACCGTACGAGGAGGGCGCGCGCCCGCCGCCCTCCACCCGGACGGGAACCGACCTGGACATGGGGCTAGACTCGGCGCATGTCCGCGCTCGGATACACCATCGCCGGGGTGCTCATCGGCCTCGGGGCGATCCTGGCGGGCGGCATCGTCGGAGGCCTCTGGTTCGCGGTCAACACGATGCGGCCCGAGCTGCTCGAGAAGCCCGGGCGCGAGGACGGCTGACGCCGCCGTCCGTCCGGGCGCCCGACTAGCGTGCCGCTCCACCGTGCTCAGGGAGGACACCAACGCGCGATTCGAGCCCGGCTTCATGCGCCGGCGGTTCGTCTCGGGGCGACGCGAGTTCGCGTTCATCTCAGGCGGCGCCCACCGGGCGATCCTGCGTGAGCAGGAGTCGGCCCCCGTGCCCGTCGCCGAGGACGAGCGCCGCACGTGGTGGATGTTCCAGGGCCGTTTCTTCTGGGAGGACGACGGCCTGGAGGCCGACGAGGTGCGGGCGCTGATCCACGAGCGCGAGCGGCGCCTGCGGCGCCGGATCGAGCGGGCCAAGGACATGATGATCGCCGAGGGCGAGGCGGCCGGCCCGCGCCGCGAACCGATCCCGGAGGACGTGCGCCGGGAGGTCTTCCGCCGCGACGGCGGGCGCTGCGTCGCCTGCGGCTCCGACGAGCTCCTGCAGTTCGACCACGTCATCCCGGTCGCCCTGGGCGGCGCGTCGACCCTCGGGAACCTCCAGCTCCTGTGCGCCCCCTGCAACCGCGACAAGGGCGCCGGCCTCTCGTGAGCGAGCCGCTCTCCGCCGCGCGCGCCCTCGCGTGGATGCGCGAGCACGGGGATGTCCTGCGCCGGCTGGTGGCCGACGAGCAGGGCGACGACCCCACCCCGGCGCCGGGCGACGACGCGGCCATCCGCGCGCACCTGCGCTTCCTCGCCACCGCCATCGCGGCGACCGCCGAGCCGGCCCTCGCGGCGCGCGCCGCCGGGTACGCCGACGACCTGCCGGGGTGGTTCGAGGAGAACCGGGACCTCTACGACGAGCACCTCGAGACCGGCATCGGCGCGATCGCGCTCGAGGAGCACCTGCAGTTCGGCGTGCGCCCCGGCAGCGACCCCTCCCTCGACGCCGGGCTGGAGCGCCGGGTCCGGATCGGAGGCCTCATCCGGGTCTTCCTGCTCGGGCTCGAGCTGCGCCTCGGGCCGGCGGAGGACGGCCTCGGGGAGGGGACGCTCGCGTGGATGGGCGCCCACCAGCGCGAGCTGGCCCGGCTGATCTTCTCACTCGACCGCCACGCGAAGGCGTCGGCCCGCGGATCGGGCGGTGAGATGGTCGACCTGGAGACGCAGGACGCGATCGGCCAGGCCGCGGCCGTGCAGGGACACGTGCGGCTGCTGGTCGAGGGCCTCGCCGCGACGCTGGCGGGGGCCGGGCCTACGCCGTGAGCAGCGAGGCCGGCGGCGTCAGCGGATCGCCCGCCGGGCGGGGGCGACCGACCAGGTAGCCCTGGAGCACGTCGCAGTCGAGCGCGCCCAGGTGATCGGCGCCGCTCCGCGTCTCGACGCCCTCCGCCACGACGGTGAGGCCGAGGTCGTGGCCGAGGCGGATCAACCCGCCCACCAGCGCGGCGTCGCGATCGATGTCGTCGATGCCGCGGACGAAGCTGCGATCGATCTTCAGCTCGTCCACGGGCATCTCGCGCAGGGTCGCCAGGGGCGCGAAGCCGGTGCCGAAGTCGTCGAGCGAGACGCGCACGCCGTCCTCGCGGAGCGCGACCAGGTGCTGGGCGGCGTCGAGCGCCGTGGCGAGTCCGTTCTCGGTCACCTCCAGCGTCAGGCCGCTCGCCGCGACGCCGCTCGCCGCCAGGGCGCGGGTGATGCGCTCCCGCAGCCGCGGGTCGCGCAGGTCGCGCGCCGAGATGTTCACCGCGATGCGGATGCCGATCCCCGGGGCGTCCCAGCGGGCGGCGTCGCCGAGGGCGATGGCGAGCACGGCGTCGGTGAGCTCGCAGATCAGGTCGCTCTCCTCGGCGAGCTGGAGGAAGTCGTGCGGCATCAGCAGGCCGCGCTCGGGATGGCGCCAGCGCACCAGCGCCTCCGCGCCGACCAGGCGGCCGTCGTGGGTGCTCTGAGGCTGGTAGTGCACCTCCAGCTCACCCGCTCCGATCGCGGCGCGCAGCTCCTGGCGCAGGATCAGCCGGTCGGGGCGGCGCACGTCGGTCGATGACGCGTAGACGGCCACGCCCGTGGCGTTCCTCTTGGCGTGGTACATGGCGACGTCGGCGGCGTGGACGAGGTCGTCGGCCTCCCGCCCGTGCGCGGGCGCGTGGGCGACGCCGATGCTCCCCCCGAGGCGCACCTCCGTGCCCTCCACCGGGAAGGCCACCCGCAGCACCTCGCGCAGCCGGAGGGCCACGGCCAGGGCGGCCTGGTGGTCGTCGCCGGGCAGCAGCACCGCGAACTCGTCGCCGGCGAGCCGGGCCACCGTCGCCTCGGGACCCGCGGCGCGCGTGAGGCGGGCGCCGAGCTCCTGGAGCACCTCGTCGCCGGCGCGGTGGCCGAAGGTGTCGTTGAGGTCCTTGAAGCCGTCGAGGTCGAGGATCAGCAGCGCGGGCCCCCGCGCGCCGGGCGGATCGCCCGCGAGCTCCTCGCGCAGCCGCTCGAACAGGAGGATGCGGTTGGCGAGCCCGGTGAGGGGATCGTGACGCGACTGGTGGCGGTGGCGGCGGGCGCTCTCGGCGAGCGTCTCCTCGGCCCTGCGCCGCTCGGTGACGTCCCGCAGCATCACCACGCACGGCGAGTGGGGGTCGGCGCGGTCGATCGGGTCGACCGTGGCCTCCAGTACGCGCTCCTCCCCGCCGGCGGCCACCGCGTACTCCCAGACGTGCGCGGAGCGCGCGGTCTCCCAGGCCTCGATGAGGTCGCCCGCGAGGCGGCCGACGGCGGCATCGGCGTCGGCATCGAGCAGCCGGGCGGCCGACGGGTTGAGGTCGAGCACCCGCCCACGGCCGTCGACCACGACGACCCCGTCGGCCATGGCCTCCACGACGAGGTCCCGCGCGACCGGCAGCAGCCCGAGCTGCGCGTCGATCAGCCGCATCCGCCAGACGCCCCAGAAGAGGCCGGCCACCGTCACCAGCAGCGCGACGGGGGTCGGGTCGTAGCCGCCGAAGTCGTGCAGGCGCGTGATCGACGCAGCGTTGGCCGCCAGCGGGAGCCCCACGATCGCGATCATCAGCAGGGCCTGCCGCCGGTAGCGACGGGGGGCGCGGAGCGCCGTCCGCGCGAAGAGCCCGAGCCCGGCGACGATCAACGTGTAGGCCCAGAGGGCGTGCACGGCGAACCACGGGCCGGGCCGGTTGTCGATCGGGCCCTGGCCGTCGGGGATCATCAGCTCCTGGAACATCAGGCCGCCCCAGCCGGTCCAGGTGAGCAGCAGCGTGACCGGCACCGGCGACGCCACCGCGAGCCACCGCCACCGCGTCATGCGCGGAGCGCCGGCGAGCGCCGTCATGCCGAGCCAGATCGAGAGCATCAGGGCGCAGATGGCGGTGAACGTGACGTCGATGGTGAGCCGCTTCAGCCACCGCTCGCCCGACGCGGTCTGCACGGCGTTCGACGCCGCCCAGACCGCGAGGCTCGCGCTCATCGCGGCGAGGCCGACACCCCCCGGCAGGCGACGACGCGCGATGCCGAGGAGCATCAGCCCGCAGGCCGCCAGGGCCACGCCCGCCAGGAGCAGGGCGACCGCGTCGTGGGTGGTCATCGGACCGGCAGGGGCTGCATCGTGGCGGGACGATCGCAGCCGGGTGGCGGTTTCCCAAGGCGACGAAGGTCTAGTGGTCGACGCCGATGAGCGGGTTCCCGCGGACGCCGCTCGGCGCCGAAGGGGTTCAGACGGGGCCGGGGATGCCGACTTCCCTGGAGATGACCGCCGTCGCGCCGGCCGCTGGGCCGCCATACCCGGGAGGCCCACGCCCATGAGCACATCCGTCGAGTCATCGGTCGCGTTCAGGCTGTCCGAGATCATCGGCGCCCTGTCGCACGCGCTGGACCTCACGGAGGGACAGCCCGTCGGGCACTCCCAGCGCAGCTGCATGATCTCGATGGAGATCGCCGAACGGCTCGACCTCCCGGCGCGGATGCGCCAGGACCTCTTCTACGCCGCCCTGCTGAAGGACGCCGGCTGCTCGAGCAGCTCGGCGCGCATGGCGGAGCTGTTCGACACCGACGACCGGGAGCTGAAGCGCGAGTTCTCGTTCGTCGAATGGACCAGCGGCTCGGACTTCGTGCGCTACGCCGCCAGGAACGTCGCTCCGGACTCCTCGGGCGTCGCGAAGGCGGGCAAGCTGCTGCGCGCGCTCTGGACGATCCGCAAGGAGGCGTCCGAGCTCAACGAGGCCCGCTGCGACCGCGGCGCGAGGATCGTCGCCCAGATGGGCTTCTCGGCCGAGGCCGCGGAGGCCGTGAGGGCGCTCGACGAGCACTGGGACGGCAGCGGGCGGCCCGACGGCCTGGTGGGCGACGCGATCCCCCTGATCTCGCGCATCACCTGCCTGGCGCAGACGGCCGAGGTCTTCATGTCGGCCGGCGGGCCCGAGGCGGCGATCGACGTCGTCCGCGCGCGGCGTGGGCGCTGGTTCGACCCGGAGATCGCCGACGTGTTCCTCGCGATCGGCCCCGACGACCCGCTCTGGATGCGGATCGTCGACGACACGGCGGCCGAGGTGCTGCGCGATCTGGAGCCCGCGGCCGGCCTCGCCCTCGCCGACGAGGCGGGGCTCGACCGGGTCGCCGAGGCCTTCGCCCAGGTGATCGACGCCAAGTCGCCCTACACGGCGAGCCACTCGGTCGGGGTCGCCGCCTATGCGGTGGCGATCGGCCGCGAGGCGGGCTTCGACGACGAGCGCGTGCGCGCCCTGCGACGCGCCGCGCTGCTGCACGACATCGGCAAGCTCGGCGTCTCCAACCGGATCCTCGACAAGCCCGCCAAGCTGACCGACGAGGAGTTCACGGCGGTGCGGCTCCACCCCCTCTACACCTTCCAGATCCTCTCCCGGATCACCCCCTTCGCGGACATCGCCGAGGCCGCCGCGGCCCACCACGAGCGCCTCGACGGCCGCGGCTACCACCGCGGGGTCGGGGCCGAGCACCTGTCCCCCGAGGCGCGGATCCTCGCCGTGGCGGACGTCTTCGACGCCCTCACCGCCGACCGCCCCTACCGGCGGCCGCTCGACCCGGACGTCGCCTTCGAGATCCTCTGGAAGGACGCCGGCGCCGCGTTCGACCCCCTGTACATCTCGGCCCTGGCGGGTTCGGGGATCGAGGTCGGCTGCTTCGCCTGATCCGCACGGCGCGCCTCATGTGACAATCTCCCGGGTCGGATTCGTCCCCTCGGCAAGGAACTGATGCGTGACAACGATCTACGTCACCGGTCACCGCAACCCGGACATGGACTCGATCGCCTCGGCGATGGGCTACGCCGAGTTGCGCGGGCGGCTCGACCCGGCGGCCCGCTACGTGCCCGTCCGCCTCGGTGAGATCAACGCGCAGGCCCGCTGGGCGCTGGAGCGCAGCGGCGCGCCCGAGCCCGAGTTCCTCGACCATGTGATGCTGCGGGCCCAGGACGTGATGAGCCCCGACCATCCGACGGCGAACCACACCGCCTCGCTGCGCGAGGTCGGCATCGCGATGCAGAAGGCCGACCTCGACCTGATCCCGATCGTCGACGACGAGGGCTCGGTGGTGGGCATCCTGACCGCCCGCGACCTGGCCCGGCGCTACATCAAGGAGTCGGGCGAGCCCTCGAGCTTCGCCGACCGGCCCGCGTCGGTGGAGCTGATCGTCGCGGTGCTGGGCGGCCGGATGATCGTGCCGCCGACCCGCCGCCTCAACGGCCGCCTCTGGGCGGTGACGGTCGACTCCGAGACGATGGGCAACACGATGGGCGAGAACGACATCGTGGTGGTGGGGAACCGCACCGACGCGCAGCGACGCGCCGTCGAGCTCGGCGTCGCCCTCGTGGTCACCCCGTACGACTCGATGCCCGACGAGGACGTGATCGCCCTCGCCAAGACGAGCGGTACCGGGATCGTCCTCTCCCCGCTCGACTCCTACGTGACGGGCCGCCTGGTCTCGCTGTCGGTGCCGGTGCGCGAGGTGATGAGCCGCGACCCGCTGGTGTGCGAGGCCGACGACCTGCTGAGCGACGTCACCGACCGGATGCGCGAGGTCCACTACAGCGCCGCGATCGTGGTGGACGAGCACGGCGCACCGGTGGGCCTGATCACGCGCTCGGAGCTGGTGAACCCCACGCCGCGGCAGGTGCTGCTGGTCGATCACGCCGAGCAGGCCCAGAGCGTCCCCGGCATCGAGCAGGCGCACATCGTCGAGATCCTCGACCATCACCACATCGGCTCGATCGAGACCCGCTTCCCGGTGGCCGCCACCTTCGACCCGGTGGGCAGCACCGCCACCCTGGTGGTCGAGCGGTTCCGCTCGCACGGGCGCGAGCCCCAGCGGCCCACCGCCATGATGCTGCTGTCGGCGATCCTCTCGGACACGGTCATCCTGACGTCGCCCACGACCACCGAGCGCGATCACCAGGTGGTGTCGTACCTCGAGGAGCTCGTCGGAGTGAACGCCCGCGAGTTCGGCACCGAGTTGTTCGAGGCGTCCTCCGACGTCGGGGACGTCCCGGCCTCCGACATCATCCGGCGCGACTCCAAGGAGTACGAGGTGCGCCCCGGCAAGCGCCTGTGCGTCGCGCAGATCGAGACGGTGGGCCGCAGCCTGCACAACCGCAGCGCCGAGCTCCTCGACGCGCTCGAGGACGTGCGCGAGCGGCAGGACTACATCCTCTACGCCCTGATGGTGACCGACATCGTCGACCGCAGCACCGAGCTGCTGGTGGCCGGCGACACCGCCCCGGTGGAGCGCGCCTTCGGCGTGACGGCCGCCGACAGCATCCTCGACCTGCCCGGCGTCATGAGCCGCAAGAAGCAGGTCGCCCCGAAGCTGCTGGCCGCGTTCTGACGCGGCCCGGCCCCGCGCGAGCGCGCGGGGCCGGGCGGGATCGGACCGCGCGCGTCGCCGTCCGGCAGACTGCCCGGGACGTATGACACGCACGAGGGGGATCTGATGGAACTCGCCGAGGCGATCCGCAAGCGCCGCGCCGTGAGGAAGTACACCGACAGGCCCGTCGACGACGAGACGCTCGACCGGATGCTGAAGCTCGGGCTGCGCGCGCCGAGCGGCGGAGGCCAGCAGGCGTGGGGCTTCATGGTCGTGCGCGACCCTGCCACCCGCCTGGCCGTGGCCGAGCTCATCATCGCCGGCGGCGCGGAGTACTTCGCGCTGATGCGCCCGCAGAAGGACGCCTCCGACGAGGAGCACGCCGCCTGGGCGCGCGACTACGCCGAGAACGTGATGGCGACGTACCGGCACGTCCCCGCCTTCGTCGTCGGCCTCCTGGTGCCCCGGGGCTACCCCGAGTCGTTCCCCGGAGGGTACGAGGACGACCTGATCTCCCTGTCGTTCGCCTTCCAGAACCTCATGCTGGTGGCGCGCGAGGCGGGTCTCGGCACCGTCTCGATCACCGCCTTCATCCGCTGGGAGAAGGACCGCCTGCGCGAGATCCTCGGCATCCCCGCCGACGTCGATCCGGCGATCATCACGCCCGTCGGCTACCCCGAGGAGTTCCCGAAGGGCCTCGCGCCCGCGCTGCAGCGCAACTTCCGCACCTGGAAGGCGCTCGTGCACGACGACAGCTACGGGAACACGCGGGAGTAGGCGATGACGGCGGACGCGGCACAGCCGTACGGCGGCGACGAGGTCACCGCGCGGCTGGCCGCGTCGCTGCCGCACTGGACCTTCGAGGACGGCGTGATCCGGCGGAGGTTCACCACGCAGGGGTGGAAGAGCGCCCTGATGGTGGTGGCCGCCGTGGGCCACCTCGCCGAGGCCTCCTGGCACCACCCCGAGGTGCGGGCCTCCTACGGTTGGGTGGAGGTCCTGCTCTCCAGCCACGACGCGGGCGGGGTCACCGACCGCGACCTCGCCCTGGCCGTCCGCATCGAGGACGTCGTTGCGTGGCGGCCCGGCGCCGAGGCGGGCCCGCTGAGCGGGCCGCCGGACGATCCGCGCTTCGCGTACGTCCTCCCGGACGACTGACTCCCGTATCTCTGCCTCGACCTGAGGCTGAGCTATTCGCCGCTACGAGCGGATCTTTCCGGGGCTCGACGCCGTCAGCCAGCGCAGATCGGCCGCGATGCGGGCCGCGAGCGCGGCGCGCTCGGTGTCCTCGCCGAGCCACTGGATCACGCGCCCGTCGAGCAGGCTCGCGACCATGTCGGCGCGCTCCGAGAGGCCGATCGGGGCGAGCAGCCGGGCCGCGTTGACCCGCAGATCCACGGCGTCGGCCACCAGCAGCCGGGCGAGCTCCGGGTCGCGCAGGGCGCCGGCCAGCCGCTCGTAGAGCAGGGCCACCTCGGTCCGCGCCGAGAACCCCGGCGGGATCACGAGCGCGCACAACCGCTCCGCCACGCGGAGGGGATCCCCGTCGGACGCCTCCACACCGGCGCGCCGCACCTGCTCCTGAGCGAGCAGCCAGGTCACCGCCTCGCGAACCAGTTCCTGCCGGTCGGCGAAGTAGTACGTCGTCGACCCGAGGGGCACCCCGGCCTCGTCGGCCACCCCCCGATGGGTCAGCGCGGCCACCCCGTCCCGGATCAGCACGCGGCCGGCCGCGGCCACGATGGCCGCGCGGCGCTCCCGGCCCCGGGCCTGGCGGCTCACGCGGAGCCCGTCGCCGACACGTTCAGGAGGACGACGCCCCCGACGATCAGGGCGATCGCCGCGACCCGGGCCAGCGAGGCCGGATCACCGAAGACCGCCATGCCGAGGAGGGCGGTCCCCGCTGCGCCGATCCCGGTCCAGGCGGCGTAGGCGCTGCCGATCGGGATCCCCCGGGCCAGCGCCCACGAGAGCAGGCCGAAGCTGGCGGCGGCGAACACCACGAAGCCCAGCGAGGGGAGCGGGCGCGTGAAGTTGTCCGAGGCCTTGAGGCAGACCGCGAAGCCCACCTCCAGCAGACCCGCCACGACCACCGCAAGCCACACCATGTCCCGCCCCTCCTGGCCGCCGATATATGTACATGTGTACAGGTATTGGGCGACGCGCGTACGCGGAGGGGTTCCGGGCGAACCGCCGGGCTCTACCGCAGGCGCGGCGGCGGGCCGAGGAAGCCGCGCAGCAGGGCATGGCCGTGCTCGGTGAGCACCGACTCGGGGTGGAACTGCACGCCGACGATCGGATGCTCGTGGTGGCGCAGCGCCATGATCTCCCCCTCCTCGCTCCACGCCGTGATCACGAGCTCCTCGGGCAGGTCGCGCGCCTCCACGACCAGCGAGTGGTACCGGGTCGCGCTCAGGGGGTCCGGCAGGCCGGCGAACACGCCCGCCCCGTCGTGGCGGATGCGCGAGGCCTTGCCGTGCATCGGCCGCCGAGCGCGCACGATCTGACCGCCGAAGGCCTGCCCGATGCACTGATGGCCGAGGCAGACGCCGAGCACCGGGATCGCCGGCCCCAGCCGTCGCACCAGCGGCACGCACACCCCTGCCTCGTTGGGGGTGCACGGCCCGGGCGAGAGCACGATGTGCGAGGGCTCCATGGCGGCGATCTCGTCGACGGTCGCCGCGTCGCAGCGGACGACCCGCGTCTCCCACCCCAGCTCGCGCACGTAACGCGCGAGGTTGTGGACGAACGAGTCGTAGTTGTCGACGACCACGATCACGGCGAGAGCGCGGCCACGAGCGCGCGGGCCTTGGCGAGCGTCTCCTCGTACTCGTCGGCCGGCACCGAGTCGGCCACGATCCCGCCACCCGCCTGGAACGTGACCCGCCGACCGCGGATGGCGAACGTGCGGATCACGATGCTCGTGTCGAGCGCGCCGTCGAAGCCGATGTAGCCGATGGCCCCGCAGTAGGGGCCCCGGCGGGTCGCCTCGAGCTCGGCGATGATCTGCATCGCCCGGATCTTCGGCGCTCCGGTGATCGAGCCGCCCGGGAAGCACGCCGCCAGCAGGTCGACCGCCCCGACGCCCGGCCGCAGGCGCCCCGTGACGGTCGAGACCAGATGCATGACCGTGGCGAAGCGCTCCACGGCGCAGAGCTCGGGCACCTCGACGCTGCCGTCGCGGCAGACCCGCGAGAGGTCGTTGCGCAGCAGGTCGACGATCATCACGTTCTCGGCGCGATCCTTCTCGCTGGCGGCGAGCTCGGCCGCGAGCGCGTCGTCCTCGGCAGGCGTGGCGCCCCGCGGACGGGTGCCCTTGATGGGACGGGTCTCCACCAGATCGCCGTCGCGGCGCAGGAAGCGCTCGGGGGAGCTCGACACCAGCGCGACGTCGCCGAGCGAGAGGTGCGCGGAGAAGGGTGCGGGGTTGCCCGCCTGGAGGCGCCGGAAGAGGTCGAGCGGGCCGAGCCCGGCCGGTAGCTCGGCGACGAAGCGCTGGGAGATGTTCGCCTGGAAGACGTCGCCGGCCAGGATGTAGTCGATCACGCGGCGCACGGAGGTCTCGTAGGCCTCGCGCGACACGTCGGACGCGATCCGCGGGGGGTCGGACGGCGCCGCGAGGGGCGCCAGCGGGGCCACGGCCGCCATCCGCCGGGCGGCGTGGGCGAGGCGCGCGGCCGCGCGCGCCCGGCGCGCGGCGGGCTCGGCCTCGGGGTGCCCGCTCGAGATGATCACCGCCCTCCGGGCCCCGTGGTCGATGGCGACCACCAGGTCGCAGAGCATCAGCTCCATGTCGGGGAAGTCCTCGGGGTCGGCCGGCGGAGCGGGGACGTCCTCGAGGTGGCGGGCCAGCTCGTAGCCGAGGTAGCCGATCGCACCGCCCTGGAAGGGCGGCAGGCCGGGCACGGGCGCCTGGCGGTGACGGTCGAGCTCGGCGCGCAGGACCGCCCAGGGGTCACCATCGACCGCGCGGCCGTCGATGGTGACGACCCCGTCCCGCGCGGCGATCACGCGGAAGGGGTCGAGCCCGATGAACGAGTGCCCCCCGCCCGCGTCGCCGCCGTGCAGGAGCGCGGCATGGGGGTCGTCCGCGACCAGCGCGAAGAGCGCGACGGGGTCGGCGTAGGGGATCTCGCGGACGAGGGGTGCGACGTCCGCCGCGGGGGGCGGACCGGATGCGGATCGGGTTCGGGCGATCCCGCATCATCCGGGAGGCCCCGGCCCGGCACAACGCCGGGCGGCCGCGCGCGTCGCTGAGGTCCGCACCCCCGGATGCCGATGGATAGGGGATGCCGGCCCGCGCACACAGACGACGGCGGCGCCGCCTGCGCGTGCTCGCCCTCAGCATCAGCGCGGCGGCGATGGCGGGCGCCATCGCGGTCGCGCCCATGGTGGTGGGCGCCGACCCGCTGCCCGACACGACGACCTTCCTCAACCGGGTCGAGGGCGGCGGCTTCGATCACAACCGCGCCCACATCCGCGCGAACCCCGCGGCCGTCCGCCGCGCCGACGTCCGGCTCGACCTCTGCGACGACGAGGGCTGGCGGGCCGACAACGCCTGGCTCTGCCCGGCCGAGCCGCCCACCCTGGCCGAGACCGCCTCGGCGCGCCTCGCCGGCGCCGACCTCGCGCCGCAGGGCCCCACGCAGCCCGACGGCCTCTGGGGGCCGCTGCTCGGCATCCCCTCGACGGCGATCCACGCGGTCGTCCTCCCCACGAACAAGGTGCTCTTCGTCTCCCAGCCGAAGTGGCCGACCGAGGACGAGACGGTCGTCGGCGGCAACGCCCACGTCTGGGACCCGGTCACCAACACGAGCCGCTCGGTCCCCCCGCCGGACGTCCCCTACCCCTCCGGCCCGGACCGGCCCGCGAACCTCTGGTGCGGCGGCCAGACGACCCTCGCCGACGGGCGGGTGCTGGTGGTGGGCGGCAACCTGGAGTACCCGCTGAACGGCGGCATCGGCGAGGGCAACGGCTTCAAGGGCGGGACCTGGGTGATGACCTTCGACCCGTGGACCGAGACCTGGACCCGGTACGCCGACATGGCGCACGGGCGCTGGTACCCGACGCTCACCGAGCTGCCGGACGGCCGCGTGCTGATCGTGGGCGGCTGGGACGAGACCGGCGGCGAGGAGGGCGCGGGCGGCCCGGGCGACGCGCCGCGCATGGTGAACAACCAGGACGTCGAGGTCTTCGACCCCTCCACGCCCGCCGGCGGCCAGGCGACCACGGTGGTCAGCCAGCTGCCCCCGAACGGGCCGGGTCAGCCGACCCCGTACCCGGACCACCGCGACATCGGCCTCTATCCGCACATGTTCCTGCTGCCCGACACCACCGCCCTCGGCCACGGAGGCGACAAGGTGCTGGTGGCCGGCCCGGGCGTCTACGACTCGGCCGTCATCGACACGGACACCTGGATCTGGACCGACGTCCTCGACCGCAGCGTCCCCGACGTGGGCCAGCCGCGTCTCTCCTCGGGTCGCTCGTGGGGCACGGCGTGGCTCGAGCCCTCGGGTCCGGAGGGCTCGACGCGGGTGGTGCTGCTGGGAGGCGCCAACTCCGACGCCCCGGCCCCCGGCCCGGGCACCGCCCCACCCCCCCTGGCGTCGGCCGAGGTGCTCGACCTCGACGACCCCGACAACGGCTGGCAGCCCGACCCCGAGCTCGATCTCAACGTCCCGCGGGCGCACTTCAACACCGTGCTGCTCCCGGACGGCACGATCTTCTCCAACGGCGGGGGATACGGCCGCCGCTACGACTCCCTGTACGCCGACCCGGTCTACCGCTCCGAGCTCTACACACCCGGCGAGGGCTGGCGGGAGGTGGGAGACGAGGCCGACGCGCGCAGCTACCACTCGACGTCCGTGCTGCTGCCCGACGGCCGGGTGGCGTCGGCCGGCGACGACCGCGACATCGCCCCCGAGCACATCAGCCTCGGGGGGCGGACGGCGCAGCTCTGGAGTCCGCCCTACCTCTTCGACGGCCCCCGCCCGCAGATCACCTGGGCCCCCCAGGCCGTCCGCTACGACGCCCCCTTCCGCGTGACGGTCGCGGGCGCCGCCTCCGACATCACCCGGGTCGCCCTCGTGCGCCCGGGCGCCGTGACCCACGCGGTCGACATGTCGCAGAGGGCCATCACGCTCGACGTGACCGCCGACGCGGGCGGCCTCAGCACACGCAGCCCCCTGAACGCGACCGTGGCCCCGCCGGGCTACTACATGCTCTTCGCCCTGAACGCCGACGGGGTGCCCTCGGTGGCGTCGTGGGTGCGCCTGGACCCGGCGGCCCCCGACGAGGCCGCACCCGCCCCGGCGCCGGGCGCCGCACCGGACACCGAGCCCGCGCCGGCGCCGGCTCCCGCCACCTCGCCGGTCCCTCGCCGTCCGCCCCTGCGGGTCTCCGTCCCCCGGCCGGCGGTGACGCTGAGCGCGGGCCGGGTGCGCGTGAACCTGCGCCTGCGCGCCAACCAGCGGGCGACGGCACGGATCTCCGTACTGCCGACCGCCGGCGGTCGCGCCCTCAAGGGGCGCGCGGTGGCGGCGCGGACGGTGGTCCTGCGCCCCGGGCGGACCGCACGGCCCACCGTCACCGTGCGGCGCGCGCGGATCGGCACGCTCCGCAGCCTGCGGATCACGATCGTGGTGCGCGACGGCGCGGGCCGCGAGCTGACCGTGAGCCGGATCGCCGAGGTCCCGCGCCGGCGCTGAAACACCGCGGGGCGGGCGGCGCCGTCACCGGTCGGCCGCATGGCGGGCCGCTAGCGTCCCCCGGGTGCAGGAGGACCTCGAGCGGCCGGTGCCGCTGTCGGAGATCGCGCTCCAGTGGGGGCGCATCGGCACCGTGGGCTTCGGCGGGCCGCCGGCGCACGTCACGCTCCTGCGCGAGCTCTGCGTCGAACGCCGCCGGTGGCTCGGCGACCGCCAGTTCGAGGACGCGATCGCGGCGACCAACCTGCTGCCCGGACCGGCCTCGACCCAGCTCGCCATCTACTGCGCCTGGAGGCTCCGCGGGGCGGCGGGCGCCGTGCTCGGCGGGCTCTGCTTCATCGGCCCCGGGCTCGTGCTCATCCTCGCCCTGGCGGCCCTCTTCCTGAGCGGGACGCCGCCCGCGTGGCTGCGGGGGGCCGGAGCGGGCGCCGGAGCCGCGGTCGCCGTGGTGGCGATCGATGCGGGCCTGCGCCTGCTGGTGCCCACGTGGAGGCGCATGGGCGCCCGGCAGCGGCCGCGCATGGTGGCGTACGCGGCTCTCGGCGCGGCGTCGGCGGCGCTCCTCGGACCGTGGCTCGTGCTGGTGCTGCTCGGGTGCGGGGCGGCGGAGCTGATCGGACGGCGCACGGGCCCGGGCGCACGGCTCGGCGCGCTCCACCCCGGCGCGCTGCTGCTCGCCGCCGGCGGGGTCGCCTCGGCGGGGGGGCTGGGCGCGCTGAGCTGGACGGCCCTGAAGGTCGGCGCCCTCTCCTACGGCGGCGGCTTCGTCATCATCCCGCTGATGCAGGCGGATGCCGTCCGCCACGGATGGATGACCGACGGCGAGTTCCTGAACGCCGTCGCGCTCGGCCAGGTGACGCCCGGCCCGGTGACCCACACCGTCGCCGTGGTGGGCTACGCGGCCGCCGCGCTCCCAGGCGGGCTCCTGGCGGCGGCGCTGGCCTTCCTGCCGTCCTTCGCCTTCATCCTCGTCGGCGCCGACCGCTTCGACCGGCTGATCGCGGCGCCGGGCGCGCGGGCCTTCCTGGACGGCGCGGGCCCGGCGGCCGTCGGGGCGATCCTCGGATCGGCGATACCCCTCGCGCGGGCGCTGGACGAGCCCTGGCAGGGCGCCGTTCTCGCCGGCGCCGCCGTGCTCATGTTCGCGGCGCGCCGCGGCGTCGTGTCGACGCTGCTGGCCGCGGGGGCCGCCGGGGCCGCGGTGGGGCTGCTCGGCGGACCACTCCCCCTCTGATCGTGCGTAGCCTCGGGGCCGGAGGGGAAGCGTTGAGGAGGAGCGGACGACGGGAGTGGGCGATGCGGGTGGTGATCGTCGGCGGCGGCATGGCGGGCCTGGTGCTCGCGCGCGGGCTGATGGCCCGCGGAAAGACGCCGCTCGTGCTGGAGCGCAGCCCGGAGTCGGTCGTCGTGCCGGGGCCGATCATGCTGCCGTTCCAGGCGTTCGATCCCCTCGAGGACCTCGGCCTGCTGGCGCCGATCCGGTCGATGGGCCGCGACGTCCCCCCCTTCCGCAACGGCGAGCCGGTCGCGGTGGGCGTGGGGCGGCAGCCGGTCCTCGCCATGCTGCGCGAGGGCGTGACCATCGAATGGGACAGCGAGGTCGTCGAGCTCATCCGTGAGGGCGACCGGGTGCGCGGCTGCGTCGTGGCGGGGGCGGGCGGCGCCCGCCGCGATATCCCCGCCGACCTGGTGGTGGGCGCCGACGGCGCGCGCTCGGGCGTGCGCGATCTGGCGGGCATCGCCGCCGAGGTCCACGCCTCGGGGACGGCCGCCATCTCGTGGCGGAGCCCCCGCGAGCCGGCCGAGCCCTTCGAGATCCGGTTCCTCGCCGACGGCCGCCAGGTGACGATGCTCGGCTGGCCCGGGGGCGCCGTGGGTGGCTGGCAGATCCCCCGGCCGGCGGGCGGCGCCGAGGAGGCGATGGCGCCGGGCCTCGACGTGTACCGCGAGGCGTTCGGCCGGCTGCTTCCGGGCGCAGCCGGTCCGCTGGAGGAGGTCGGCCCGGACGACTGGTTCTACCGCGAGGCGACCGAGGTGTCGTGCGACACCTGGTGGGTCCCGGGGGTGGCGCTGATCGGCGAGGCCCTGCACGCGATGGACCCCGAGGCCGGCATCGGCTCGGGCCTCGGGATGGGTGACGCCCAGGCCCTGGCGATCGCGGTCTCGCGCAACCCGGATGACCCGGACGCGGCCTGCCGCGACTGGGAGCACTGGCGCCGGCCGGCCCTCGCCCCGTACCTCGCCCTCGGCAGCGCGGGGGTGCGGGTGGTGCGCGGGGGCCCGGCGCCGCCCGAGGAGCGCTGGCCGCCCGGCGACGGTGGGGCGGCGTGACCGGCATACGGCCGAGATCGGCTCTACCATCGGTGCACATGCCGAGAAAGGCCGAGGCGATATGACCGACCTGGACCCCGACGAGACCCGCGAATGGCTCGACGCGCTCGAGTCGGTGATGGACCATGCCGGGCCCGAGCGGGCCGGGCAGCTGCTCGGGACGGTGATCAACGAGGCGCGCCTCGCCGGTGCCCCCGTGCCGGTCAGCGACGC
>LNEQ01000185.1 GCA_001464995.1 Actinobacteria bacterium Ga0077541
CGCGTCGTTCGATCCGGGCGGCGCCTCGGCGACCCCGAGCTCCGCCGTTGCGATGGCGGCCATGCGCGCGCCGACGCTGCCGGCGCCTGCCGGTGCGGCGACCGCCCCGAGGCCGGCGACCTGGGAGGTGTAGCCGGCCGCGGTGCCGGGCGCCCCACCAGAGGGGGAGCCCTTCATCGCCGAGGTGAGCTGCCCGGCGAAGTCGCCCGCCGTGACCGCGGCGGAGGCCGGCGCGGCCGGCTGCAGCGGAGCGATGATCTCGCGCACGCGTGCGATGGCCTGGGCGTAGCCGGCGGTCTGGGTGTCGATGGGCAAGCGTGTCCCCGGGGAGCGGTCCTACGTGCGGCATCGGCGTCGTGCCGACCCGCCTTGAGGGCGGCGGCGGCCACGATGATCGGTGGCGATGTAGCCGTGGTCGTGGCGGATCGGAGGGTGACCGCCGCATGCGGGGGTACCATCCATCGGTGAGCACGACGGCACCCGCGCGCGGAGGACACGACCCGGCCCTCCTCCCCTTCCACCCGCTTGTGCGCGAGTGGTTCGAGGGCGCCTTCGCCGAGCCGACGGCCGCGCAGCGACGGGGCTGGCCACCGATCGCCCAGGGCGCGCACTCGCTGATCCTGGCGCCGACGGGCTCGGGCAAGACGCTCGCGGCCTTCCTGTGGGCGCTCAACGGCATCGTCGCCGATCGCCTCGCCGGGCGGCCGCCCGCGCGGCTGCTCTACCTCTCCCCCCTGAAGGCGCTCAACTACGACGTCGAGCGCAACCTGCGCGGACCGCTGGCGGGCATCGCCGCCGTGGCCGGCCGTCACGGGCTCGAGCCCCCCGAGATCTCGGTGGCGGTCCGCACGGGCGACACGCCCCAGCGCGATCGCCAGCGGATGCTGCGGGAGCACCCGGACATCCTCATCACCACCCCCGAGAGCCTCTACCTGCTGCTCACCTCGCGCGGCACCGAGATCCTGAAGGGGATCCGCTCGGTGATCATCGACGAGATCCACGCCGTGGCGGGCACCAAGCGCGGCGCGCACATGTCGCTCAGCCTGGAGCGCCTGCAGCGGGTCGTCGAGGAGGACGGCGGCGCCCTGCAGCGCATCGGCCTCTCGGCCACTCAGCGACCGCTGTCGGAGATCGCCCGCTTCCTCGGCGGGCAGGACGCGCAGGGCGCGCCCCGCCCGGTGGAGATCGTCGACGCCGGGGCGGCCAAGCAGCTGGAGATCGAGGTGATCGTCCCGGTCGACGACATGCGCGAGCTGGGCGGCGCCGAACCGCCGCCGGAGGACGAGGTCGCGGTGGCCGGCAGCGAGTCGCGCCGCCGCTCGATCTGGCCCGCCATGTACCCCGAGCTGCTGGCACTGGTCCGGGCCCACCGCTCGACGCTGGTCTTCGTCAACAACCGCCGCCTCGCCGAGCGCCTGGCGCTGCGCCTCAACGAGCTCGCCGAGGAGGAGGTGGCCCGGGCCCACCACGGCAGCCTCGCCCGCGAGCAGCGGACGCTGATCGAGGAGCAGCTCAAGGAGGGCGCCCTCCCCTGCCTGGTCGCGACCAGCAGCCTCGAGCTCGGCATCGACATGGGGGCCGTCGACCTCGTCATCCAGGTCGAGAGCCCGAGGAGCGTCGCGCGCGGCATGCAGCGCATCGGGCGCGCCGGGCACCAGGTGGGCGCCCCCAGCCGCGGGCGTGTGTTCCCCAAGTACCGCGGAGACCTCCTCGAGTGCGCGGCCGTGGTCGAGCGTATGCACCGCGGCGCGATCGAGGAGACCCACGTCCCGCGGCTGCCGCTCGACGTGCTGGCGCAGCAGCTGGTGGCGATCTGCTCCGACGGTGCCTGGAGCGTCGACGACCTCGAGACGCTCGCGCGCGGCTCCTACCCGTTCGCCGAGCTCTCGCGCGAGCAGCTGGAGGGCGTCCTCGACATGCTCGCCGGCCGCTATCCCTCCGACGAGTTCGCCGAGCTGCGCCCGCGGGTGGTGTGGGACCGCACCACGGGGATGGTGCGCGGCCGGGACGGCTCGCGGGCCCTGGCGGTGCAGAACGCGGGCACGATCCCCGACCGCGGGCTCTACGCGGTGGTGCTGCCCGACGGGGCCCGGGTGGGCGAGCTCGACGAGGAGATGGTCTACGAGGCCCGCAGCGGCCAGACCTTCATGCTCGGGGCCTCCACCTGGAGGATCGAGGAGATCACGCGCGACCGGGTCGTCGTCACCCCGGCGCCCGGCGCCCCGGGCGCCGTGCCGTTCTGGAAGGGCGAGGGGGTGGGCCGCCCGTACGAGCTGGGTGAGGCCGTCGGGCGCCTGGCGCGGGAGCTGATCGTCGCCGGACCCGAGCGGGGGGCGGCGCGCCTGCGCGCGGAGAGCTCGTTCGACGAGCGCGCGGCGCGCAACCTGATGAACTACCTCGAGGACCAGGCGCTTGCGACCGGCACCGTGCCGAGCGACCGCGCGATCGTGGTGGAGCGCTTCCGCGACGAGATCGGCGACTGGCGCCTGTGCGTGCTGACGCCCTTCGGCGCCCGCGTCCACGCCCCCTGGGCCCTGGCGGTGGGCGCGCGCATCCGCGCCGAGACCGGCCAGGAGGCGCACACCATCTGGGGCGACGACGGCATCGCGCTCCACCTGCCCGACGCCGACACGGCCCCGTCTCCGGACATCGCCCTGATCGCCCCCGACGAGCTGGAGGAGCTGGTGCTCGGCGAGCTGGGGGGCACGGCGCTCTTCGGCGCCCGTTTCCGCGAGAACGCCGCGCGGGCGCTGCTGATCCCGCGCCGGCGCCCAGGGATGCGCACGCCGCTCTGGCAGCAGCGCCTGAAGGCCTCCTCGCTGCTGCAGGTGGCCCGCAAGTTCGGCAGCTTCCCGGTGATCCTCGAGACCTACCGCGAGTGCCTCAACGACTGGTTCGACCTGCCCGCCCTGCGTGGCGTGCTGACCCGCATCCAGTCGCGCGAGCTGGCCGTCGTCGAGGTGGAGACCGCCACCGCCTCGCCGTTCGCCGGATCGCTGCTGTTCGAGTACGTCGCCTCCTACATGTACGAGGACGACACACCGGTCGCCGAGCGCCGGGCGCAGGCGCTCTCGCTCAACCGCGACCTGCTGCGCGAGCTGCTCGGCCAGGAGGAGCTGCGCGACCTGATCGACCCCACCGCCCTGGAGACCCTCGAGGCCGACCTCCAGGGGCTCTCGGAGCGCGCCCGCGCCCGCGGCGCCGACGGCCTGCACGACCTGCTGCGGCGGATCGGGGACCTCTCGGAGGAGGAGATCGGCCTGCGCGTGGCCGAGCCCGGTGCCGCGGGTGCCTGGGTCGAGGAGCTGATCGCCGAACGGCGGGCCTGCCGCATCCGCCTGGGCGGCGAGGAGCGGGTGATCGCGGCCGAGGACGCCGGGCGCTACCGCGACGGGCTCGGGGCGATGCCGCCCTCGGGGGTGCCGGAGGCCTTCCTCGAGACCGTCCCCGACGCCCTCCGCGGCATCGTGGCCCGCTTCGCCCGCACGCACGGTCCGTTCCACACGCCCGACGTGGCCGGGCGCTACGCCCTGCCGGCCGGTGCGCTGGAGGCGCCGCTCGCCGCCCTCGAGGCCGCGGGGACCCTGGTGCTCGGCGAGCTGCGCCCGGGCGGCTCCGGTAGGGAGTGGTGCGACGCCGAGGTGGTGCGGCGGCTGCGGCGCGCGAGCCTGGCGGCGCTGCGCCGCGAGATCGAGCCGGCCGACCCCGGTGCGCTCGGCCGCTTCCTGCCCGACTGGCAGCGCGTGGACCGCCCGGGGGGCACCCACGGCGTCGAGGCGCTCCGCGACGCGCTCACCACGCTCCAGGGCCTCGCCCTGCCTCCCGCCCAGTGGGAGGCCGAGGTCTTCCCGCGGCGGGTCGCGGGCTACGGGCCGGCGGCGCTCGACGAGCTGGCCGCGCGGGGCGAGATCGTCTGGGTCGGCGCCGGGGCAGGTGGGGTGGGCGGCGGCCGGGTGGCGCTCTACTTCCGCGAGGACGCCGCGCTGCTCGGGCCGCCCCCCGCCGATCCGGCTCCCGAGGGCCCGGTGGCCGAGGCGCTACGCGAGGCCCTGCGCGGCGGCGCGAGCTTCTGGGACGACCTGCTGGTCGCCACCGCGTCGCCGCGGGAGGAGGTGTTCACCGCGCTCTGGGCGATGGTCTGGGCGGGAGAGGTCACGAACGACCTCTGGCTGCCGCTGCGCGCACCGCGGCGGCTCCCCCAGCTGCAGCGCCCGAGCGCCGGCGGCCGGCGGCGCCTGGGCGCGCGGCGCGCGGCGCCGTCGGCGGTCGCCGGGCGGTGGTCGCTCGCCGACCGGCTCTTCCGGGGCGACGTCGATCCGGCGGAGCGGCGGCGCGCCCTGGCCGAGCTGCTGGCCGAGCGCCACGGGGTGCTGACGCGCTCGGCCACCCTGTCGGAGGGCGTCCCGGGCGGGTACTCGGCGATCTACCCGGCCCTCGGCGAACTGGAGACGCTCGGGACCCTCCGCCGCGGCTACTTCATCGAGGGCCTCGGCGGCGCGCAGTTCGCCATGCCGGGCGCCGTGGAGCGACTGCGCGACCTGCGCGACGCCCAGCCCGACGACGACCCGCGCACCATCGTGCTCGGTGCCGCCGATCCGGCCCAGCCCTACGGCGCCGCGGCGCCGTGGCCGGCGCGCGAGGGCAACCGGTCGCCGTCGCGCGTGTTCGGCGCCCAGGTGGTGCTGGTCGACGGGGCGCCTGCGCTCTACATGGAGCGCGGCGGCAAAGGGCTGCTGACCTTTCCGGAGACCGAGGAACGGGCGCTCGCGCGGGCCGTGCACGCGCTGGCCGCCTGGATCGTCGCCGACCGGCGGCGCAAGGCGGCGATCGAGCGCGTGGACGGCGAGCCGGTGTTCGGATCGCCGCTGGAGCCCGTACTCGTCGAGGCCGGGTTCCGCCTCGACCTCCGCGGCCTCGTGCTGCGTGCCTGAGCCGCTGGTCGAGGTCCCCACCCGGGCCTGGGGCGCGTGCGCCTACCCGGCCGCCCCGGTGAGGTACCGGGCGATGATCCTCTCCGCCGAGCGCGCGTAGCCGCCGCCGAAGAGGCAGACGTGGACGAGGAGGGGCGCGAGCTGGAACAGCGCGACTCGCGTCTCGTGACCCTCGCCGAGGGGGTGGACCTCCGAATAGGCCGCGAACGTCGCCTCGGGGAAGCCGCCGAACAGGCGCATCATCGCCAGGTCGAACTCGCGATGGCCGCCGTGCACCGCCGGGTCGACGACCACCGGCGTTCCGTGCGCATCGATCATCGCGTTGCCGTTCCAGAGGTCGCCGTGCAGGCGTGCGGGCGGCTCCGGGGGCCCGCAGAGATCCCAGAGCCGGGGCCTCAGCCGCTCGAGGCGCGTGAGGAAGCCGGTCGCGAGGCGACCCCGGCTCACCGCGAGGCGCGCGAGCGGCTCCAGGCGGCGGTCCGCGTAGAACTCGGCCCAGCTCGGAGCCGGGGTGTTGTCCTGGGGAAGCCCGCCGATGAGGTTGTCCTCATGGAGCCCGAAGGAAGGCGCGCCGAAGCGGTGCAGGGCGGCCAGGGCACGCCCGAGGTCCTCTGCCGGCCCCGGCCCGGCGGAGGAGACCGGCACCGCGCCGTCGATCCACTCCAGCGCCAGGAAGGGGGCGGCCGGCGCGTCCCCCACCGCGGCCACCCCGGGGGTCCGCACCGCATCCGCCTCCGCCAGCCACCTCAGACCGGATGCCTCCGCCGCGAACGCCCCGGCGGGGGCGCCGGGGTGGTGCTTCACGAAGACGACGCGGCCGTCGTCCAGGGAGACGCGCATCGCCTGGGTGATGCTCCCGCCACCCACCAGGCTCGACGCCGCCGGCTCGGCGCCCAGCGCCGCGGCCAGTGCGATAGCGAGGTCCCCGGGAAGGGTCACGACCGGAGGAGCGGCCCCGCGCGCAGGTGCTCGAGCAGGCCCACGCAGGCCCGGTCGACCATCTCGAAGACCTCCGTGAACCCGTCCACGCCGCCGTAGTAGGGGTCGGGCACCGAGAGGTCGCCATCGGCGGAGGCGTCGCCCCTCGCCGAGGGGTCGAACTCCCGCAGCAGCCGCACCTTCGCCGCAGCGGCGGCGTCCGGGGCGAGCGTGCGCAGGTCGGCGGCGTTCTGCGCGTCCATCGCGAGCACCAGGTCGAGGCGCGCGAAGTCTCCGGACTCGAACTGGCGGGCACGGCCGGTCATCTCGACGCCGCGGGCGCGGGCCTCCGCGCTCGCCCGGGCATCGGGTACGTGGCCCACGTGCCAGTCGCCCGTGCCCGCGCTCTCGACGAGGATCTCCTGCTCCAGCCCGGCGGCGGCGATCCGGTGGCGCATCACCGCCTCACCGGTGGGCGAGCGGCAGATGTTGCCCAGGCAGACGAAGGAGAGGCGGACCGGCAGGTCCTACTTCTCCGACTCTGCGGCGGCCTTCTCGGCCTCGTCGCGACCCTTCAGCTCGTCGCGCAGCTTCGACTCGCGCCCCTTCGCCCGGGCGCGGGAGATCATCAGGTAGCGGACGCCGACGACGGCGAGGGCGCCGACGATCGCCCCGATCAGCGAGCTGGCGCGGAAGTTCGGCGCCTCCACGTCGAGGGTCCGCTCGCCCGCGTGGGCGGCGCTGCTGTTGCCGATCACGATGCCCAGGGTCAGCAGGTTGGGCAGGGCGAGCACGACGGCCGCGAGAGCGATCCATCCGCGCGCTCGCCAGGAGCGCCGGCGCCGGATGGCGAAGGTGAGGATCATCAGCGGCAGGAACGTGAAGACGAATCCATAGAACAGCCCGACGCCGATGCCGGCGCTCAGACTGCCGTCGATCTGGTCGCCGATGCGCTGCGACCACCAGCGCGGCAATGCCGCGGCGGCGATGAACCATGCGACCACGATGCCGACCAGGGCACCGCCCCAGATCAACAGGCGCCTCTTGAGCGACGGCCGCGGAGCCTGGGGCTCGGGGGTCGGCGCGTCGCGGTTCTCGCTCACCCGGTGATTCTGACCATCGGCACGGCGTTTGGCCACCCGCCCGCTCTATCGTGACCGTGTGCCCGAGGGTCAGGTCAGCCACCGCAACGCCATCCGGTTCACGGCGGCGCTGGTAGGGCATCAGCTGACGCGGGTGGAGGCGCCCGAGCCGCGCCTCACCGCGCAACGCATCCCGGAGCGCCTCGAGGGCGATCGGGTCACCGGCGCCGAGGCCGTGGGCAAGCACCATCTCCTGCGATTCGCGAGCGGCCGCGTCCTGCACTCCCACCTGATGATGAGCGGCGTGTGGCGCCTGATGCCGTCGAGCAGCCCGCCCCGCCCCGGGGGCCTCTTCCTGGCTCTGTGGACCTCCCGGCACGTGGCGGCGCTCTACCGCTGCCCCAACGTGCGGCTGCTGGAGCCTGGAGAGCCGCTGTCGCGCGGGCTGCGGGCGACCGGTCCCGACCTGCTCGATCCCGCCGTCGATCCGGGCGCCGCAGCCGGTGCGCGCCTCGCGCGCGTCGAGCCGACCCGTCAGGTCGGCGACGCCCTGATGGACCAGAGGATCGTCTCGGGCATCGGCAACGTCTACAAGAGCGAGACCTGCTTCCTCACCGGCATCGACCCGTGGCGTCCGGTCGGCAGCCTCAGCTCGGAGGAGGCGACGGCGCTCGGCGCGACGGCGTCGCGCCTGCTGGCCGAGGGCGTGGCCGACGGCGGGCCGATCCGCACCTGGCGCCCGCCGGACGCCCCGCCCTGGGCCCGCGAGCGCACCTGGGTGTACGGGCGCCGCGGCAAGCCGTGCCGGCGCTGCGGCACGCGGGTGCGCTCGCGCGGCCAGGGCGACGCGAACCGCACCACCTACTGGTGCCCCACCTGCCAGACCTGACCCGCGGTCAGTAGACCTGGGTCGGCTCGAGGTCCTCGCGCCGCTTGCGCCGCATCGCGTAGATCTGCTCGTTGACCTCCGCGCCGATGAGCAGCGAGACACAGGTCAGGAAGAGGAAGATCAGGTAGATCGCGGTCGTCCCGAGCGCGCCGTAGACCGTGCGATACGAGTCGAAGTTCTCGACGTAGATGGCGAACAGGCGCGTGACCCCGACCCAGAGGGCCACCCCCACCACGGCGCCGGGCATCGAGGCGAGCAGCCGGCGGCGGGGCGCGTTGGGGCCGAAGTGGTAGACGGAGACGGTGAAGAGCAGCAGGCTGAGCGTGCCGATCAAGTAGAGGAGGCGCCCGGCGACGTTGGGCGCGCCCTTTCCGAAGATCGCCTCGGCGACGCTCTCCACCAGGCGCGAGCCGCCGATCAGGGCCATCGTGGTCGCCACCACGAGGAAGCTGGTCGCGATGGCGATCGCCAGGGCCGCCAGCTTGCCGCGCACCCAGGGCCGGTGCTTCACCCCGCGGACGCGGTCGAGCCCTCCCACGAGGGCGCCCATGACGTTGGCCGACACGTAGAGCGCGCCGATCAGGCCGATGATCAGGAAGGTCGCGGCCTGCCCGGTGTTGGCCGTCGCCGAGCGCAGGGCCGAGCGCAGCAGCTGTCGCAGCTCCACCGGGATCGCGTTGTCGGCGTCGTCGGCCAGGAAGTCGTCGAAGGTGTCCGACTCGGCGACGAGACCGATGATCGACACCAGGACGAAGAGGAAGGGAACCGTGGCGAGGAAGGCGTTGTACGCGAACTGGCTCGCGACGCCCGTGATGTCGTCGGTGACCGAGCGGCGGGTGGTGCCGAGCACCACGTCACGGAACCACACGGCCAATCGACGGATCGGCGATCCGATCGACCGCGCGCGCGATTCCTGGGTGGGAGCGGTGCTCATCCGGGCTGGATATCCCCCCGCGGCGCCGCGCGCAACCCGGCGCTCCGCCGCGGGTCGAGCCCGAGGACTCCCCCAATGGGCTGGTCGCGGAGCTCCGGCCCATCCCCCCGGGGGGCGAATCGGGACCCGGGCACGGGCAGACTCCGTCTCGAGGGTCGTCCTACTGCCCCCGCGCGGCAGTTCGGAGGCACGAGGCGCTCGGGCACAGCGCTTCGTGATTTCTGGGCATCGCTCCCCCGATTGTGTGGTCGAGCGTCAGGGCGGCCCTCACCGCTTTCCCCCGCAGGCGGGGCAGCCGCTATCGTGGCCGCGTGGTCATCGGCTTCGTCGGCGCCGGCCTCATGGGCTCGGGCATGATCCGCAACCTCGCTGCGGCCGGCCACGAGGTGCGGCTGTTCACCCGCACGCCCTCGCGCGCGGACGGCCTCCCGGTGACGCTCGCGGCATCGATCGCCGAGGCCGTCGACGGGGCCGATCTGGCCTGCTCGTGCGTCACCGACTCGCCGGACGTGACCGAGGTGGTCACGGCCATGCTGGGCGCCGAGGCGCCCGCGCCGGTGCTGGTGGAGATGAGCACCATCGCCCCCGCCGTCGCGCGCGATCTCGCCGCCCGCTGCGCCGAGCGGGGCGTCGCCTACCTCGACTGCCCGGTCAGCGGCGGCCCGACGGGCGCGGCAGCCGGGACGCTCGCGTTCATGTGCGGCGGCGACGCGGTCGCGCTGGCGGCGGCCGTTCCGGCGCTCGACGCCATGGGCGACCCGGACAAGCGCGTCCACTGCGGCCCGGTCGGGCTCGGGCTGGTCGCCAAGCTCGTCAACAACATGCTGGTGGCCACGATCACCGTCGCGACCGCCGAGGCTCTCGGCACCGGCGCGCGTGCGGGCCTCGATCCGGCGCTCGCCCGGGAGGTGGTGATGCGGTCGTCCGGCGACTCGTGGCAGCTGCGCAACCTGTTCCCGCGCATCCTCGCCGGCGACCACGTGCCGGGCTTCACGGTGCGCAACCTGCTCAAGGACCTCGGCCACGCCGCCGACCTGGCGGACGCTTCTCCCGAGGCGACGACCCACGCCCGCGAGCTGCTGGAGCGCGTCGATCCGGACGCCGACTACGGCGTCGTGGCCCGGCTCGCCCTCGACCCTCCCGGATAGCTCCCGCGGGAGCCGCCCGCGCATCGGCCCGCGCCGGCCCGGCCCTATTTCGACTGGGAGAGCAGGACGGCGAGGTCGGCGTACGAGAGGCCGTCCGCGGCCTCCGGCAGTCCGAGGTCGTGCTCGATGGCGACCGCGAGAGCGCGAGCGCGCTCCAGCACCGCCTTGTGGACCGGCTGCCCCGGGGCCGACTCGGCGATCCGCTTGGCCTCGTTGCGCAACTGGTTGAGGTCGGCGGCCGGCGAGTTGAAGCTGGGCTTCGCGGGCGGGGACCAGGCGGGGTTGTCTGTGCTCACCCGGTCGACGATACCTGACCTTACGCGCGGAGGCCGACGCATCGGGCCGGGCCGATCAGGCCGAGCGGGCCGCCTGGCGGCTGGCGTGCTCCATGAGCGCGTCCTGCGAGTTGAACGGCTCCTCGCCCGGCGCGGGCAGCCGGCGGCGCCAGGCGCCGTCGGAGCCGAGTTCCCAGGCCAGCGCCGTGTCCATCAGCTGCATGTCGATCAGCGCCTGGATCTCGTCGCACCCCTGGGGCTCGTCCACCGGGGCGACCAGCTCGACCCGGTTGTCGAGGTTGCGGGCCATCATGTCGGCCGATCCGATCCAGTACCCCGTCTCGCCGCCCACGGTGAAGGCGAAGACACGGGCGTGCTCGAGGAAGCGGCCGACGATCGAGATGACGCGCACGTTGTCGCTGACGCCGGGCACGCCCGGGCGCAGGCCGGTGATGCCGCGGACGATCAGATCGACCGTCACGCCGGCCTGCGAGGCGCGGTAGATGGCGGCGATGATCGGCCCGTCGATGATGGAGTTCAGCTTCATCACGACCCGGGATGGCGACTCCGGCGAGTGGCCCTCGATGGCCCGGTCGATCTCGCGGATGACGCCGTCGCGAAGGTGCGCCGGCGCCACCAGCGTGCGCCGGTACATCGGCGGGCGCGCGAAGCCGGTCAGGTGGTTGAAGAGGTCGGCGACGTCCTCGGCGAGGTCCTCGCGGCAGGTGAAGATGCCGAGGTCGGTGTAGAGCCGGGCCGTGGACGGGTTGTAGTTGCCGGTGCCGATGTGGACGTACCGCCGCACGCGGTCGCCCTCGCGCCGCACCACGAGGCAGAGCTTGGCGTGGGTCTTGAGGCCGGAGAGCCCGTAGACCACGTGGGCACCGGCGCGCTCCAGGGCGCGGGCCCACTGGATGTTGCGCTCCTCGTCGAAGCGCGCCTGCACCTCGACCAGGCAGACGGTCTGCTTGCCCTGCTCGGCGGCGCGCATCAGCGCGGGGACGATCGGGGAGTCGCCGCTGGTGCGGTAGACGGTCTGCTTGATGGCCAGGACGTTCGGGTCCTCCACCGCCTGCTCCACGAAGCGCTCGACGCTGGTGTGGAAGTCGTCGTAGGGGTGGTGCACCAGGATGTCGCCGCGGCGGATCGCCGCGAACAGATCCGTGCGCTCCCCCTCCTCGGGACGCAGGCGCGCGCGGGTACGGGGCTCCCACGGGGCGTCGCGGAGCGCCGGCCGGTCGAGGCTCGCGAGCATCCACAACGACGTGAAGTCGAGCGGTGGGCTGATGCGGAAGGTGTCGCGGCTCGACACCTCAAGCGCCTCCATCAGGTCCGCCACGAGCCCCTCCGGGGCATCGGCCTCCACCTCCAGGCGCACGACGTGGCCGAAGCGCCGCCGCTGCAGCTGGGCCTCGACCGCGCCGAGCAGGTCGTCCGACTCGTCGGAGATCGAGAAGTCCGCGTCGCGCGTGACGCGGAAGCGGGAGGTGTCGAGCACCTCCATCCCCGGGAACAGCCGGTCGACGTGCGACTCGATGACGTCCTCGAGCGGCACCAGCCGGTCGTCCACCGGCAGGAAGCGCGGCAGGCGGGGAGGGACCTTGATGCGGGCGAAGCGGGTCTCGCCCTTCACCGGGTCGCGCACGCGCAGCCCCAGGTTGAGCGACAGCCCCGAGATGTACGGGAAGGGCAGGCCCGGGCCGACGGCCAGCGGCGTCAGGACCGGGTAGACCTCGCGGTCGAACTGGGCGTCGATGCGCAGCCGCTCGTCGGACGTGAGCCCGGTGTACGGCACCACCTCGATCCCGGCCGCGGCCAGCGCCGGGCGGATGTCCTCGTCCCACACGCGCGACTGCTCGGTGGTGAGCTCGCGCACGCGCACGGCCACCCGGTCGAGCACCTCGTCGCGCGGCAGCTGATCGGGCGTCGAGGGCAGGCGGCCCGCCTCGAGCGCGTCCTGGACCGCCGCCACGCGCACCATGAAGAACTCGTCCAGGTTGCTGGAGAAGATCGCGAGGAACTTGCACCGCTCGAGCAGGGGCACGTCAGGGTCCTGCGCGAGGGCGAGCACGCGCGCGTTGAAGTCGAGCCACGACAGCTCGCGGTTGATGTAGAGGGCCGGGTCCGAGAGGTCGGGCGCCGCGGTGGCGTCGTGGGTGGTGCTCATCCGGCCACCATTCTGGACGCTGCGAGCGCGGCCCGGTAGGCCCGTGCCTCGATCGTTACGGAATAGGCCGTCGCGACCGGGTAGGCCGACTCCCCTCGCAGGCCCCGCACCTCGAGCGTGTAGATGCCCGAGCGCGGCACGATCGCGGCGATGGTGCCGGACGGCGGAACCCCCTGCGACGACGCCACCAGCCACCGCCGACCGAAGGCCCCGTCGCGCCGCCCGGTGGGCGTGCCCGGCCGCCAGAGGGCGAGGGCGAGCGTCCCGCGTCTCGCGGCCTCGAGGTGCGCGGTGACCACGTCGCCGCCGCGCAGGCGCACGCGGAAGCCGTCGCGCGGATCGCGCCAGGATCCCGTCCGGCCGGCGACCGTCGCCAGCGCCGGCGCCCGTCCGAGCCGCAGCGGGACGGTGATGGCCGCCAGGCGCGTGTCGTCGTTCGGCTCGGGGTCCTCGGGCGGCGGCGTCGGGGCGGCGAGCGCGGCGGCCAGATCGACCAGCCCGGCGCCGGTCGCGCTGTCGGGCCCGGCGGGCGGCAGATCACGTGCGGTGGCCTCCATGACGGCGCGGATCTGCCCGGCGGTCACCCCCGGCCGCTGGGCCATCAGCCGCGCGGCGACCCCCGACACGATCGCGGCGGCCACCGACGTGCCGGTGCGCGCGACGAGCGCGTCGCCCCCGGCCGGGCGCCGGCCCCGGGCGCGGACCGAGGCGACGTCCTCACCCGGGGCCGCCATCGACACCTGGGGGCCGCGCTCGGAGAGCGGCAGCGGGCGCTCCGAGCGACCGACCGCCGCGACCGTCATCACCTGACGGTAGGCGCCCGGATAGGAGGCCGGGCCGCCCCGGCCGCCCTCGTTGCCGGCGGCCACGACGACCAGCGCCCCGGCGCGTACCGCGGCGTCGATCGCCGCCTGCTCGTCGCGCGAGAAGCCCCGCCCGCCGAAGGAGATGTTGATCACGCGGGCGCCGCGCACCGTCGCGTAGCGCAGGCCCTGCACCAGGGCGCGCGTCGTGGCGCGGCCCTCGGAGTCGGCGACCACCACCGGCAGGATGCGCGCGGCCGACACCCCGCTGCCGCCCACGCCGTTGCCGGAGGCGGCGGCCACGATCCCCGCGACGTGGGTCCCGTGCCCCTCCGCATCGCGGCCGGCGTCGGGCGTCCCCGGGACGAACGAGCGGCCCGGCACGACGCTGCCGGCCAGGTCGGGGGCCCGGGCATCGACCCCCGTGTCGAGCACGGCGACCAGCGGGCGGGGGCCGTCGCGGGGCGGCGGCGTCCAGTTGATCTGTGGGAGGAACGGCTGGGCGGCGCGGAGCGGGTCCGCGCCGGACGGGGGCGGCGGGGCGGCGCGCTCGAGCAGGTACGGCGCGGGCGGGGGCGCCGCGACCGGGATCACACCCGCCAGCGCGCGGCGATCGCGATGAAGGCGATGATGATGACCACCGCGGTCAGCAGGGCCGCGACGAGCGACACGCCGATGATCAGGGGGATCGTGACGACGATGCCCTGGGCGATCGCCACGATCCAGAGCACGTCGCGCGCCAGGCCCGGGCCGATGCGCGTCGCGCCCATGACCGAGACGACCAGCACCACGATCGCGAGCGTGGCGAGCAGCACGGCGCTCGGCCGCCAGATGAGGAAGGCGATCACCTCGACGAGCGCGAGGATGCCCGAGAGCATCAGGCGCCGGCCGCGCAGCCAGCGCCGGGCCCGCTCGCGCGAGGAGGGCGGCTCGAGCTCGATGATCAGCGGGTCGTCCATCGGCCGAGTCTAAACGCTGACCCGGCCGCGGACCCGGCACGCCGTCGGCGTGCCGGGTCCGGCCGTACGGGCCCTGGTGCTAGCGGGCCACGAGCACGCGGACCGTGCCGGTGGTGCGGGCCCCCGAGTCGTCGGTGACGCGCACGGCGAGCGTGCGGACGCCGGCCGGAAGGCCGACTCGCAGCGACGACGAGGTGGCGTCGTCGAAGGCGCCGTCGGCGTCGGTGTCCCACTCGACCTTGGAGATCGCCCCGTCGGGGTCGGCCGCCTGGGCGATGTAGGCGGCGCGCTGACCGGGGCGCGGCTTCAGGGTGGTCTTCACGACCGTGACCGTGGGCGGGACGTTGGCGCGCGGCGCGGCGACCTCCTGCCGGGCCGCCATGCCGGTGATGGCGAGGCGCGGCGTCCCCTTGCTGCGCAGCAGGCTGCCCGTGCCGATCGGGCCGAGGATCGTCGTGCGACCGGTGGTGATGTCGACGCGGTAGAGGATGGCACCGGTGCCGCCGGGCGGAGTGGTGGCGAGGAAGCCGAGGTTCCCGGCGCCGGCGATGTCGAACTGGGTCTGGTCGCCGACATCGATGCCGAGCGGCTTGCCGTCGACCAGCGTCCCGGCGTTCGGCGGGTTCTGCGTGACGAGCTGGTCGGTCGCCGAATCGATGCCGTAGAGCGTCGTGGTGGCCGGGCGCGTCGCCGTGAGCACGGAGTTCGTGTAGGCGCTGGCGACGATCGAGGGATCGCCCGGGTTGAGCGCGCCATCGGGGCTGCCGGCGCCGTGGTTGCCCGTACCGAACGCGATGCGGTAGTTCTGGTTCGCCTCGCTGGTGATGCGCAGCGCGTCGGGGACCGGGTTGACGTCGACGCCGTACGAGGTACCGGCCAGGCCCGGGGTGAAGCCGGTGCCGATCGGGGTGGCGACCGCCGTGCCGGGGTCGATCGTGTAGAGGGTGCTGTTGCTGCCCACGCCGACGAGGTCGCCGGTGGCCGGCCGCACGTCGATCCCCACCAGCGACACGCCTGCGGGCAACCCGGTGATCGGGGTCGAGTCGAGGATCACCCCGGGCGTCCGCGAGTCGAACCGCAGCAGGTTGCCTGCCGAGTCGGTGGCGTGGATGTCGCGCGCCTGGGCCGCCACAGGGGCGGCGAGCGCCAGTGCGGCGCCCAGCGCGAGGGCGCGCCGGGTCATCGTGCGTCGGGCCATGGTCTCTCCAGTGATCGATTGGTCGGTCGTACCGTCGGTACGGGTCCGTTGTCCCCCGGCGTTCACCGCTCCCAACCCCCCGCGTCGCCCCGGAACCTCGGCGGGGCACGACGTGATCCAGACCGGCGTCTCGGACGAACCACATCGAACGACCCCCGCCGGGATCGTGCCGTCAGGCCTCCGGCGGCCTCGGCTCGACCACGGCGCGCAGCCCTTCGGCGGGCAGGCGCGCGATCGCCGCCTCGGCCTCGGCGCGCCCCGAGAAGAGCCCCGCGAGGCAGGAGCCGCTGCCGCAGAGCAGCACGGCGCCCGCGCCGGCCGCGGCGAGCGCGCGGGCGGCGGCGCCCAGGGACGGAGCCAGCGCGAGGGCGGGCGGCCAGAGGTCGTTGCGCACCCAGCCCGCGAGGGCGGGCATCGCCGGCGGCGCCGCGGCGTCGTCGCAGGCGGCAGGGGCCGCCATCCGGTCGAAGGCGGCGTAGACCCGGGGCGTGGAGAGGCCCTCGGGCGGACGCAGCAGCAGCGCCGCGAAGCGCGGTGCGACGGCCGGGGTCAGCGTCTCCCCCCGCCCGCGCGCCCACTGGCAACCGCCGCGGATGAAGAAGGGCACGTCCGAGCCGACGCGCGCGGCCACCGCCTCCAGGCGGCCGGGCCCCAGCCCGAGGCCGTGGAGCCGGTCGGCGGCGCGCAGGACGGCCGCCGCGTCGCTCGATCCGCCCCCGAGCCCGGCCTCCGCCGGGATCGCCTTCTCGATCTGCACCGACACGGGCAGCGGCCGGCCGACCTCGGACTCGAGGGCGTCGAGGGCGGCCCAGGCCAGGTTGCCGGGGCCCTCGATGCCGGGGCACGACACGCTCCGCTCGGGCGCCCGTTGCACCCTCACCGTGTCGGCCAGCCCGTCGAGCGCGACCATCAGGGTCCGCAGGGGGTGGAATCCGTCGTCGCCGAGAGGCCCGACCAGCAGGCGCAGGTTGAGCTTCGGGGGCGCGGTGAGGGTCAGCCGGTCCAGCGCAGAGCCTCCGCCAGCGCGGGGAACTCGGCCGGCGCGAGCGCCTCCGGCCGGACCGCACGGGGCAGCCCGAGGGCCTCCAGCGCGGCGGCCACCTCCGCGCGATCGGCGCCGGCGAGGGCCAGCGCGTTCGCGAGCGTCTTGCGCCGGGCGCCGAACGCGGCCCGCACCAGGCTGCGCACACCCGGCCCGGGCGCCGGCCCCCGGCGCCGGAAGGCCACGAGGGCCGAGTCGACCCGCGGGCGGGGCACGAAGACCTCCCGTCCCACGGAGCGGCGGAAGGTCGGCTCGAGCGCGAGCTGCAAAAGGACCGACGGCGCCCCGTACAGGCGCCCGCCGGGGGGCGCGAGCCAGCGGTCGACGACCTCCCGCTGGGCCATCACGCACCACCGCTCCAGGGACGGCAGGCGCCAGGTGCTCTCCAGCACCAGCGGGGTCGCGATGTCGTAGGGCAGGTTGGAGACCAGGGCGGTGGGAGCCGGACGCAGGTCCTCGAGGGGGATCCGCATCGCATCGCCCCAGTGGACGGTCACGCCGGCGCAACCGCTCAGCGCGTCGGAGAGGGCCCCCTCGAGGCGGCGGTCGAGCTCCACCGCGTGCACGGCGGCCGCGGCGCGCGCGAGCGCGACGGTGAGCACGCCGACCCCGGGGCCCACCTCCAGCACGACGTCCCCGGGGCCGATCCCCGCCTCGCGCACCGCGAGGTCGACGAGGTTCTCGTCGAGGAGGAAGTGCTGGCCGAGGTCGGTGTCGGGCCGCAGGCCGTGGGCGGCGAGGAGGCGCATGACGCCCACCCGCCCCGCCCCGGCCCCGCCGTCACCAGCCGAAGACGCGGGCGGCGTTGGCGCTGGTGAGCTCGTCGAGCTCCTCCTCGGAGACACCCCGCAGACCGGCCACGAAGCGCAGGGTGTGGGCGACGTTGGCGGGGCGGTTGGGCCTGCCGCGGCGCGGGACGGGCGTCAGGTAGGGGCTGTCGGTCTCGACCATCAGCAGGTGCCCGGGAACGTCCCGCGCGGCGCGCTGGAGGTCGGTGGAGCGCGGGAAGGTGACCGGTCCCGCGAAGCTCAGGACGTACCCGCGGGCGACGACCTCGTCGAGGCGGTCGGGCAGCGAGAAGCAGTGCAGCACGACGGTCAGGCCCTCCGCGTCCTCGGCGAGGACCGCGAGGGTGTCGTCGGCCGCCTCGCGGGTGTGGATCACCAGCGGCAGGCCCACCTCGCGCGCCAGCGCGATCTGGGCCCGGAATGCGCGCATCTGGTTCTCCGGGCGGGCGTGGTCGCGGAAGTAGTCGAGGCCGCACTCCCCCACCGCCACCACCCGGGGGTGCGCGCAGAGCGCCCGCATCCAATCGATGTCCGCCTCGGTGAACCCGTCGGCGTCGTTGGGGTGCACGCCCACCGCCGCATGGACCTCGGCGTGGGCCTCGGCCAGCGCCACGGCGCCCTCGCTGGACGCGCGCCCCACGCCGATGGCGACGATGCGCTCCACGCCCGCGGCGCGGGCCTCCTCGACCAGCTCGGCCGCAGGGGCGTCGCAGGAGTCGAGATGGGCGTGGGTATCGACTACGCCTCCTCCTCCTCCACGCGGGGGAAGAGCTGGTCGGCGAGCGAGACGGTCGCCCCCGCCGCCCCGGAGCCCCAGGTCGCGCCTGCGAGCGCGATCGCGGCGGGGTCCTGACCGAGCGACGCGAGGATCCGGCCTGCCGAGCCGGGGATGACGGGCCAGAGCATGATGGCGGCGGCCCGCAGGCCCTCGGCCAGGCTGTAGAGCGTCTGGTCGAGCTCGCCGGCCCTCTCGGGGTCCTTGGCCAGGGTCCACGGGGCCCGCTGCTCCACCAGGCGGTTGAGCCGCTGCACCAGGCGCCACACGTCCTCGACGCCGCGCGACAGGTCGAGCGCGGCGAAGCTGGCCGCGCACCCCGCCGCCGCGGCGGCCACCTCGGCGGCCACGTCGGCATCGCCGCCGGGATCGGCCGGGACGACCCCGCCGCGATAGCGGCCGATCATGCTGACGACGCGGTTGAGCAGGTTGCCGAGCTCGTTGGCGAGCTCGCCCGAGTAGCGGGCGTCGAAGCCCTCGGCGGTGAAGGTGCCGTCCTCGCCGAAGCGCACCTCGCGGGCCAGGTAGTAGCGGAGGGCGTCGATGCCGTAGCGCTCGATGAACGGGAACGGGTCGACCACGTTGCCCGTGGTCTTGCTCATCTTCTCGCCGCCCTTGAGCACGTAGCCGTGGATCATCAGCCGGCGCGGCAGCTCGAGGCCGGCCGCCATCAGCATGGCCGGCCAGATGACGGCGTGGAACTTCAGGATGTCCTTGGCCATCAGCTGCAGGTCGGGCGGCCAGTACCGCTCCACCATGTCCTCGCCGGGACGGGCGTACCCGAGGGCGGTGCGGTAGTTGAGGAGCGCGTCGATCCAGACGTAGATCGTCTGCTCGGGGTCCCACGGCACCGGCACGCCCCACTCCACCTGGGCGCGTGACACCGACAGGTCCTCGAGCCCGAGCTCGATCATGCGGCGGGCCTCGTTGAAGCGGGCCTGGGGCAGCACCCAGCCGGGGTTCGCGTCGTAGTGGGCGAGCAGCCGCTCACGATAGGCCGAGAGCCGGAAGAACCAGTTCTCCTCCTCCACCCACTCGACCGGGGTCTTGTGCACCGGGCAGAGGCGTCCCTCGAGGAGCTCGGACTCGGGGTAGAAGGCCTCGCTGGCCGCGCAGTACCAGCCGCCGTAGCTGCCCTTGTAGACGTCGCCGGAGTCGTGGAGGGCGCTCATCACCGCCTGCACCTCGGCCTCGTGCGCGGCGTCGGTGGTGCGGATGAAGAAGTCGTTGGTCGCGTCGAGCACGCCCCCGAGGGCGCGGAAGCGCGCCGAGAGGACGTCGGCCTGCTCGCGCGGGGTGCGCCCCTCGCGCTCGGCCGACGCCGCGATCTTGGCGCCGTGCTCGTCGGTCCCGGTGAGGAAGAAGACGTCCTCGCCCAGCTGGCGGTGATGGCGGGCGATGATGTCGGCCATGATGGTCGTGTACGCGTGCCCGATGTGCGGGTCCGCGTTCACGTAGTAGATGGGCGTCGTGAGGTAGAAGCGTCCGTCGGCCACGACCGGGGAGTGTAGTGCCACCGTCAGCGCCACTGCCGCCGCGCCCCCTCGCCGCGCTCTGCGCGGTGGCCGACGCCCTCGGCGGGGCACGGGTGCGGTGGCTGCTGAGCGGGAGCGCCGGGCGCGCGCTGCTCGGGTCCCCGGTGCGCCCGGGCGACATCGACCTCGAGGTCGATCCGCGGGACGCCGTCGCGGCCGCGACGGCCCTCGGGGTGGAGCTGTCCCCGGCCGCCGGATCCGGGCGCAGATCCCTCCGCGCGTCCGCCCGGCGGGCGGGCGTCGAGGTGGACATCACCTGCGACCTCGCCGTGGACGCCCCGGGCGGGCGCCTGGCGCCGGACTTCGAGCTGATGTGGAACCGGTCGCTCTCCGCCGCCGCCGCCGGGCGGCCCATCCGGATCGCCCCGCCCGAGGAGGCCCTCTGCCGGGCCGTCGTGCTCGGCGACTGGGCGGCCGTGGCGAAGATGTCCGGCGCGGCCGCCCAGGCGGCCGGCGGCATCCGCCTGGACGTCGGCTACGTCGCGGAGCGCCTCTCCTCGGCCACGGCGAGCGCCACGCGATAGGCCCGGTTGCGGGGCGCGATGCCGAGGCCCGCCGCCACATCCGCGGCGCGCCCGGCCCCGAGCCCCGCGCCGATCAGCAGGCCGAGGGCCTCGCGCAGCGGCGCGTCGTCGTCGCCGGGGACGGCAGCCGGGGCCGCGGGTCCGATGACGACGGCGATCTCGCCCTTCGGGGGCGCGGCGAAACGCTCGGCGAGCTCGGCGGCGGTGCCACGTACCACCTCCTCGTGCAGCTTGGTCAGCTCGCGGCAGACGGCGACCTCGCGCGCGGGCCAGGCGGCGGCGAGCTCGGCCAGCAGGGCGGGGAGCCGTTGAGGGCTCTCGAAGCAGACGGCGGGCGTGTCGAGGGCGCCGATCCGCTCCATGGCCGCACGCCGCTCGGCCCCCTTGCGGGGCACGAAGCCGAGGAAGGCGAAGCCCGCCTCGCCCGCGAGCCCCGAGGCGGCCAGGGCGGTCGTCACGGCGCTCGGGCCCGGCACCACGGTGACCGCCAGGCCGGCGTCGATCGCCGCCCGCACGACGCGGCCGCCCGGGTCGCTGATCAGGGGCATCCCCGCGTCGCTCACCAGGGCCACCGTCCCGCCGGCGCGCATCCTCTCGACGAGCTCGGCCGCCCGCGCCGCCTCGTTGTGGCGGTGGACGGCCACCATGCGCGTGGCGGCCCCCGCGTGGCGGAGCAGCGTCGCCGTGCGGCGCGTGTCCTCGCAGGCCACCAGGTCAGCGTCGCGCAGGCACCCTGCCGCACGCGGGCTCAGATCCTCGAGGTTCCCGATCGGGGTCCCCACCACCACCAGGCCACCCGGACCCGTCACGGCGGCCCCTTCCCGAGTCGGACCGACATCGCCGCGGGTGACGCTACCATTGCCCGCCGATGAGCCGGACCACCAAGCCCTACCGGCGCTTCCGCGCCCGCGGAGGCGAGAGCACCGGCGAGGACGGCCTCGCCGCGCTGCGCGAGCTGACCGCCCGCGAGGCCGGCGCCGACGCTCCGCCGGCCCCGCCCCCGGGCGGCGGCGGCCGCGGGCGCGCCGTGGAGCCGATCCCCGCGCGCCGTCCCGGCACGCTCGAGCGCGAGCAGCGCCGCGCGCTCGCCCGTGAGGGCCGCCGCCCCTGGTCGCTGCGCGGGCTCGGGCCCGGTGGATGGATCGCACGCATCGCGGTGCTGCTGATCGCCGGTTTCGTCGTGTGGGCCTTCTTGGGCTACCTCGCCATCGACGGAGCCGTTAACGAGGCCAACAGCAAGATCACGGCGTCGGCGCGCGCGGCGCTCGACGAGCCCTCGGGCGGCATGCTCGGCACGCCGACCAACACCCTCATCCTCGGGGTCGACGCGCGTAAGGGCGCGACACGCAGCAAGCGGGCGGACACCGTGCTGATCATGCGCACCGACCCGGACTCCGGCCGGATCAAGTACCTCTCCATCCCACGGGACTGGCGCGTCGAGCTGCCGAGCGTCGGCACGCAGAAGATCAACGCCGCGTTCACCTTCGGCGGCCAGGCGGGGATGATCCGGGCCGTGAAGCAGGTCACCGGGCTGCCGATCCACCACCTGATGGTGATCAAGTTCGCCGGCTTCCCGAAGATGGTGGACGCGGTCGGGGGGATCACCGTCAACAACCCCACGGCGCTGCTGGACTGCCCCTACGAGGCCGGCCGCACGGTCAGCTTCCCCGCCGGCCGCATCGAGATGGACGGCGCCCGCGCCCTCGAGTTCTCACGGGCTCGCCAGGGCGCCTGCGGGGGCGACTTCGGCCGCGCTCTCCGTCAGCAGGCGGTGGTCGCCGGCCTCAAGAGCGAGGTGGTCGCCACCTCGGAGCTCTGGCGTGCGCCATGGCGCGGCGCCGGCGTGGTGCGCGCCCTGCAGACCGACATCGGCACGATGGACATGGTGAAGATGGGTTGGCTCCAGGCCCGTCTCGAGCAGCGCACCGAGGACCGGATCCTGCTCACCGGGGAGCCGCAGCTGGTGGACGGCATCTCGTTCGTCGTCCAGACCGACCCCGACCTCAACGAGCGGGAGATCGCCAGGTTCGTCGGACGGAACTGAGCGCGCCGCCGGGCGACCCGCCCGGCGCTGCGCTCAATCCAGCGCGGCGAACGCCTGGGCCTTGTCGATCGCGGCGGCGACCACGATCAGGTCGCCCTCACCGACGACCGTCTCGGGCGTCGCGTACTCGAAGCGCCCCCCGGGGGTCTTGACGCAGACGACCGTCACGTCGTGCCTCCTGCGCAGGGCGGCGTCCTTGAGGGTCTTGCCGACGATCTCGCGGGGAACGGTGGTCTCGACCAGCACGAAGTCCTCGTCGAGCTCGATGTAGTCGACCGTGCGGCCCAGCATCGTGTGCGCGACCCGGATTCCCATGTCCCGCTCGGGGAAGACCACGCGGTGGGCGCCGACCCGCTCCAGGATCGCACCGTGCTGGGCGGTGATCGCCTTCGCCCAGATCCGGGGGATCCCCAGGTCGACGAGCGCGTAGGTGGTGAGGATGCTCGCCTGCACGTCGCTGCCGATGGCCACGACCGCGGTGCCGAAGTCGGCGGCGCCGAGCTGGCGCAGGGCCTCGGCGTCGGTGGAGTCGGCCCGGACCACGTGGGTCATCGTGGGCGCGCACTCCTGCACGATCTGGGCCGAGGCGTCGACGCCCATCACCTCCTTGCCGAGGTCGCCGAGGGTGGCGGCGAGCGCCCGGCCGAAGCGGCCCAGGCCGATCACGAGCGTCTGGTCGTTGTCAGCCAACGAGCGGCCTTTCCTCGGGGTGACTGTAGCGACGGTCACGCTCGCGCAGGACGAGCGCGACACCAAGAGTAAGCGGACCGACGCGCCCGAGGAACATCAGCACCATCAGCACGGTGTGCCCGATCCCGTTGAGCTCGGCGGTGATCCCCGTGCTGAGGCCGGCGGTGGTGAAGGCCGCCGTCACCTCGAAGACGGTCGTTGCTCGCGAGCACCACCAGGGCCCCGATGACGATGGTGTTGATCGAGAGCGCCGCGACGGTCAGCGCCTGGCGCTGGACGGCCTCGGGGATGCGGCGGCGGAAGGCGTTCACCTCGGCTTCCCCGCGGATCTCGGCGAGCACCACGAACACGAGCAGGGCGAGCGTCGAGACCTTGATGCCGCCGGCCACCGAGCCGCTGCCCCCTCCCGCGAACATCAGCATCTCGGTGAACAGGAGCGAGTCGGTGTTGAGCTCCCCGTAGTCCAGCGAGGCGAATCCGGCGGTGCGGGGCATGATCCCCGCGAAGGCGCCGTTCACCACCCGGTCGACGACGCTCATCCCGCCGAGGGTCCTCGGGTTCGACCACTCGAGCGCCGTGATGACGACGGTGCCCAGCGCGAGGAGGATCCCCGTCGCGGCGAGCGTCAGCTTGGCGTGCAGGCTCCAGCGCGACGGCCGGCGCGGGTTCCGCTGCAGCTCGAGCCACACCGGGAAGCCGAGCCCACCGACGACCACGGCAACCGCCATCGTCGCGAGGATCGCCGGCTCGCCGGTGAAGGCGGCGGCACCTCCCGGCGTGATCGAGATGCCGGTGTTGTTGAAGGCCGCGACGCCGTGGAAGAGGCCCTCCCAGGCCGCGTCGCCGGCCGAGCGGCCCATGCCCAGGAGCAGGGCGAAGAGCACTGCGGAGGCCAGCGCCTGGGCGGCCAGGGTGAAGACGACGATGCCGACCACCAGGCGCCGCATCCCGCCGAGGCCGGTGGTGTGGGTCTCGGTCTGTGCCGCGAGCCGGCCGCGCAGGCCGACGCGACGGGCGATCAGCACGATCAGCACCAGGGAGCTGGTGACGATTCCCAGGGCGCCCACCTGCGTCAGCCCGAGGATGATCGCCTGGCCCGTCGGGCTCCAGTAGGTGGGCACGTCCACGATGCCGAGGCCGGCGAGGGTCACGGCGGCGGTCGCCTGGAACACGGCGTTGTGGAACGACGCACCACCCGGAGCGGTGGTGGCGACCGGCAGCAGGAGGAGGACGGTGCCGATCGCGATGACGCCGGCGAAGCCGGCGACCACGAGCCGGGCCGGATGTCTGAATTGGCGCGAGCGCGCCGTGGGCCGCATGGCGGGAGCCTCCCGCCCGGCCCTAGACCTTGTCCAGCCCCACCGTCTTCTTCGTGCCCGAGTCCTTGGCCGGCGCGGCGGGGGCCGAGTCGGAGGTGGAGGCGCCCGCGCCGTTGCCCGACGAGTCGGTGCCCCCTCCCGATCCACCGTCGTCACCGGAGGCGCCCCGGCGCTTGCTGGAGTAGTCGGTGTTGTGGAAGCCCGTGCCCTTGAAGTGGATCGCCGGCGCGAACAGCACGCGCGACGCCTTCGCCCCGCAGACCTCGCACTTCTTGAGGGGCTCGTCGCTCATCGACTGCCTCACCTCGAACGTGTGGCCCTTGGTGCATCGGTATTCGTAGAACGGCACGCAACCACCTCATGCGACGGAATGCCCGGTATCGGCGTGGGATTATAGCCCACCGGATCCGAGCCCTGGCACTCTCGATGCGAGTGTGCCAAACAGCGGCCGCGACCGGGTCGCGGCGGCGCCGGGCGGCGTTGATAGCATCGCCCGGCGCGGGACCGACTCGCGCCGATCGATTCCGATGCCATGACGCCCCCGATGCGAAAGGGCCCGGCCGTGCATCGCGCCATGTGGGTCGGCGTGGGGGCGGTGGCGGCCTCAGCCAGCCAGGCACGCCGCCGTCCGGCGGCCGCTGTCGTCATCGCGGCCGCGGCCGGTCTGGCGGGGGTCGCGACCTTCCGGCCGCGCAACCCCGTGTTCGGGCGCTGCCTCTGGCGCGGGCCGCGCGATCGCCCCCGCGCGGCGCTGACCTTCGACGACGGTCCCGGCCCCTCCACCGACGACGTCCTCGACGTCCTCGCCGGGGAGGACGTGCGGGCCACCTTCTTCGTGCTGGGCCGCCAGGTCGACCGGTACCCGGCGACGGTGCGCCGCATGGTGGCCGAGGGGCACCAGGTGGCCAATCACGGCTACGACCACGGCATCCTGATCTTCCGGGGCCCCCGCCACGTGCGCGACCAGCTCCGGCGCACGGAGGAGTCGGTGCACCGGGCGGCCGGGCCGGGGACGATGTCGCGCCTCTTCCGCGCCCCCCACGGCTTTCGCGGCCCGGCGACCGCCGCCGGCGCCCGCAGCGCCGGCTACCGCATGGCGGCCTGGACCACAGGGGTCTTCGACTCGGCCGAGCCCGGCCCCGCCACGATCGCCCGGCGCTCGGCGGAGGCGCTCGCGCCGGGGACGATCCTCCTGCTGCACGACGCCGACGGCTGGGCGCCCGGCCGGCCACGGCAGCAGACCGCCGACGCCCTCGGCGAGATCTGCCGCGCGGCGCGGGAGCGCGATCTGGAGCTGGTGACCCTCGACGCGCTCGCCGGGGTCCGATGACCACCCAGGCCGGAGAACGGCGCTTCCTCGCGCGGCGGTTCGCCGTCCCGGTCGCGCGCGTCGCCCTGCTGGTGGCGATCGGCGTCGTGGCGGTCTGGAAGCTCGACCTCGGGGAGGTCCACTCGGCGTTCCACGTGACCTCCTGGGGGCTCCTCGGCGTGGCGGTGACCGCCAACTTCGCCTCGGTCGCGTTCAAGGGCCTGGCGTGGAAGGGCGTCGTGGACGCGTTGCCGGGCATGACGCGCCGCACCCGCTACCGCGACCTGCTCAGCCCGCTCTTCGTGGGCTTCCTCTTCAACACGCTGCTGGCCGCCCGGGTCGGCGAGATCGTCAAGGTGATGCTGCTGCGGCGGCGGATGGACCGCCGCGGCGGTGACCGGCCCCCGACCACGACCCTGCTCGGGACGGTGGTCGCCGAGAACCTGGTCTCCACGATCACGTGGGTCGGGCTGGTGCTCGCGATCGGGATGTTCCTGCCGCTGCCCTCCTACGCCTGGTTCGCGTCGATCGCGCTGGGCATCGGGTGCCTGGCCGTGGTGCTGGTCGCCCTGCTGTCGGGACCAGGACGCCAGCTGCCGCCCTGGCTCAACACCGGACCGCTCTGGGCGCGGGCGACGCGGGCGCTCTCGCGCCTGTGGGGGGCCGTGCGCGAGAGCCACCTCGGCCTGCGCGAGCCCCGGCAGATGAGCGTCGTGGTCGGGGCGAGCCTCGCGACCTGGCTCGCACAGTGGACCGGGATCTACTTCACCCTGCTCGCCTTCGGCCTCGACCGGGTCGGCTGGGGCGGCGCCGGCCTTCTACTGGTGACCGTGACGCTCGCCCAGGCGTTCCCGGTGCTGCCCGGCAACCTGGTCGTGTTCCAGGCGGCCGCCGTCGTGCCCCTGACAGCCTCCTACGGGGTGAGCACCGCCGAGGCGATCGCGTTCTCGGTGGTGCTGCAGGGCACCGAGGCGATGGTGGGCGTCGCGGTCGGCTTCCTCTTCCTGCTGGCCGAGGGCGTGGGGTTCGGCCAGCTGCGCCGCCAGGCCGAGGAGGAGGACGCCCAGGTCGTCCGCGACGCCAGGGCCCGCTCCGACTCGCTCGCCGGCCCCTGACCCCCGGGCGCCGTCCGTCGTTGACGGTGGACGCGGGCCGCCCACGGCCCGGTCACCGCATCGTCACCAACCCGGGCGGCGGATCAACCGGCGCGTAACCCCCGCGCGGCCCCGGACAGCGAGACTCCTGTCGATCCCGGATCGCCGCGACGCGCCCCCGCCGGCGACCGGGGTCAGGTGGGCCGGCTCGCCCGGCCTCGGCGCGGCGGGAGGAGGCTGTCGGGAGCCCCTCCCGCCGGTCAGCCACCGCGGGGAGCCGGCTCGATGCGCGACCAATAGCCCGCCATCGCACCCAGCTCGTCATCCGAGAACCGCGTCAGGAACTCGCGCCGTACGTCGGTCAGATGCCCGGCGCGCGCGGCGCGGAGGCGACCACGGCCGCTCGCCGTGAGCACCACCTCGGCGCCCCGGCCGTCCTCCTCGCAGGTCTCCCGCACCACGAGTCCGTCCCGGGCCAGGCGGTCGACCATCCGGCTCATGCCGCTCACGCTGAGCAGCGTCGCCCCCGAGAGCTCGGAGATGCGCATCCGGCCGCGCGGCGAGGTGCCGAGCAGCATCAGCGCCTCGTAGGACGTCAGCGAGAGCCCGTGGCGGGCGCGCAGGCCGGCGTCGAGGCGGCGCACGAGGTCGGAGTGCACCCGCAGCAGCCCCCGCCACGCGCCGAGCTCCAGGGGAGTCAGCGGCTCGCCGTCCGCCCCCCGCAGCGCCCCGTCCCCGGCCTTGACCTCTGTTTGCATCGTCAACTACCCTTTTGCTTGATCATGCAACGATTTTACACGACCCCGCACGACACGGCGGGGACGGAGGAGCGGGGATGAACCTCGACGGCATCCATCACGTCACCGCGATCACGGGCGACGCGCAGCGCGCCATCGACTTCCACGTCGGCGTGCTCGGCCTGCGGCTCGTGAAGACGACCGTCAACTTCGACGCGCCGGACCTATACCACCTCTACATGGGCGACGAGAGCGGCAGCCCGGGCAGCATCCTCACCTTCTTCGAGGTGCGGGGCGCGGCGCCAGGACGCCCGGGGGCGGGCATGGTGAACCGCATCGTGTGGCGCGTCCCGACGGCCGCGTCGCTCGACGTCTGGGCCGACCGGCTCTCCGCGGCCGGGCGGCCCGTGGACCGGGACGAGGCGACGCTGACGAGCTCCGACCCGGAGGGCCTCGGCATCGAGCTGGTCGTGGCGTCTCCCGAGGACGGCGCCGCGCGGGCCGCCCACTCGGCCGGGGTCGCGCCCCGCGACGCGCTCGGCGGCATCGCCGGCGTGCGCGCCTACAGCCGTGCGCCCGAGGCGACCGAGGCCGTGCTCTCCGGCGGCCTGGGCTTCGTCCGCGAGTCGGCCGGGCGCCTGGTGACGCGCGGTGCCGAGCGCCGCGGCCTCTACCTGGTCGATGCGCCGCCGGGAGGGCACGCCGTGCAGGGCGCCGGCACCGTGCACCACGTCGCCTGGACCGCTCCCGACAACGAGCACGCGGACTGGATCGCCCGGGTGCGACAGTCGGGAGGGCACCCGACCGAGGTGATCGACCGGCAGTACTTCCGCTCGATCTACTTCCACGAGCCCGGCGGCGTGATGTTCGAGGTCGCCTCCGCGGGGCCCGGCTTCGCCGTGGACGAGGCGCCCGCCCGGCTGGGCGAGGCGCTGCGGCTGCCGCCGCAGTACGAGCGCTATCGCGACGCCATCGAGGAGCGGCTGACGCCGCTCCGCAACCCGCGCGCCGGGACCGCGGCGCCTGTCATGGCCGACACCAGGGGGACCACATGAGCGAACCGACCGACGACCCGCGCCTGCGCCGCGGGCGCGAGCTGGCCGAGCGGCACCTGGGCGAGGGGGTGATCGAGCGCTGGCGCGCGGTCTCCCCCGACATGGAGGAGCTGACCTCCGCCTTCGGGTTCGGAGACCTCTGGAGCCGGCCGGGGCTCAGCCGCCGCGACCGCTCGATCGTCGCCATGGCGATCACGGCGACGCTGCGCGCCGAGCCGCAGCTCGGCTGGCACGTGCGCGGCGCACTGGGCGCGGGGGTGGCGCCCGACGAGGTGCGCGAGGTGCTGATCGCGGTCTCGGGCCTGGCCGGCTTCCCGGCCTCGTGGACCGCGCTCGAGGTTGCCGAGCCGATCCTGCGCGAGTTCGAGGACGGCGCCGGCGCGGCGGGCGACGCTCCGTGACGGCGTACCGCCACCTGCCCGCGGCAGCCGGGGCCCCGACACTGCTCGCCCTGCACGGGCGCGGGGGCCGTGAGGACGACCTGCTCGGCCTCGGCGAGGCCCTCGGCGGAGTCGGGATCCTGGCGCCGCGCGGGCCCGAGCCCCAGCCGCCGGGCTACGCCTGGTTCCTCAACCGGGGCATCGGCATCCCCGTGCTGGAGAGCTTCGAGCAGCGCATCGCCGAGCTCGCGGAGTGGCTCGGGGCGACGGCGGCCGAGCTCGGGCTCGGCACGCCGCTCACCGCCGTGGGCTTCTCCAACGGCGGCATGATGGCCGGGGCGATGGCGGCGACCCACCCCGAACTGGTCGGCGACGTCGCCCTGCTCTCGAGCGTCTACCCCCTGCCCGACGAGATCACGTCGGCGGGCGGACTGCGCGGGCGGCGCGTCCTCGCGATCGGCGGCGAGAACGATCCGTTCCTGCCGGTGTCGATCGCGCTGGAGGGCGTCGCCGTCTACCGGGCCGCCGGGGCCGACCTGTCGGCCACCCTGCGCCCGGGCGGGCACGGGATCGGGCAGGAGGAGATCGACGCGCTCAGGGAGTGGCTCGCGGCCGGTTAGCGCTTCTCGAGGCCGGCCTTCGGGGAGCTCGGGCTGCCGGGACCCTCCGGGGCGCGCGGGCGCGCACCCGCAGCGCCGGGCGGTGAAGCGGGCCGCCCGGCGCCGGGGCGCACCTCAGGCGCCGACGCGCACTCCGAGCTCCACCAGCAGGGCCTCGACTCGGCCGCGGATGTCCTCGCGGATCGCCCGGACCTGCTCGAGCGACTCCGCCCCGGCGGGGTCGGAGAGGTCCCAGTCCTCGTACTTCTTGCCGGGGTAGATCGGGCACGAGTCGCCGCAGCCCATCGTGATCACGGCGTCGGCGGCGCGGACCACCTCGTCGGTGAGGGGCTTGGGGAACTCGGCCGACATGTCGAGACCGATCTCGGCCATCGCCGTGACGACCAGCGGGTTGACCCGATCGGCCGGATCCGACCCCGCGGAGCGGACGTTGACCCGCCCCTCACCGAGGTGAGCCGTGAGGAGCGCCGCCATCTGGGAGCGCCCGGCGTTGTGGACGCACACGTAGAGCACCTCGGGCCGCTCCTTGGCGATGAGGTCGTCCGCCTGGGCCAGCGCGGTGAGCCGGTCCCTGGTGAAACGATCACAGAACACCGGGAGGAACGGTGTGACGGTGGCCCTCTCGCTGAGCGTATCGAAGGTCTCGCGGGCGAAGCGCTCGACCGTCTCGGCGCCGAAGACGCCCGCGAAGTCCGCGGTCAGCCGCTCGATGGTGCGGGTGAGCTGCTGCGCGAGATCGATGTCCACCGGTGTCATCGTGCTGCCTCCTCGTTCTCGGTGAGCGCCGCGGGTGCCGCGGCGACGGTCGCATCCTGCGCGTCGCGCAGGAAGGTGTAGATCACGGCGCCCGCGAGGGCGCCGGAGACGGGTCCGGCCAGGTAGATCCACAGGTCCGTGATGTCCCCGCCGACCACCGCCGGGGCGAGCGAGCGGGCGGGGTTCATCGAGGCACCGGTGATCGGCCCCATGACGAGCGCCTCGAGCGCGATCGTGCCCCCGATGGCGACCGCGGCCATGGAGCCGACGGCGCGCGTGTCGGTGGCCACGGCCAGGATCACGATCATCAGGACGGCGGTGAGGCCCGCCTCCAGCACGAGTGCCCCGACGTCGCCGACGTACGCCGGGTGGGTCGCCCCCAGGCCGCCCGACAGGCCGAAGAGCCCCCGCAGGGAGAGCGACGCGAGGATCGCGCCGGCGAACTGCGCCGCGATGTAGGGGGCCACCTCCGCGTGGGGGAAGTGGCGCGCCGACGAGAAGGCCAGGGTGACCGCCGGGTTCAGGTGCGCGCCCGAGAGATGCCCCAGCGAGAAGATCATGACCGCCACCACGAGGCCGAACGCCGCGGCGACGCCTCCGTGCCCGAGGGGGTCGCCGGCGACCGAGTTGACGACGACGGCGCCGGTGCCGGCGAAGACCAGGCAGAAGGTGCCGAGCCCCTCCGCCGCCACGCGCCTGCCGAGGGCCGGCCGGACGCTCATGACGCGGGCACGTCCATCCCGGGGACGCCCTGCGGGCGGGCTGCCGCCCCGGGGGCGGGCACCTGGCCGTCGACGTCCGTGATCACCGCTGCGTCCATCGTCGTTCCCTCGCTCGACCCGCCCCTCCGGGAGGCTATTCGATTGACAGTCATCGTTTCAATCGATAGTTATAGATCGATGTCCGTCGATCTCCAGCTCTCCCCCAAGCAGAAGCGGCCGGCCGGAGAGCCCTGCTGTGAGCCGGTCGTCTACCCCGACGTGGAGCGCGCCCAGGCCGAACGGATGGCGTCGGTCGCCAAGGCCCTCGGCGACCCGATCCGCCTCCAGCTGATCGACGTGCTGCGCAAGCACGCCGGCAGGGTGTGTGTGTGCGAGCTGATCCCGCTCTTCGACGTGCGGCAGTCCACCGTCTCGCACCACCTCAAGGTGCTGCGCGAGGCGGGACTGGTCGACTCGGAGCGGCGCGGGCTGTGGGCCTACTACTACGTGATCCCCGACGCGCTGGCCGAGTTCGGCGCCTGGGTGGCCGGCGGGGCGGATCCGTCGTGCGGATGCTGAACGCGAATCGAGGAGCGGCGACATGAGCACCGGAGCGGACATCCACGAGCAGGTGCGCGAGCGCTACGCCCAGGCGGCGCGCGAGGCGGCCGGAGGGGCCCAGCCGGGCATCGTCGCCGGCTGCGGCGAAGGCGGCTGTTGCGCGCCGGGCGAGGATGCCTTCGGCAGCGCCCTCTACGCCGACCTGGCTCCGGGCGACCTGCCCGAGACCGCCGTGCTGGCGAGCCTCGGGTGCGGCAACCCCGCGGCCGTCGCCGACCTGCGCGAGGGTGAGACGGTGCTCGACCTCGGCTCCGGGGGCGGCATCGACGTGCTGCTGTCGGCGAAGCGGGTCGGGCCGACGGGGAAGGCCTACGGGCTCGACATGACCGACGAGATGCTCGCCCTCGCCCTGCGCAACGCGGCCGAGGCCGGCGCGACAAACGTCCAGTTCCTCAAGGGGCGGATCGAGGAGATCCCCCTCCCCGCCGGCACGATCGACGTCGTCATCTCGAACTGCGTCGTCAACCTCTCGCCCGACAAGGAGCTTCCGGGTGCTGAAGCCGGGTGGGCGCATCGGCATCAGCGACGTCGTGGCCGAGGACCGCCTCAGCCCCGTCGAGCGCGCCGAGCGCGGCGGGTGGGCGGGGTGCATCGCCGGCGCCCTCTCGGTCGGCGAGTACGAGCGCTTCCTGGCGGCCGCGGGCTTCCGCGACGTGACGATCACGTTCACCCACGAGGTGGCCGACGGCCTGCACGGGGCGATCGTCGCCGCGGTCAAGCCCGCCGGCGCGCCGGACGCCCTCGCCGTCGTGGCCGGGGCCGGGGCCCAGGCGTCGTGCTCGCCGGGCGGGGGATGCTGCTGACGTGATCCGAGGGGCGGGCGGCGCCTCAGTGGGCGTGCTCGGCCCCCTGGCAGCGGGGGGAGTGCCCCGAGGGCGTCGCGGCGGCCGCGTCGTCGCAGTGCTCCACCTGCAGCGTGGTGTGGGTGATGCCGTAGTCGTGCGCGAGCATGCGGGTGACCTCCGCCTGGAGCGCGTGGCAGTCCTCGCCGGGCCCCACCACGACGTGGGCCGACAGCGCGGGGAAGCCCGAGGTGATCGTCCAGATGTGGAGATCGTGGACCGCGACGATCCCCTCCCCCGCCGCCATGCGGGCCCCGACCGCGTCGGCGTCGATCCCCGCCGGGGTCGCCTCGAGCAGGATCTCGGTGGCCTCGCGGAGCACCCGCCAGGAGCTCGCCAGGATCAGGAGCCCGATCAGGATGCTGACCAGGGGATCCGCCGCGAGCCAGCCGGTGGTGAGGATGATCCCGGCCGCCACGATCACGCCGACCGACCCGAGCAGGTCGGCGACGACGTGGGCGAGGGCGGCCCGCATGTTGAGACTGCCCCCCTGCGCGCGCCAGAGGATCGCGGCGCCGGCCAGGTTGACCGCCAGGCCGAGCACCGCGATCAGCAGAACCGTTCCGCCGGTCACCTCAGGCGGGTCCTGGAGGCGGCGGGCCGCCTCGATGAAGATCCAGATCGCGATCGCGACGAGCGTGACGCCGTTGGCGAGGGCCGCCAGGATCTCGGCGCGCCGGAAGCCGAAGCTGAGGCGGGCCGTCGGGGGCCGCCGGGCCAGGGCGATCGCGCCGAGCGCGAGGCCGAGCGACACGGAATCGGAGAGCATGTGGCCCGCGTCGGCGAGCAGCGCGAGGCTGCCCGAGACGATGCCCCCGATGACCTCGGCCACCGCGAAGGCCGCCGTGAGGCACAGCACGACCGCCAGCGCACGGGCGTCCGCGCCCCGGTGGTCGTGGTGATGGTCGTGTCCCACTGCCACCAGCCTGCCATCGGCGCCGGGGCCTGTCGCCCAGATGGCGGGATCCGTCAAGAGACCCGCCGACCGCCCCGGCGTCCTGCCGGGGCGGTCGCGTGCCGTGTTCCCTACGTGCGCTTCAGAAGAACGAGCTGGCCGTCCTCGACCGTGTTCGGGGCGGGGGCCGTGGTGGGCCCGTGCGCCTGCACGTCGAAGAGCCAGCTGCCGGCGCCGAAGAGGCCGCCGGTGTCGATGATGCCGCTGGTCTCCCACACACCCGGGCCGACGGCGACGCCGTCGCGGCCGGGGGGCGAGAGGCTGACGACGCGGGTGGCCGAGTCCTCCTTGATGCCCGAGGTCCCGTCGAGCTCGAAGCGCCAGATCGAGCCGTCCCGGCCCTTGGCGCCCATCTCGAGGCGGCTCTCGGTGGTGCCGTCCTCCTGCACCATCAGGTAGCGG
>LNEQ01000186.1 GCA_001464995.1 Actinobacteria bacterium Ga0077541
TCCAGGTCGTGAACTCACCGGTGCGCGAGGGCTCGTTCGCCGGCCGCTTCGAGGTGCGCCAGGGCGACGACCCGCTCGGCGGCAACTACGGCGACCGCGCGGAGGTGGCCGCTCCGACCGACGAGCAGGAGGGCCAGGAGCGCTGGTACTCGTGGAGCACGCTGGTCGGCGCCGACGTCCCGCGCACCACCAAGTTCCAGGTCATCTCGCAGTGGCACTCCCGCGCCAACGGCCGGCCGCCGGTCGCGTTCTTCGCCTACGAGGACAGCCTGCTGCTGATGGTGCACCCGCACCGGGCGGAGGGCGACCAGATCGCCTTCGTCTTCGCCTGGCAGGGCCCGCTCAAGCGGGGCGAGTGGCAGGACATCCAGATGCACATCCGCTGGTCGGCGACCGACTCGGCGGGCTTCATCGAGCTCTGGGTGAACGGCGTCCGCCAGTCACTGAAGAACGCCGCCGGCCAGTCGAGCCAGACGCTCGCCATCCGGACGATGTACCCGACCTCCTCCGGCTCGAGCACCGGCATCCCGAACTACTTCAAGCAGGGCTACTACCGCGACTCGAGCATCACGGGCACCGGCACCGTGTGGCACGACAACTTCCGGATGAGCGCACCGGGCTGAGTCTCACGGCGCCCGCCCCGCCCCCGGCCGGGGGCGGGGCGGGCGCCGGCTCAGCGCTCCTGGGCTCCCTTGCCGGCCAGGATGCGGTCGCGGAAGGCCGCGATGCGCGAGATCCGGGTCTCGGCCTTCTTCGCCGAGCTCAGATTGATGACGTAGCTCCGCTGGCGACCCGGCGTCAGCGCGTGGAACGCCTCGGCGAGCTCGCCGTCGGCCTCCAGCGCCCGCACGAGCTCGTCGGGCAGCTCGATCGCGACCACCTCCTTCGGCGCCGCGATGCCGGCCGCCGCGTAGCCCATCGCCTCCTGCAGGTACGAGCGGATGGTCGGCTCCATCGCGTCGACCTGTGCATCGGCGGTGAACCGGATCATGTCGGGGTGGCGGGTGTTCGGCCCCTGTCGTTCGAGCACTCCGTCGGGATCGGTCATCAGGGCGGCCTCGAAGAAGCTGATGCGCAGGTCGTTGCGATGGGCGCCCACGATCGCGACGTTGCGGCCGGCGCTCATGTAGCAGGGGTGACCCCACTTGACCGTCTCGACGAGCTGCATGTCGAGACAGATCCTCCTGAGCTGCCGCAGCCCCTCGGCCCAGAGCTGCGTCGAGCACTCCGGCGTCGCGAAACGATCGCATCGCCCGCAGCCCCTGGAGAAGTAGTCCTCGATGTCGGTGATCATCCCGGCCCCCTTCGCGCGCAGCATAGGGAGCGACGCCGGCGCACCGACGGGGGTGGCCGTCCTCAGCCGCGGACGGCGGCCCGGGCGACGACCCCGTCGGCGCCCTGCCGGCCGCGATCGGCGCCCGTCAGCATCGGTCCCCTCGGGGTGAGCGCGATGTCGAAGCGGATCGACCGCTGGGGCAGCAGGTGACGGCCGGCCTCGCGTGCGAGGGCGACGGCGCCCTCCCAGTCCGGCAGGCACTGGGACCCGGCGACCCGTCCGGTCGCGACGTCGATCTCCCGCTCCGGGGAGGCGGCCTGCGCGAGCGCGGCGTGGGAGACCCCGACGTCGCCCTGGCGGGAGGCGACCGTCGCGATGCGGATCGTCGCGAGGTCGTCCGAGCCGGTGATGGACGCGAGGTGCGCGTGGTTGCGCAGGCGCTCGCGCACCACGTGCAGCTCGTCCCGGGGATCGGCGAGGATGGCCGCGACCAGGTCGGGGACCTCCCAGCGATCGCCGTCCCGGTCGCGGAACGCCGGGCCCTCGCGCTGCAGGACGCGCGCACCCGGGCGATGACGATCGCGCCGGGGACCTGGCGCGCCAGGAACTCGCCCGCCGAGGCGGCGTCCGGCAACGGCCAGCCCGACACGACGCTCCATCCGCCGGCCCTGCCGATCGCCCCGTAGAGCGCGGGAACCGGGAGGCCGAGCGCGGAGAAGTAGCGGTGGAAGATCGTGCCATCGGCCGTGAGGGCGGCGAGGGCCTCCGGGTTGAGCGCGTCGGCCCGCGCCCCGCCGTCGGCCTCTGACGCCGTGCCGGGTCTCGCGACCCCGCGTGCGCGGAGCCGCCGGGCGCGGCGCGCGGCGGCCGCGACGACGCCGCGCGGAGCGGTGCCCTCCCCCTGCCGGCCGGCAGAGGGAGGGCCGGGTGAGGAGGCGGCGTCCGCCATCCGGGCGAGGGCCGCCGAGGGATCGCCGATCGGCAGCATCCGCGCGAACATGTTGGCCTCGATGACCAGGGGGCCGTCCGGCGTTACCGCGATGTCCCAGCCAGGAGCGCCGGTGCGGAGTCGCGCACCAGGGCGGCCACCGCGTCCCAGTGCGGCACCGCGACGCCCTCGACGGCGATGCCCGTGCCAGGGAGGTCGCTGCGCCGCTCGAACCCGCACCCGTCGCCTCGCGCGAGCGTGAGCGGCCCGAGGCGCCCGTCGGCGACGCGGATCTCCGAGACGCCGTTGCCGCTCGTGCCGCGGAGGAAGTTGTCGGAGTCGCCCCCTCCGATCGCCAGGCGGAGGGCGGCGTAGAGGATCTCCGCCGATCCGTCGCCGGCGACCAGCGTGACCACGCGGAGGGTCTGGAGGGTGTCGCCGCCCACCAGCCGCGCGAGCTCGGGGTGGTCGTGCAGCCGCTCCTGCGCCACCCAGACCGGGAACTCCGGGTCGTCGCGCATCAGGGCCGCGAGCGCCGCCGGCGTGCCCGACCACCCGGAGCCCACCAGCAGCCCCCCGTCGCGCCGCAGCGCGTGGACCCCCTTGCCGTGGTAGCCGCCCGACGGCTTCACCACGAACTCGCCCGGGAGATCACGGGCGAGGAACGCCTCGAGGCCCCCGGGGCCGACCGGGGCGTCGAGGAGGTGGTTCCAGCCGACGCCCGCGGTGTCGACGATGCCGAAGAGGCGCGGCGTGGGGATGCCCGCGACCGCGCAGTAGGGGTAGAAGATCGCCTTCTCCCCCGCGATCGGGGTGACGGCCGCCGGGTTGAGCCTCTCCTGCGCCTCGACCATCGCGTGGCGGCTGACGTGGCGGGAGCGCGCGCTCGCGTCGAGCGCCGGGTCGAGGAGCCCGAGCCCGAGGGCCTCGGCGTACTCGAACCCGCCGTCCACCCGGAGCGCCCGGGCCCGCCGGACCACCTCGACCGGGTTGGCGCGGTGCGCCCGCGAGGCCGCGTGGGCGGTGCGGACCAGGTCGCGCGCCTGACCGAGTGCGCGGGCCGCCCTCACCCGGGCGGGCGCCGGGCGCCCGGTGGCGCCGTCGTGGCGTGCGTGTACATGTGCAGGGTCCCATCCGTGTCCGGCATGACGTCGGGCCACCGTAGCCCGACTATCGGATCGAGTCCTTTACACCCGTGTAAGCGGTTCCGAAACATCGAACGGGCGCACCCCCGCCCGGGCCGTCCGGCCGGAGAGGGATGCGCCCGTCAGCCCCCCGGGCCGGACGAGCCGGCCCGGGGGAGGGATAGATCAGCCGATCCGCACGGTGGTGGGCTTGGCCACGCGCGGCTTCAGGAGCGCGGTGCCCACGAACCGGGCCGAGACCGTGAGGGCCCCCGACTTCGGCAGCGTGGCCGGCTTCTTGTTGAGCGAGAAGGCCACCCGGTAGGTGCAGTTGGCGCCGGACTTGCGCAGCGCCACCGTCCGCTGCGTGACCGTCTTCTTGCCGGCCTTCAGCGTCACGGC
>LNEQ01000187.1 GCA_001464995.1 Actinobacteria bacterium Ga0077541
CCGCGAGGTCGTGATCACCGGAACGCTCGAGAACGGCGTCTTCGTGGCGCGCCCCGACTCGCTCGTCACGCTGTGCCCCTCGAAGTTCACCGACAAGGAGGGTGGACCGGCCGTCGGGTGAGACGGGCCGCGCACGAGGTGACAGCCGGCCGGCCGGACCGCCGCGACGCGGACCGATGCCCCTGGTGCCCACCTGGCGACTCCGATACAACCGGGTCACCCCGCGCGCACGCGCTCTCCCACTCCGAACGAGGTGCACGTGCACGACGTGGATCTGGAGCACCGCCTCAGGACGCTCGGTGAATCCCTCCGGGCGCTGAGGACCGAGCGCGGGCTCTCTCTCGGCGACGTGGCCAGCGGCACCGACCTCTCCAGCTCGTTCCTCTCCCTCGTCGAGAACGGCCGCAGCGACATCAGCACCGGCCGCCTCTTCCGCGTCGCGCGCTTCCTCGGCGTCGGGCTCGGCGACCTCCTCGACATGGACGCGCCCGACGACATCACGGTCGTCCGCGCGGGCGAGCGCACGTCGGTGGAGGTGCTCGGCGAGGGCCTGCGGATGTTCCCGGTGGTGAGCGATCACGACGGCGTCGCGATGGCCCCCGTGATCTGCGAGTACGACGTCGGCGCGCACCTCCACGACATCCCGCGGATGGAGGGCGTGGAGCACTTCATCTTCGTCGTCCGCGGCACCGTCGCGTTCGCGCGCACCGGGGGCGAGGACTTCACGCTCGGCGCCGGCGACTGCGCCTACATCCGCTCCGACCGCGCGGGGGAGGTTCGGAACGTCGGCGACGAGCCCGCCCAGGCGATCTGGGTCTCCTGCCCACCCGGCCTCGGTGGGCTCCGCGCCAGGTGATCACCCGGACCGACTTCATCGGGGTGCCCTCCCGGGACGTGGACCGCGCCCTGGCCTTCTACCGCGACGTCCTCGGTCTGCGGCCCGACGCGCACGGCGAGTACGAGAGCTGGGCGGGCGACACCTGCTTCGCGATCTGGGAGCCCGAGCGGATCGGGATGCCGTTCGTCGCCCAGAAGGGGAACCCGTGGGCGCTGGGCGTCGACGACGTGCACGCCGCGCGCGCCGAGCTCGAGGCCAAGGGCGTCGTCTTCATGGGCGACACCCTCGACACGGGCGTCTGCCACATCGCCCTCTTCAGCGACCCCGACGGCAACGACCTGATGCTGCACCGCCGCTACGCGCCCTACGAGTAGCGGACGCCCGCCGACCGACGCCTGAGCGACCGCTCGCGGACGCCTACGGGGCGGTGGGGGCCGGGCGGACTCCCTCGAACACGATCCCGAGCGCGGCGTCGATCTGGCCGGTGTCGAGCGGCCGCGTGTGCAGCACCAGCCGGTAGTAGATCGCCCCGTAGAGCATGTCGATCAGCTCCTGCGGGTCGGCGTCCGCGCGCATCTCGCCGCGCTCCTGGGCGCGCGCGATCCGCGCGAGGCACGCCACGGTCGCCGGCTCGATGACCTGCTCGAGGTGTGCGCGCGAGAGCGCGGGGTCCGACTGCGCCGCCGCGAGCAGCCCCTGGTAGACGGGCCCGACCGCGGTCGACCCCAGGAGCTGCGTCACGCCGACCATCTGGGTGCGGAGGTCCGCGACGATGTCGCCCGTGTCCGGGAAGTCCACGACGGTGGCCAGGCTGTCGTCGAGCGCCTCGAGCGCGACGGCGCCCTTGGAAGGCCACCAGCGGTAGATCGTCTGCTTGCCGACGCCGGCCCGCCGGGCGATGGCCTCGATCGAGACGCCGTCGTAGCCGAGCTCGCCGATCAGGGCGATGGTCGCGGCGAGGATGGCGCGGCGCGAGTGCTCGTTGCGACGGGCGGGATCGGGCGCGGGTGGCGGCATGGCGTGGAGTATAACGAGACGAGACGGAGCGTCTTGACACGAGACGATACGGTTCGTATCGTGATCCATCCCGCTGCACCCGCCGTCCGCAGGAGGACATCCGACATGACACGACTCCGACCAGCGATGACCTCCGATCCCGCGGTGCGCGTCCGCGGGCTGCGCCGCACCTACGGGCGGGGGCCCGCCGCGTTCGAGGCCGTCCGCGGCGTCGATCTCGACGTCCCCACGGGATCGATCACCGCCCTGCTCGGCACCAACGGCGCGGGCAAGACCTCGACGCTCGAGGTGATCGAGGGGCTCGCCACGGCGACCGACGGCGAGGTCAGCGTGCTGGGCCTCCACCCCGTCGCCGACCGCGCCCTCCTGCGCCCGCGCACCGGGGTCCTGCTCCAGCGCAGCGGCTTCTCGGGCGACCTGACGGTCCGCGAGACCCTGCGCCTGTGGAGCGCGACCCTCACGTCCCCGCGCCCGGTCGACGAGATGCTCGCCCTGCTCTCGCTCGAGGAGCGCGCGGACGTGCGCATGCTGGCGCTGTCCGGCGGCGAGACCCGCCGCGTGGACCTCGCGAGCACCCTGATGGGCACGCCGGAGCTGGTGATCCTCGACGAGCCCACCACCGGCCTCGACCCCGAGAGCCGGCGCGAGGTGTGGCGCGTGGTGTCCGACATGCGCGAGCGCGGCGCCACGGTGCTCGTCACCACGCACTACCTGGAGGAGGCGGAGGCGTACGCCGACGGGATCGCGATCATGCACGCCGGGAGGATCGTCCGATCGGGGGCGCCCGCCGAGATCGCCGCGGGGTATCCCGCGGCGATCAGCTTCGCCCACGTGCCCGGCATCCCCGACGACCTGGCCGCCGTCCGCGGCGTCACCCGGGAGAACGGGCGCACGACCCTCGTGACCGACGCGCTCCAGGTCTCGTTGTCCGACCTCCTGGCCTGGGCTGCGCACAACGACGTCACGCTCGGCGATCTCGACGCCCGCAGCCCGAGCCTCGAGACCGTCTTCCTCGCGATCGCCGACGGTCGCGACCCGGGCGGCCTCTCGCCCCTCGACGCACCGAACCTCAGGGAAGGAGCCCTTCGATGACCACGCTCGCCGATCGCTTCTCGGTCCGACGCACCGCGAGCCTGGCGCGCTGGAACGCGGTCCTGCTCTCGCGCAACAAGCTCGCGTTCGCCTACGCGGGAATCCTGCCGCTGCTGCCACTGGCGCTGCTGTTCACCGGCGAGCGCGGCTCCCCGGGCGTGGGCGCGAGCGCCATCGTCACGATGACCCTCGTCGTCGCGCTCTTCCCGGTCTACTACAACGTGCTGGCCCAGTTCGTGAGCCGCCGTGACGAGCTCGTCCTCAAGCGCATGCGGGCCGGCGAGTCGCGCGACACCGAGCTTCTCGCGAGCATCGCGCTGCCAGGGGTCGTCGTCGCGCTGGTCCTCAGCGCGATCGCCGTCCCGGTCGCGGCCGCCCTCGATCAGCCGCTGCCGCTGAATCCGGTGCTCTACCCCGTGCTCATCGTGCTGACCCTCGTCATGTTCACCGCCTTCGCGTACTGGACGGCGGCATGGACCCGCAACGCCGAGGCCGCCCAGCTGACCAGCCTGCCGATCATCCTCCTCGCCTCCGTGGGCCCGCTGACCGGCACGGTCCCCGACATGGCCGGCTGGCTCCGCGAGACCCTCTCGCTGACGCCCGGGGCCGCCATGTCGGACCTGGTGAGGATCGGCTGGTTCGGCCTCGACGGCCCGGGCGCGGAGGAGTCGACGCTCTCGCTGGCCGACACCTGGAGCCAGGCCGCGGGGCCGCTCGCCGTGATCGCGGGCTGGACGGTCATCGCCGTCGTGCTCGCGCGGCGCTCGATGCGCTGGGAGCCGCGCACCTGACCGGCCCCGGCCCGGGATCCGTGGAGACGGATCCCGGGCCTCCGGGCAGTGGAGGATGACGGGATCGAACCGACGACCTCCGCCCCGGAGCGGCGGGGCGTGGATGTGGCCGGGTCGTCGGCCGCAACGGCCGGTCGCCCACGTACTCCCGTGAGAGTACGCGTCACCTCCTGTGGGTGGACGCGGCCGCCGCCGGCCGCCGTCACCGTGGTGGACACCAACCACTCACCGGAGGTCTCGTGTCCCCACATCCAGATTCCGCGGGAGCGCGCTGTCATCCGATGCTGACGACGCTGCCGCCATGCTCGTCGGCGCAGTCAAGCGATACGGCTCCGGCCAGTCGGCCGTCGTCGCGCTCGACGACGTCACGATCGCGTTCCCCGCGGAGAAGTTCACGGCGGTGATGGGCCCGTCGGGTTCCGGCAAGTCGACGATGATGCACTGCGCCGCCGGGCTGGATCGACTGACGTCGGGCCGCGCGTTCGTCGGCAACACCGATCTGTCGACCCTCGACGACCGCGGGCTGACCATGCTGCGCCGGGAACGGATCGGGTTCGTGTTCCAGGGGTTCAATCTCGTGGCGACGCTCACGGCCGAGGAGAACATCTGCCTGCCGTTGACGTTGTCGGGCCGCCGGCCGAGCGGCGAGGTGCTCGATCAGGTCGTGACGCTTCTGCGACTCGGTGATCGTCTGCACCATCGGCCGGCGGAGCTCTCGGGCGGCCAGCAGCAGCGCGTCGCCGTCGCCCGGGCGCTGGTCGCCCGGCCACAGGTGGTGTTCGCCGATGAGCCCACCGGCAACCTCGACACCCGGTCCGGACAGGAGATCCTCGGATTCCTGCGATCAGCGGTCGATCTGCATCACCAGTCGATCGTGATGGTCACCCACGATCCCAACGCCGCCGCCTGGGCGGACCGGGTCGTGTTCGTCGTCGACGGCCGGGTGCACGACGTGATGGATCGCCCGTCGGCCGATTCGGTGCTCGACGTGATGAAGGGCCTGGGCCGATGACCCAGATGATGCGGAGTGCGGCTCGGAGCGTGCTCGCGAGCCGGGGTCGGTTCGTGCTCACGGGCACGGCGATCATGCTGTCGGTGGCGTTCCTCCTCGCGACGCTGGTGCTGTCCGACTCGCTGCGTGGCCAAGCGGCCGGTGACATCGCCCAGGCGCTGGCCGGGACGGACGCCGTGGTGCAGGGCGTCGTCCTCGGCGAGCCCGGCGGGGGGCCGGGAGATCTGGGCAGGTCGGTCCGGCGATCGCTGGATCCCGACATCACCGAGCGCGTGGCTGCGGTCGACGGCGTCGACGGGGCCGCCTCGCAATGGGTCGGCTTCGCGAAGCTGGTCGTCGACGGATCGTCGGTCGGAACCGGCACGGCGACCGACGCCGGTCGCAACTGGGTCACCGTCCCGGCGCTCAATCCGTTCCGGCTCGAGAGCGGGCGAGCACCGGTCGAGGTCGGAGAGATCGTGATCGATCGATCGCTCGCGGGTGACGCAGGCGTGGCCCCGGGTGACGTCGTGCAGGTCCTGACCGCGACGGGGATGCACGACGCGACCATCACCGGTGTCGCGACGTTCGCGTCGGCCGACGCGGCACCGCTGCAGCGGACGGTGCTGTTGCCCGACGGAGCGGTGTCCGCCTGGCTCGACACTGCGGCGCCGACCGAGGTGCTGGTCGACGTCGCGGAGGGTGCCGACCGCGCCGAGGTGCTCGGCCGTCTGTCGGCGCTGTCCGATGCCGAGGTCGTGGACGGACCCGACTACATCCAGACGATGCAGGACGCCGCGACGTCGCCGCTGCAGTTCCTGACCGTGTTCCTCCTGGCCTTCGCCGTGGTCGCGATGTTGATCGGCGTGACGATCATCTTCAACACGTTCGCGCTCACCGTCGCCCGCCGCCGGCGGGAGTCGGGGCTGCTGCGCGCCATCGGTGCGGAACGACGGCAGGTGCTCGGCGGAGTGGTGATCGAGGCGGCGCTCGTCGGGACGGTCGCCACGCTCGCCGGCCTCGTATGCGGGGTCGCGGGAGTGGGCGCGCTGCGCTGGCTCGTCGGACTCACCGGGGTCAGCCTGCTCACCGGGCCGTCGATCGTGAGCACGACCTCGATCGCGGTCGCGGCGACCGTCGGTATGGGCGCGACGCTGCTGTCGGCGTGGATCCCGGCTCGCCGCGCGGCGGCGACACCACCGATCGAGGCGCTGCGCGAGAGCGCGGCGGAACCCAGGGTCGTGAGCCGGGCGCGGACTGCGAGCGGGCTGGTGCTCGCCGCGGCGGCGATCGCTGGAGGAGCTGTCGCCGTGGCGGGCTCGAACCCGGTGTGGCTCATGCCCGCTGCCGCCATCGTCCCGGCGCTCGTGCTGTGCGGCCCGGCGATCGTGACGGCCGCAGCGCGTTGGAGCGCTCCGGTGGCCCGCCGCGCCGCCGGTGTGTGCGGCTCGATCGCCGCGGGCAACCTGAGCGCGAGCCCACGTCGATCGGCATCGACGGCGCTGGCGCTCATGCTCGGCACCGCGACGGTGACGCTGTTCGCGATCTTCGCGAGCTCTCTGACGAGCGGTGTCGGGACCGACGTCCGCGAGGGACTGCAGGCGGACCTGGTGGTCACGTCGGCGACCCCCGACTTCTCGACGATCGACCCCACCCTGGCCGGCCGGATGGCGGCGCTGCCCGACGTCGATGCGGTCAGTGCGCTGTCGATCGCCGAAGGGATCGTGGCAGGGAGAGCCGAGGCGGTCGGCGGCATCGACCCGACGGCCCTGCCCACCATGTTCGACCTCGACCCGATCGCCGGCGACCTCGCCGATCTACGCTCGGGAGGCGTGGCCGTTGTCGGTGACGACCCGGCGCTGCTCGGCGACACCCTGGAGATCGAGTTCGAACGATCGACCATCGACGCGCCGATCGTCGCCGTGGTCGCGAGGAGCACCGGCGGTTTCGAGGCTCCTGCCTACTTCGTCGACAGCGCGACACTCGACGCCTCGGCCGGTCGTCTGCTCGACGCGCTGGTGTTCGTGGACCTCGCCGACGGAATGGTCGCGGACGCCGAGGAGGACGTGAGGGCGCTGGTCCGGGCCACGCCGGGATCGTTCCTCGAGACCCGAGCAGAACACGTCGCCAACAGCGGGAGCGAGATCGCCGCGTTCGGGAACTTCATCTACGGGATGCTCGTTCTGGCGAGCGTCATCGCGCTTCTCGGAGTCGCCAACACCACGGCGCTCGCGATCAGTGAGCGCTCGGGAGAGATCGGGCTGCTGCGAGCGGTCGGCGCGACCCGCCGAGAGCTGCGTCGCATCGTGCGACTCGAGGCCGCTCTCCTGTCGTTCGTGGCGGCATCGATCGGCATCGCCGTCGCAGTCGGCTTCGGCTGGGCGCTGATCGAGGTCACCGGAGGCGCGGACATCCCATCGGTCATCGTGCCGTGGTTCAGCCTCGTGGTGACGCTCGTCGTCGCGGTCGCAGCCGGCGTGGGCGCCGCAGCCTGGCCCGCGTTCCGGGTCTCCCGGGTGCCCGTGCTCGAGCTGGTGAGCCGGGACGGCTGATGCGCAGGTCCTGCCCCTGGGCCGGGCGGCCCTCGACCGGCCCAGGGGCAGAGACCTCCCGGCGGAGCACGCGCGTGCCATCGGTTGCGACGATGATGGTCCCGTGACGCTCACCGATCACCGCACCGGTCGCGCCGATCTCGCTGCGCTCGTCGCCGCGTCGGCGGTGTCGATCGCCGTGTTGGTCAACGATCCGGACGTCGTGGCCGGACGGCGGCTCCCAGGCATCGCGATCACGGCCGTCGCCGCAGCGCTGCTCGTCCTCGCCGGCCGGTTCGGCCGGGCCACCGTCGTGGCGATCGGCGTGCTGGACGTCGTCACGCTCGCATGGACCTCGAGTCCGGTCGCGCTGCGGCCGCTGCTCTTCGTGGCGCTGTACCGTCTCGTGCGCCGGAGCGACGATCGCTCGGTGATCTGGTTCGGATCGTTCGTCGCGATCGTCGTCGCCGGCTTCGGGGCGCAGTTGAGTGGTGAACCGTTCTGGTTCGAATGGGCCACCGACGCTGCGGTTCTACTGCTCCCGATCGCCGCCGCGGACGCCCGTAGCCTCAACCTGCGGCGGAGGGCCGACGCAGTGGAACGCCAGGTCGCCGAGCGGCTCCAGGCGGAACGCCTTCGCATCGCGTACGACCTGCACGACATCGTCGCCCATTCGCTGTCGGCGATCACCGTCCAGTCCGGCATCGCCGCCCACGTGTTCGAGCGCGATCCCGTCGCCGCTCACTCTGCGCTCGTCGAGATCAACGACGCGGGCAGACGATCGCTCGACGAGCTGAGATCCCTCCTCGGGCTCCTCCGGTCCGACGAGTCGGCCCCGCTCCGCCCGGTACCGGCAGCGGACACCACCCTCAGCGACATCGTCCTCGCTGCCGCCGGGCCCTCGGGGCGGATCGAGGTGGTCGAGGACGGTCACTATCCTGCGGGCGTGGCGGAGATCACCGTGCTGACCGTGCACCGCATCGTGCACGAGTGCCTGGTCAACGTCGCCCGCCACGCCGGCGACGTCCCTGCGATCGTCCGGCTCCGGCACGCGGACGGCGGCGTGCACGTCACCGTGTCGAACGACGCCCCGGCCACCGCCCACGTTGCGGCGCCGGGCACCGGCATGGGCCTGGTCGCGATCCGCGAGCGAGCGCAGCTCCTCGGTGGCACCGTCCACGCCGGACCCACCGGCGACGGCGGGTTCACAGTGCGCGCCTTCGTGCCCTACCAACTGCCCGGCGGGCGGGGGTCATGACCACTCGGCGCGACGCGCCTGCCGTGGCGAGGCGCGACATCCGCGTGCTGCTCGTTGACGACCAGGAGCTGGTGCGTCGCGGGTTCGCCGCGCTACTCGCCAACGAACCCGGCATCGAGGTCGTCGGTGAGGCCGGCGACGGCGCGCAGGCGATCGCCGAGACCTGGCGGACACGCCCCGACGTCGTACTGATGGACATCCGCATGCCTCGCATGGACGGGCTCGACGCGACGCGAGCGATCTGCGGCGATGAACGGCTCAGCGCCACCAAGGTGCTCGTGCTCACCACCTTCGCGCTCGATGAATACGTCTACGAGGCGCTCAGAGCCGGTGCCTCCGGTTTCCTGCTCAAGGACACCCCACCGCGACTCCTGCTCGAGGCGATCGCCGCGGCCGCCGACGGTGACGTACTCATCTCACCGGCGATGACCAAGCGGCTGGTCGCCGAGCTCGTTCGCCGACCGATGAGCCGTCCGGGAGACTCGGGTCCCCTCGATGTCCTGAGCGAGCGCGAGCGGGAGGTGCTCGCCGAGGTCGCACGTGGCAAGACCAACTCCGAGATCGGCGAGTCGCTCCACATGTCGCCGCTCACCGCGAAGACGCACGTCAGTCGCATCCTCGGCAAGCTGAACGCGCGCGACCGCGCCCAGCTCGTGGTCATCGGATACGAGACCGGGCTCGTCAGCCCCGGCGAGTGAGCATCGCGAGCGTCGCGGTGTCGGCTCGGTCGATGCCGGCGCCGCGATCAGACACGCACTCCCGACGGCCCACGAACCAGTGGAGGATGACGGGATCGAACCGACGACCTCCGCCTTGCAAAGGCGGCGCTCTCCCAGCTGAGCTAATCCCCCGGAACCGGTGCCTACGGTAGCATCGGCGCGGCGCCGCGTGAGCACCGCATCCCCGGGCGATCCCTTCTCCCCGCTCTACCGCCTGCTCGACGAGATCGCCATGAAGCACTACGAGATGGCGCAGACGCTCGGGGAGTACAAGGACCTCGTGGAGAAGCTCGAGGAGCGGGGCGACGAGGAGACGCTGCGCGTGGCGCGGTCGCTGCCGGGCGCGCGGTACATGGTCTCCCAGACCTTCGTCCGCGAGAACTGGCTCAAGGTGCAGGCCGAGCTGAGCGTCCTCTTCCCCGTGGACGAGCCTCAGGCGTAGATCGCCCGCATCGCCGCCTCGATCTCGGGGTGGGCGTACGCGTAGCCGGCCGCCAGGGCCACCGCCGGCACGGCCCGCTGACCCTCGAGGGCCAGGGTGGCCATCTCGCCCATCGCGAGGCGCAGCGGGAAGGCGGGCGTCGGGAGGATCGAGGGGCGCCCGAGGGCCGATCCCAGGGCCTTGACGAAGTCGCGCTGGCGCGCGGGCTCGGGGGCGCTGGCGTTCAGCGGGCCCGACAGGTCGGCGCGGTCGAGGGCCAGGAGCAGCAGGCCGACCTCGTCGTCGATGTGGATCCAGGGGATCCACTGACGACCCCCGCCGATCGGACCCCCGGCGAACAGCCTCACCGGCAGCGCCATCTGGGACAGCGCGCCGCCCTCGCGCGCCAGCACGATGCCGGTGCGCACCAGCACCACCCGCACGCCGTGATCGGCGGCGCGGAGCGCCTCACGCTCCCATGCGACGCAGGTCTCGGCCAGGAAGTCCGATCCGGCCGGCGAGGTCTCGTCGACCGTCTCCTCGGTGGTCCCGTAGTACCCGACGGCGCTGCCGTTGACGAGCACGGGCGGCGCGCCCTCCTGCGCCAGCGCGTCGACCAGGAGGCGGGTGGTGAGGGTGCGGCTCTCGCGGATCTCGCGCTTGCGGTCGGCCGTCCAGCGCTTGCCGCCGATGGGCACGCCGGCCAGGTTCACCACCGCGTCGGCGCCCTCGAGGGCGGCCGCGGGCGGCGGGCCCTCGACGGGGTCCCAGCGCATGTCGAGCGCCCCGCCGATACCCGCGGCGCCGCTGCGCGAGAGCGCGACCACCGAGTCGCCGCGCGCGACCAGCGCGCGGGCCAGGGCGGCTCCGATGAGCCCGTTCGATCCGACGATCGCGACCTTCACTCCGACTCCCTCAATCCGGTGATCCGTACGAGATGACCCGCCTGTCCTCGCGGGCGAGGGCCAGGAGGTCTGCGGCGGAGATACCCGGTGCGGCGGCCGCGCGACCCATCCGGACCGCGCCGAAGCCCTCCGACCGCAGCCGCAGGCGCAATCGGGCGAGCGCCGGCTCGGAGTTGGGCCCGTCGGCGTCGGTGAGCGCCAGCAGCAGCGTGCGCTCGCCGTCGCGCCAGAGGCCGTCGCTGTCGCGGACCGTGCTGCGCACCGACGTCGCGATGCGCGCGAGCGCCGGCTCGTCGATCGACTCGGGCACCTCGAGGGCGACCAGGGTGATCGCCCGCCTGCCGCGCCGCGCCGAATCGACGGCGATCTCCAGCGAGCGCATCACGCCCTCCGGATCGGGGCGGCCCAGCGATCCCGGGGTGGGCGCGAGGGGCCGCGACGCCGGCCTGCGGGCGTCGCTGCGCCGCCGCTGTGGCTCAGCCGTGGCCATGCCCCACCTTAGCCCCTGGCGTCAGGCGTCCGCGGAGGGATCCGGCGGTTCGCCGTGACCGTAGGGGCGCGACGCCGCCGGGTGGCGCGCGAGCACCGCCTCGATGGCGGCGTCCTCGTCGGCGCTGAGCGGGGCGCCCGCGAGGGCCGCGTTGCGGACGGCCTGCTCGGGGGAGCGGGCGCCGACGATCGCGGCGGTCACCTCCGGGCGCCGCAGCACCCAGGCGACGGCGAGCTCGGCGACGCCGCCGGGGCGGCCGGCCTGGCGGGCGACCTCCTGCAGCTCACCGACCACGGCGATGCGCTCGGCGAAGGACTCGTCGGCGAAGAGCTCGCTCGAAGCCCGCCAGTCATCGGCGCCGAAGGTCGTCGCGGCGGTCATCTTCCCGGTCAGCAGGCCGTGGGCGAGCGGCCCGTAGGCGATCACGCCGGTCCCGTGCCCGGCGCACCAGGGCAGCTCGGCCGTCTCGATGTCGCGGCGCATCAGGTGGTAGCCGGGCTGGTACGAGTCGATCTGCGCCACGGCGCCCGCCGCCTCGAGGTCGGCGAGGTGGTAGTTCGAGACGCCGATCGCCCGGATCTTGCCCGCGTCGCGGAGGGCCAGCAGCGCGCCGATCGTCTCCTCGGCCGGCACCCCGCCGACGGGCCAGTGGACCTGGAACAGGTCGATGTGGTCGAGACCGAGGGCCTGCAGGCTGCGGTCGCACGACATCGTGAGGTACTCGGCCGACGCCTCGCGCCAGATCTTCAGGGGTGGGCCCATCTCCCACGCGACGCCGCCCTTGGAGGCCACGATCACCTCGTCGCGGCGCTCGCGCACCGCCCTGCCGACGATCCGCTCGGCGCGCCCCTGGCCGTAGATGTCGGCCGTGTCGATCCAGTTGACGCCCGCATCGAGCGCCGCGTGGCACGCCGCCAGCGAGGCCTCGTCGTCCGCCCCGCCCCATCGCCCGCCGAACACCCAGGTGCCGAGCCCGATCACCGAGAGCTCGAGGTCCGTCCCGCCCAGCCGCCGCCGCTCCATCGTCCCCCCGTCGCCGATCGTCAGGGCGAGACTACTGGGACGGCACCGCCGTCTTCGGCGTGAGCGCCACGAGCAGCCCGCCGTCGTCGTCGTAGGCGGGGAAGAAGTCGGCGGTCGCGTTGAAGCGGTAGGTGCACGGCACGTTGAGGACGCGCACGCCCCACTCCAGGCTGCGCGCGATCGGGTCGCCGTCGGCGAAGCCTCCGAGGCCGAGCACCGCCATCACGTCCTGCCCGATCAGCTCGCCCTCGTCGTAGCCGGTCACCGCGAAGGCGGAGTGGCCGGCGACCAGCACGCGCAGCTCCTTGTCGCACACGATCAGCGCCGTCTTGGGGCTCGCGTAGTAGTCCTCGAGCAGCTCGAACGAGAAGCCGAAGCCGCAGCGCGAGCAGCCGCGCGGCTGGTGTCGCACGTTGCGCTCACTGCTGCTCTCGCGGTAGGCGCAGCGCGGACAGAGGAAGACGGGCACGGATCCATCGTAGCGAGCCCGGGCAGGCCCGCCCGCGGCGGTCAAGACGACCCCTCCGGATGCCGAAAAGAGGGCTGCACGGAGCGATCCAACGGAATGGATCCCGAGGGGCCGGCATGGACGCCGCATCGCCAGGGCCCTCGTCGCGATCACATCAGCCGCCACCCTCGTGGCGCTCGCCCCCACCGCCTCCGCGGCCCCGAGCCCGGCTCTCCAGGACCGCCTCGACGCGGCCTCGCCCACCGACCGGATCGCGGTCATCGCCACCCTCGCCCGGCAGGTCGACGGCGAGGCGTACGCCGGCCGCCGCGAGGCGCTGCTGACCGCGCTCCGGCGGACCGCCGACGCCACCCAGGAACCGGTGCTCGACGAGATCGAAGGGCCCGTCAGGGCGTTCTGGCTGATCAACGCCCTCGCGTTCCGCGGCACCCCGGCGCAGATCGCGGCCGTGGCCGCCGACCCGGCCGTCGAGACGGTCGACTTCGACGCGCCCGTCGTGCTGACCGACGCCGCCGTGGCCGGCTCGACGCCCTTCCCCGACGCGGGATCGGGAAACTGGGGGATCGCGGCGATCCGCGCCCCGGCGGCATGGAGCACCTTCGGCGTCCGCGGCGCGGGGGTGCGGGTCGGCACGATCGACACGGGCGTCAGCTCCGCCAGCCCGGACCTCGCCGGCAAGGTCGTCGCCTGGCGCGACTTCGTCACCTCCAGCCCGACACCGGTCGACGACAACGGGCACGGCACCCACACCGCCGGGACCATCGCCGGAGGCAGCGCCGGCGGCGGGCCGATCGGCGTCGCGCCCGAGGCCCGCCTGGTGGTGGCCAAGGCCATGGGCGCCAACGGCATCGGATCCGGCAGCGCGCTGCTCGCGGCGGCCGAGTGGATGACCGACCCCGACGGCGACCCGGCCACTGCCGACCACCCCGGCGTGGTGAGCAACTCGTGGTCGGCCTCGAGCGCCAACGACACCTGGTTCCGCCCGATGATCCGCCGCTGGCTCGACCTGGGCATCGTGCCCGTGTTCGCCGCCGGCAACACGGGCCCGGGCGCGGGGAGCATCGGCAGCCCGGCCGGCTACCCGGAGGCGATCGCGGTGGGCGCGATCGACACCGACGACGGCGTCCCCGGCTTCTCCAGCCGGGGACCGATCGTGTGGCAGAACCCCGACGGCCTCGGCCCCGCCGCGGGAACGCTGCTGGCCAAGCCCGACCTGGCGGCGCCGGGCGTCGGCATCGTCTCGAGCGTCGGGTCGGGCTACCTCGCCTACTCCGGCACGTCGATGGCCGCGCCCCACGTCGCCGGCGTCGCCGCGCTGATGCGCCAGGCCGCGCCGGGGCTGCCCCCGGCCGCCGTCGCCGACATCCTCCGGAGCACGGCCTCCGACATCGGGGCCGCGGGCGCCGACCCCGCCTCGGGCGCCGGGCGCGTGGACGCCCTGCGCGCGGTCGAGGCCGTGGTGGGCCCG
>LNEQ01000188.1 GCA_001464995.1 Actinobacteria bacterium Ga0077541
CGGTAGAGCTGCTCGGTGAGCACCACCCGCGCCAGCTGGTGCGGCATCGTCAGCGGCCCGAGCGACAGGCGCTCCTCGCACTCGGCCAGGAGGTCGGCACCGATGCCGACCGCGCCCCCGATGACGAAGGCGACCGGCCCCTCCCCCATGCGGCGCTCCAGCCACGCCGCGAACGCCTCGCTCGACTCGGGCGCCCGTCCGGCCGGATCGAGCGCCACCCGGCGCGCGCGCGGCAGCAGGCGCGCGCGGATGCGCTCGGCCTCGGCCGCCCGCGCGCGCTCCTCCCCCTTCTGGAGCGCCTCGGCAGCGACCTCGTCGACCCGCAGCCCGACGAGCCGGTCGACCCGCTCCTGGTAGAGGGCGCCGGGCGCATCGTGGGGCGGTCGCAGCCGGCCGACGCAGACGAGCTGGAGCCGTGGGGAGCGGCGCCCCAGGGTGCTACTGCTCTCCGTCCCGGTAGCGCAGGGCGAGCGCGATGCGCTCGAGCGCCGCCGGGTGGGTGCCGAACCAGAAGCGGATCGCCGCGGGCGGGTCCGGCACGCCGAGGCTCCGTTCCACGAGGCCCTGATGGAGACCGATGACGGCCTCGGGATCGCGCGACACCGACAGCGCCGTCCAGTCGGCCTCGCGCTCGAAGGAGCGGCTGACCCAGTTGCCGAGGGGCGCGCTCGCCGCCGAGATCACCGTGGCGGCCGCGGCCGCGATCGCCAGGCGCCGCACCACCAGGTCGCAGCCGGCACGGTCGCGGCCGGCGGCGCCGAACCCGGTGCGCCAGCCCACCACCGCGAACACCAGCAGGAACCCGGGGACAGCGAGCGCCGCGCCCCAGGTCGATCCCTTGAGGATGTGTCGCTCGGAGACGTGCGCCAGCTCATGGGCGACCACCACGCGCACCTGGTCGCGGGGGAAGTCGCGCAGCAACGTGTCGAAGAGGACGATGTGGCGGCTTCCCGCGAGCCCCGACACGTAGGCGTTGGCCGCGGTCGTGCGCGTGCTGGCGTCGTTGACCTTGACGTCGTCGGCCTCGACCCCCGAGCGACGGGCCAGGTCGAGCACCTCGGCCGACAGCGCGGGGTCGCGCAACGGCTCGGTGCGCTGGAAGAGCGGCTCACAGCAGCGACATCAGCCCGATGAACACGGCGATCGCCGCCGCCAGCCCCGCCCACCACAGGCGCGGCGCGCGGGCGATCAGCACCGCCGCGCCGGCGCCGATCGCCGCGGCGATGATCAGCTGGATGGCGAGGCCCTTGGCGAGGTCGATGCTCCAGCCGGGGACGCCCTGCGTGACGACGCCGTACTCGCGCCCCCAGGCGTACCGCGTCGCCGCGAGGGGCAGCCCGACGGCGAAGGTCACCAGCGACAGCCCGGCGCCGAACGCCAGGCCGGCCCGCCAGGGGCGCCCCCGCGCGGCGCGCACCAGCGCCGGACGCCAGCGCGAGCCGGTCAGCGCGACGCCCACGGCGACGGCCGAGGCCAGGGGCACGCCCGCGACGGCCATCGTCCACACGCCCCGCCGGTAGTCGCGGTTGCGGGTCAGCTCGGCCGGATCGAACCAGTCGCGCAGGGGCGCCGGGTCGACGCTCGGGACCCCCGAGCTCAGCAGCCTCCAGCGCAACAGGGCCGCGATCCCCCCCGCGCCGAGGGCGGCGGCGGCGGCGATGGCGGCCGCCTGACCCCTCGGGGTGGACGGCATCAGGCTCCGTCGGCTCCGCACCTCTCTATGGTAGCCCGGACCCGCGCGACCCCGGAGGGACCCCTCGCCACCCGTCGCGATACTCAGTGACATCCACGGCAACCGCCAGGCGCTCGACGCGACGCTGCGCGCCGCGCGCGAGGCGGGCGCGCGGTCGTGGTGGTGCGTCGGCGACATCGTCGGCTACGGGGCCGACCCGGTGCACTGCCTTGCGGAGGTGGTCGGCAAGGCCGAGCGCTGCATCGCCGGCAACCACGACCTCGGCGTCACCGGTGCCGTCTCGATCGAGGCCTTCGCCGACGTGGCGAGCGAGGCGCTCCTATGGACCCGCCAGACGCTGGGACGCGTGGGCATCGCGAAGCTGCAGCGACTGGTGCCCGCCGACCCCGGCGCGCCGGTGCCGATGTTCCACGGCAGCCCCCGCGACCCGGTGTGGGAGTACATCATCACCGTCGAGCAGGCCAGGGAGGCCCTGGAGTACCGGCGCGTGCCGCTGACCCTGGTGGGGCACACGCACATCCCCTTCGCGTGGCGGCTCACGCCCGAGGGCGCCATGGAGAGCCCGGGCGTCCCCGCCGACGGCCTCCTGGCGCTCAGCGAGGGGCGCTGGCTGGTGAACCCGGGCTCGGTGGGGCAGCCGCGCGACCGCGACGCCCGCGCCTCGTGGATCCTCTACGACCCCGAGGCC
>LNEQ01000189.1 GCA_001464995.1 Actinobacteria bacterium Ga0077541
TCACCGCTCGACACGCGGGTGCGCGCCGCGATGCTGCCCTTCCTCGGCGACGACTTCGGGAGCCCGTCGAGCCTGCACGAGTGGGGCCGCCGCCCGGCGGAGGCCCTCGAGCGCGCACGCACGCAGGTCGCCGCGCTAGTCGGGGCCGACCCGGACGAGGTGATCTTCACCTCGGGTGCCACCGAGGCCCGCAACCTCGCGATCGCCGGGCTGGCGGCCGGCAACCGCTCCCTCGGGCGCCGCATCACCGCCACGGCAGTGGAGCACCCCGCCACCCTCGCCGCGTGCCGGACCGCGGTGCGCGAGGCGGGCGGCCTCGACCTCGTGCCGGTCGACCATCTCGGACGGGTCGATCCCGCCGCGCTGGCATCGGCCGTCGGACCGGAGACCGCCCTCGTCGCGATC
>LNEQ01000190.1 GCA_001464995.1 Actinobacteria bacterium Ga0077541
TCCTCCGGCACCGGCTCGCGCACCGCGAGCCCGAGTGCCAGCAGGCGGGCGACGAGGTCGGCGACCGCCGGTCGCGACATGCCCAGCCGCACCGCCTGCTCGCTGACGCTCAGCGGGGTGTCGGCGAGTATCCGGACGAGCGCCAGCATGCGCGGCGTGACCCCGGGGACGTCGCACGCCCGATCGATCGGCAGGAGGCCGTCCAGGAGCACCGGGACGATGTCGGCGATGGCGGCCGACTGCTCGTGCAGCGGCCGCTCGTCGGCGACCACCTCGGCCTCGGGCTCCGGCTCCGGCTCCACCTCGGGCTCCGGCTCCACCTCGGCCTCGGGCACCGGCTCCATCTCGGGCTCCGGCTCCACTTCCACCTCGGGCTCCGGCTCCACTTCCACCTCGGGCTCCGGCTCCACTTCCACCTCGGGCTCCGGCTCCACTTCCACCTCGGCCTCGGGCACCGGCTCCATCTCGGGCTCCGGCTCGACCTCGGCCGCGGGCTCCGGCTCCACTTCCGGCTCGACCTCGATCTCGGCATCCACCTCGAGCTCGGGCTCCGGCTGGTCCCCGGGGGCTCTGCCGCCGATCGGGCGGACCTCGGACGGCTCCTCCCACGTGGCGTCGAGCAGCTCCTCGGTCTCCTCGGCCCAGGCGCGCGCCCAGTGATCCGCGAGATCCCGGTCGCGCGCCGGTGGGGGGCCGGCCGCCTCGAGTGGCGACCGGGGGGCGACGGTCTCGAGCGGGCCCTCCGGCGCGTCACGGTGGATCCGGAGGGTCGTCCAGCGACCGGAGATTCCGGGCCGGCTCTCGTCGGGAACCTCGCCGTGCCACGAGGTCGCCGCAGTCTGGATCGCGGCCTCGAGGGTCGCCGACGGGGCCTCGGGCTCCGGGCCCCGGACGGTGGCGATGCGCGGAGCAGCACGGCCGGCGCGGGCCGGGACGGGCGCCCCGCGCCGGCGCCGGCGGGCGAGGAAGCCGACGATCAGCAGCATCAGCCCCGCCCCGGCCCACGTCACGACCGAGGGTCCCGAGGCCTTGTCGCCGGACTTCCCCGGCGCGGTGGCGGTGGGCGCCACGGCGGCGACCGGGCAGCCGCGCGGCTGGGCGCCGAAGAGGACCGGGCGGCGCGGGTCGCCGCCGAGCGCCGTGAGGTACGCGCCGACGCCGCCGACCCAGTGCTGGTTCAGGCCCTCGGGATCGTTGGCGGCTCCGATCGGAGCCCACTTCGGGCCGATCGTCGCCAGGCGCGTGCGCCCCTCCTCGACGTAGTAGCGGTCGAGCGTGCGCGCCGCGCGGGCGATCGCGGCGGCGTCCGAGGCGAAGCGGATCCCCGGGCCGAGCCCGAACGGGTTGTGGATCTCCCGCGCCGGCGGATAGGTGCCGAAGCCCGACTCGTGCGCGGCGATCGCCAGCAGCACCCGGGGGTCGATCCCGGCTGCGACGCCTTCGGAGACGAACACGGCCCCCTCGCCGGCGAGGGGGCTTCCGGCACGGCGCAGCACGGCGTCCATCGCCTCGGAGTCGATCTGGGCGACGCAGCGGACGGAGGCGCCCACGTCGGGGCGGGGGGTCTCCGCCGGCGTCGCGGGAGCGGGCCAGGCGAGCGCGGCGCACGCCGCCGTGGCGGCCACAAGCGCCGCGCGGCGCGCGCGGCGTGGGGGGGCGGAGGTCTGGCTGGCGATCGGCGCAGGGAGGCGCACGGCAGGGGTCCCGGGTCCGGGGGCGTGCCGCCCCTTCGGCCGCTGCGCCCCCCGGCTTTAGCCCGGCGGCACGTCGCCCCCGACCGCCCCGTCCGGGGCGGTTCCCTCAGGTGGTGCCGGCCGCCGCCTCGAGGATCGCGCGCGCCTGGTCGAGCGCCTCACGCAGGGCGCGGTTCTCGGCCTCCAGTGCGGCGATCCGGGCATCGGTGCCGGCCGTCGCGGCGGCGGACGCCTGATCGCGCTCGACCCAGCGCGAGAACCCGGCGGCGATCTCCTCGACGTCGTCCTCGTCCCCGAAGCGGCGTGCCGCCTGCTCGACCGTGGCCCCGGCCTCGACGAGGGGGAGCATCTCGGCGTAGAGCCGGGTCGCGTCGAGGGCGCCTGGCGCCCGGGAGCGGCGGCCGCCGCGCGCCGGGGGCTCCGCCGCCGCGCCCGACTCGCGGGCCCGCTTGGCGCCCGCGTAGAACGCCGACGAGGTCGCAGGGACCGAGCGGCCCATCTCGTCCGCGACGGTCCGCAGCGCCTGCGCACGGCTCATCCCGGCGTCGGCCGCGACGAGGGCGGTGACCCGCGCGTACACCTGGTCTCCGACGGTGCTGGTCATGCCCCCATCCTTCTCCTCCGTGCGCCCGGACGCAACGGACGGATGCACCGGCTGCAGCGGAGCGGGGCCCCGGACCTAGGACCAAGGTCCGATTGCGGCCCCGACTCGGCGGCCGGGATCGTGCACCCCGCACCACGCCCACCCGTCCCGGCATCGAGGAGCCACCATGACCGACCCTGCACCGAGCGACCCGGCGGGAGAGCCGCGGCGCCGCGCCGACGCCGGGGTGCGCCGTGTGCTGCTGGGCGCGGCCGGCGCGGCGGCGGCCCTCGCCGGCTTCCTGACCCTCGCCGGGGCGGTCGTCGCACCGGGCGTCCCGGGTCAGCCCCCGCGCGTCGCCACCGTGGCGCCCGAGGAGCTGGCGCTGGTCGTGCGCACCCCTGCGCACCTGCGCACCGCCGCCGATGTCGAGCCGCTGGTGGCGCGCTTCGCCGCGCGGGGGGTGGATCGGGCCTGGGTCCAGGTGAAGCAGGACGAGACCGACGAGTTCCCCGCGGGCACCCTCTTCCACCCATCGCGGCTCGCACCCGCGGCGACGGGCTCGGGAGACGGCCGGCTGGCCGCCCGCGGCATCGCACCGATGGCCTGGATGCCCGTGCTGCACGACGCCCGGGCCGCCGCGGCGCACCCCGAGTGGCGGGCGCGCGACATCGCCGAGGACGGGCGCCTCGTCACGCGGAGCGACTGGCTGTGCCCCTTCCACCCCGGCGTCGCGCGATACCAGGCGGCGCTCGCCGCCGACGCCGTGCGGCGCCTGCCCTCGATCGAGGGCCTCTACCTCGACTTCATCCGCTACGACGACGACTACTCGTGCGTCACGCCCGCCGGCATCTCGGAGCTGGAGCGGCGCACCGGCTGGCGCGAGCGGACCGGCCGCCCGCTGACGCCCATGGACATCCGCCGGGCGGGCACGACGCAGGGCCCCCTCTGGACGGCGTGGACCTCCCTGCGGGCGGAGAAGGTGGTCGAGACGATCGACGTGATCCGCGACGCGGTCGACGCCGTTCGCCCCGACCTCCACATGGGCGCGTTCGTCCTGCCGTTCAGCAGCACCGACTACTCCCTCAACACGCAGGCCGGCCAGGACCTGGAGAGGATGGCCCGGGCCGGGATCGACGAGATCGTGCTGATGGGCTACTGGGACGATTGGGACAAGAGCCCGGCGTGGCTCCGCGAGAGCCTGGACGGCGCGCAGGCCCTGGTGGACGGCGAGGCCGAGCTGAGCGTGGTGCTCGACGGCGACAT
>LNEQ01000191.1 GCA_001464995.1 Actinobacteria bacterium Ga0077541
CGTCACATCGCCCGGACCCGCGTAGGTCTCCAGGGTGCCGCCCAGGCTCGTGTACGCCAGCCATCCCCCGAGGACGACGGCCAGGCTGATCGCGACGACGAAGCGGAGGCGGGAGCGCATCGCCCTTCTACCCCTTCCGGAACGACAGCACGGTCGAGGTCCCGCTTTCCAGGCCCTTCGCGGCGAGCACGGTGACGCGGTAACGGCCCTCGGCGCGCGGGACGGCGATCGTGGCACGGCCCTTGGCCGTGATGCGGGCCCGCTTGGCGACGACCCAGCGGAACGTGTCGATGTTGAGGCGCTCGAGGACGGCCTTGCCGGCCTTCGCGGGCACCACCTTCACGGCGACGGAGCGCGTGCCCTTGCGCGTGATCGTCACCTTCGGCGAGACGGGCACGTCGAGCGTCGGGCTGATCCCGTCGCCGAGACGGGCGCGCAGCGAGGAGGTGGTCTTCAGCGCGGGCGTCGCGACGCGGAAGCTGCCGTCGGCGGCCAGCGTCGTGGAGGCGACGGGCGTCCATGCCCCGGAGGCGAACGCCTCGATGGTGACCGGGGTGCCGGGTGCGCCGCCCGGGGCCACGCCGCGGACGGTCGCCGCCGTGCCGGCGAGGACCTTCTTCGGACCCTGGAGGCTGATCGTCGACACGACGAGCGTGCCGCGCATGAACGTGTGGAAGGTGCAGTGATAGGTGTAGGTGCCGGCCGTGGCCGGCGCCGTCAGCTCGAACTTCGCCCTGGTCGCCATCGTCCCCGAGTCGAACGACCCGTCGTCGGCGGTGACGGTGTGCGGGTTGACGCCGATGTTGGTCCAGACGATGTGCCTGCCCGGCGCCACGACCACGGGCTCCGGGATGTAGCCGGCGTCGTTGATCGTCACCTCCCCGCCGGCCGACGCCGCTCCTCCGGGGTGGGTGACCTGGCCGAGGATGGGTGCCGCGCCGGCGAGGGCCGCGGCCGCCGCGATCGAGGTCGCGACCACTGCGCGTCTGTTCATCTGTCCACCTTGAAGAGTCCGATCATTCCGTTGTTCATGTGGGACTCCACGTGGCAGTGGTAGTACCAGGTGCCCGGGGCGTCCTCTCGCCATCTCACCCGGAAGGACTCGCCCGGGCCTATGGTCCGGGTGTCCTCGGGGACCTTCGCGTCGTTCAGCCAACGGTGGCCGTGCACGTGGAAGGTGTGGAAGTTGTCGCCGAGGGAGATGACCGCCCACTCGACGGTCTCGCCCACCTTCGCCCGGAACGTCGGCGTGTTGCCGATGAACGCCCGCCCGTTGATCGTGTCGTAGCCGATGGTGTTCTCGAACGCCACGATGAACCGCCGGTCCGGGGGCTTCTCGTTCCTGCCCAGGATCGCGATCGCCCCGTAGAGCCCCTTCGGGATCCCGTCGTGCATGCCCTTGCTGTGGTCGTGGTAGGGCCAGACGCCCACGCTCTGCGGCCCTGCGGTCAGGCGGTACGTGAACGACTTGCCCACGGGCACGTTGCCGCCTCGGCCGGAGATCCCGGGGATGAACGCGCCGTCGCTGCCGAGGCCGTAGAAGAAGGCGTGGAAGTGCATCGAGTGCGGCAGCTTGTAGACC
>LNEQ01000192.1 GCA_001464995.1 Actinobacteria bacterium Ga0077541
CCAGTACTCGCGGACCGTGCCGGCACGCGCATCCGGCAGCTTCGCCACCGGGGTCGGCGGCTCGGGGGCGAAGGCGGCCTTCCTCGCCGCCGCCAGCGCGGACGGATCGGCCTGCGGGCCGAGGGCCGGCGTGTGGTCGTGCGCGGCGTCGGCGGTCGCCGCGGGGGTGCTCGGCCCAGGGGCGCCGCCCCCGCCCGAGGTCGTCTGGCCGACGAGGGGCACCGCCCCCGCCACACCCGCCGCCAGCGCTATCCCGGCCACCACGATCGCCCGGCGGCTCACCGGCTGCTCCGGTCTGACGGGGGCGCCTGCGCGGGGCGCTCCGGTGGGCGCGAAGGTCGGCTTGTCGGGCGCATCGATCCCCCGGTTCGGCGTCGTGGACATCCGCTCCGGGCGTCTCGCGACCGTGGTCCACGAGTGCCGGAGGCGTCCTGATCATCAGGAGCCGTCGCGCGGCCGTCAAGGGAAACGGACGAAATATTCATCTCACCACCACGGAAGGCGCCGTTACGGGGGCGTTATTGGGGCGTTATTCGCCATACTCGACGATCTGAACAGCTCGTGCATCGAAAAAACTGGCAGTTGGGTCTTGCTTCCTGCGTTAGGACCGGGTTAGCGTCCGGTGAAGTTCGTGCCGTTGGACACAAAGGGAGGTGCCCGTGGATCGGAGATTGGTCGCGCTGGCCGCCGGGGTGCCGGTGCTGGCGGCGGGCGCGTTCGCGCTCAACGTCGCGACCGGGGACTCGGTGGCGCAGAAGAGCGTCACGCCCGACTACATCGAGGGGACGGTCACCTCGGGGAAGGGCGGCGTGGAGGCCGGCGTGTGGGTGATCGCCGAGGCCAAGCCGGCCGGCACGCTCATGCGCAAGATCGTGGTCACCGACCGCAAGGGCCGCTTCGTGCTACCCCAGCTGCCGAACGCCAAGTGGCAGGTCTGGGTCCGCGGCTACGGCCTCCGGGACTCGGCCAAGACGCCGGCCCGGCCCGGGGACGAACTCGCCCTCACCGTCAGGACGGCCACCACCAAGGTCCAGGCCGCCAAGATCTACCCGGCCAACTACTGGCTGTCGATGCTCAACCTCCCCGACGCGAGCCCCGACTACGCGAACCGGTTCAAGCTGAGCTGCATGCTCTGCCACCAGGTCGGGATCAAGGCGACACGCACGCCCGTGACCCGGGAGGCCTACGACCACGGCACCAAGAAGGCCGGCACTATGTACGCCACGAGCCTCGGGCTGCAGCGCGACGCCCTGCTCGACTCGCTGGCCGACTGGGGCGGGCGCATCGCCAAGGGAGAGACGCCAAAGGCGACCCCGCCGCGCCCGAGGGGGCTCGAGCGGAACATCGTCATCACCCAGTGGAACTGGGGCGACAAGTGGGCGTACGCCCATGACGAGGTCGCCACCGACAAGCGGAACCCGAAGCTGAACGCCAACGGCCCGGTGTGGGGCGTCGACATCGGCAACGACCGGCTCCTGCGCGTCGATCCGAAGACCAACAAGTCGACCGCGATCAAGATCCCGACACGCAACGGGTGGAACACCTCGTGGTGTGAGGCGAGCCGGGGACCCGGGCAACCGGTCGGCTCGGGCGGGTTCCAGACGCTCGGCTGCCCCGCCACCGCGGTGGGTGGCGTGAGCGCGTACGTCGGCAAGTACCACAATCCGGCGAATCCCCACAACCCGATGATGGACGACAAGGGCCGCGTCTGGATCACCACGCAGATCCGCCGCGAGTGGCCGGAGGACATCCCGGCCCAGTGCAAGTCCGACCCGGCCATCGCCGGCCGCAGCCACCACCGTCAGCTCGGGTACTACGACCCGAAGACGAAGAAGTTCGCCCTGATCGACACCTGCTACGGCACGCACCACCTCCAGTTCGACAAGGGCGGCGTGCTGTGGACGAGCGGCGACTCGTTCGTGCTCGGATGGTTCGACCCGGCCAAGTACGACCCCGCGCGCCCCGAGACCGAAGCGACGGCCCAGGGCCACGCCGAGGTGAAGGTCGACTCCAACGGCGACGGCACGGCCGACAAGCCGATCGTCGGCTTCAACTACGGGATCATCCCCAACGACGTGGACAACAGCGTCTGGACCGCCCAGCCGAGCACCGGCCCGCGCGGGCTGCTCGTCCGCTACGACAAGGCGACCGGCAAGTTCGAGTCGTACATCCCGCCGCCCCCGGGCTCCGGCCCGCGCGGAGTCGACGTGGACTCGAAGGGCATGATCTGGGCCGCCATGGGTGGCAGTGGGCACCTCGGGCGCTTCGACCGCTCCAAGTGCACGCAGACCTGGGGCAACGGCGAGCAGTGCCCGCAGGGCTGGACGTTCTACAAGCCGCCGGGCCCGGTGCTGGCCCAGTCGACCCGCGCCGACACGCGGACCGCCGACCTGCACTACTACCTCTGGGTCGACCGGTTCAACACCTTCGGCATGGGCAAGGACATGGTCATCCTCAACGGGACGAACTCCGACTCGCTCCAGATCTTCAACCCCACGACGAAGAAGTGGACGACGCTCCGGGTTCCGTACCCCCTCAACGCCTACCAGCGCGGCCTCGACGGTCGGATCGACGACCCGAAGGCCGGATGGAAGGGTCGCGGGCTGTGGTTCAACGACGGCCTCGACCCGGTGATCCACAACGAGGTCCAGCACGGCTGGCTCGGCCACGCGCAGATGCGGCCGACCCCGACCTCACGGTAAGGACGCCCTCCCCCCGCCCTCCAGAGACGGAGGGCGGGGGCGGTGTCGCTCCGGGCCCCGTCAGTCGACCCGCGATCGGTGGAGGTGCCGCGATGGGGACCGTTCGATCAGGCCGTTCACCGGCCACCCGCGTCCCGGATGCGGACGCCGAGTCGCTGGTGGCGGCCCTCCTCTCGCGGGCCGAGGCCATACGCATCTCCGAGCTCGCCCGGGCAGAGGGCTGCTGGGAGCGCATGTGCTCCGACGACCGCCGCCGCCTCGAGGCGCTCACCCTGAGCCTGGTCGGCGCCCTCCTCGATCAGCCGACCGCCCTCCTGCGCTCGGCCGCGCACGAGCACTCCGTCCACCGCGAGAGCGCCCGCTACCTCTTCGGGCTCGACGCCTGACTCAGGCTCAGCGCCGCGCCGCGGTCTCCGTGCGGGCCGGATCGCGCAGGCGGTCGAGCAGCGCGCGCGTCTCGTCCGACGGCGTCAGGCCGATGGCCTCGAGGGCCTCGACGCACTCCACGTAGGTCGGCACGGCGGCCGACGCCCCCGCCGCGGCCGCCGCCGCCCGCATGAGGAGGCGCCAGCCGTCCTCGCGGTACGGATCGTCGGAGACCGACGTGCGCGCCACGGCGAGCGCCTCTTGCGCCCTGCCGGCCTCGAGCAGCAGGCCGGCGTACTCGCGCCGGGCTTCTGACACCGCGGCTGCCAGCTCGCCGCGCCGCCGCCTGTCCGCCACCCCCTGTCCGGGGGCGACCAGGGGGCCGCCTTCGGCGATCTCGAGCGCCGCCGCGAGGGTGCTTCTGCGTGCCGGTCCGACCTGCTGCCGGGCGCGGGCGAGCAGGTCCTCGAGCAACTGGTCATCGGTGACGACCGCGCCTGCCGGGCTCCATCGCAGCCTGTCGCCGTCGGAGACGAGCTCGACGCCCTCCGGCGCGATGCGGCGCAGGCGGTGGATGAGCTGGCGGAGGTAGTTCGGGGCGTCCACGCTGTCGTCGCCGACCTGCTCGGCGAGCGCGCCGCGCGCGAGGCCGGCGTCGCCGGCGCGGGCGACGCTCGCCGCGACCTCCAGCGCCCTCAGGGGTGCGATCGCCAACTCCTCCCCGTCCACCTCGGCCCGCGGGCGTCCGAGGGTTCTCAGCAGGATCCGGATCCGGCCCGGATCGTCGCCGGGGTGGGCCGCGGGCGGAGCCGCGGCGAGGGCCCTCCACGTCTCCTCGCCGGGCCCGCCGCTCGCGAGGCGCCGCGCGAGCACCTCCGGCCGGTCCTGGAGGAGCGTCAGCAGCTGCCCCATCGTCCCCATCCCGATGGCGGCGGCGCGCGCCGCGTCGGCGGCCGCGTGGTGGCCGGCCGCGTCGCCCCCCCGCCAGCGCGCCTCGGCGAGGACGATCCAGGCCGCGCAGAGCTCGAGCGATCGGCCGGCCGTCCTCATCCCGTCGATCGCCTCCTCCAGCAGCAGGGCCGCCGGGGCGGGGTCGTCGCCCCGGGCCAGATACGCCGCCGCCAGCCAGACGTCGGCCCATTCGCCGAAGCAGGGCAGGCCGTGCTCCTCGCACCACGTGCGCGTCGCCTCCAGTGACGCGATCGCCTCCTCGACGCGCCCGAGGCGGACGAGCATCTTGCCCTCCGTGAAAGCGAAGATCGCCCGGTCGGCGGGCCGGTGGCCGAGCCGGCGAGTCAGCGCGCGCGCCTCCCTGACCAGCGCGAGCCCACGCTCCCGATCCCCCTCCTCGAACACGAGCTCGCCCTCCAGATGGCGCCAGAAGTCGAGGAAGCCGCCGTGCGCCGCATAAGGCGCCTCCGCGTCGAACGCCGACCGCGCCTCCCCCAGCTGTCCGCGCTCGCGGAGGGTCGCGATCCGGTAGAGCTCGGTCGACCGCGCGTCGCCGTCGCGGCCCGCGTTGATACCGGCCATGTACTCGACGTCGGCGAAGCGGCCCTGGAAGTAGAGGCCGCACTGGAACAGGCCGACATTCAGCGAGAGGCGCTCGACGTCGCGGGGGCTCCACGCCTGCGGCGGATGCCGGCTCGAGCCCACCTCGAGCACGTAGCGCAGCGCCCGTGCGCCGGGTGACGACTCTCCTGGGGGCACCAGGGGCAGCAGCGTGCCCCAGTCCATCGACAGGTGGAGCCCGAAGGCGGCGGTGGTGGCGGCGTCCGGGTGCTCGCGCACGAGCCGGTCGTACTCGCCGCTGGCTCGCAGCCGCTCCACGAAGGCGGGGCCCTCGCTCCTGCGGCCCGCGATGATCGCCTGGAGCTGGCAGCCGCGCAGCGCAGGGCGGTGCGAGAGCGCCTCCTCGCCGATGGCATCGCACCATGCGAGCACCTTGTCCCAGTCGCCCCGCATCAGCACCGAGGGCGTCGCCGCCTCGACCATCGGCTGGGCCTCGTCCGGTGCGCCGGCCTCGATGAAGTGGTCGGCCGCCTCCTCCGCCTGCCCCAGGGCGCCCAGCCGCCGCGCGTGGCGCACGAGCAGGGCCCGCATCTCCGCGGGGTCGTCGCGGAGGCGGCTCAACAGGAACTCGCGGAAGCGCGGGTGGTAGCGCAGCCCCTCCGGCTCGACCGTGGCCGGCAGGTGATGGCTGCGGATGGCGCGCACCAGCGCGCCTCCCGACGGCACGAGGAGCAGGGCCTCCAGCCCGGCGGCGTCGACCGTGTGGAGCACGGAGCTGCTCACCACCGCCTGCCGGAGTTCGACGGGGAGCGTGTCGAGCACCTCGGCGCCGAGGTAGGCGAAGAAGGGGTCGTCCACCGGGGTTCCCGAGGGGGGCCCGGAGCCCCGTAGCGCGTCGAACACGATGCCGGCTGCCCACCCGCCGGACGCCGACACGACCTCAGGCGTCGCGACGACGCCCCGCGCGGTGAGCAGCTCCTCGACCTCGCCCGTCGTGAACGAGAGATCCTCCCCCGAGACGACGCCGGCCCGGCCCGTCAGGACCTCCCGGCTGAGGTTGAGGTGGACCATGCGCCGCGACACGAGCACCAGCAGCGCGTCGGGCGCGACCGCCTCCACCAGTGCGCGCAGAACCATGAGGACGGGCGGCCGCGACTCCACGAGGTGCAGGTCGTCGATCACGAGCGTCGACCCGGCGGGCATGCCCTCCGCGAGCAGGGCCGCGCAGTCGGCGGGAGCGACGCCGCGGGCGAGCATCGAGGGCACCTGCTCCGGCGCGACCGGGTCGATCCCACCCATGGCCGCCGCCAGGTAGGTCAGGAACCGGCCCGGGCTGCCGTCGGACTCGCCGAGCGTCAGCCAGGCCTGCGGACCGGGGCGGGAGGCGATGAACTGCACGACGGCCGTCGTCTTGCCCGAGCCCGCCGAGGCGACCACCTGGAGGACCCTCCGCCCGCAGGCGGCGCGCTCGAGGGTCCCGACCACGCGACCGCGTTCGATGACCGTGTCGGCCACCGCCGGCACACGCGTCTTCGAGCGGATCAAAGGACCGGCCATTGCCCGGCGAGCCTAACCCGGAGCCCCCGTTAGTGCGAATAGTCACCATCTACCCATCGACGCTTCTGGCGATTCGGGATGCGCGCCCGATCAGCCTGCCGCGCGGGCGAGGCGGTCCGCCATCTCGCCCAGCCGCTCCCGCAGTGCGGGTGGTTCATGAACCACGACGTCGGCATCGAGCATCACGATCCGCAGGGCCAGCCAGCCGAGGTCGTCGTCGCCGGTGCGCAGCTCGCACGAGTCCGCGTCGATCGCCGTGACGTCGGCCCAGCCGCGGGACACGCGGCGGAGGACCACCTCGGCGGGGGCCCTCACGGTCACCCGCGCCTCGTAGCCCTTGGCGCCCGCGCGCTGCCCTTCGGAGACGAACGCCACAGGGTCGCCGCCCGGCAGCTCGCGCGGCGGGAAGCGGACGCTCGCCGCGACGGGATCGGCGATGCGGTCGATGCGAAAGGTGCGCCACCCGTCGCGCGCGACGTCCCAGGCCACCAGGTACCAGCGCCGGTGCAGGGCGACCAGCGCGTGCGGCTCCACCTCGCGGCGGGCGGTCTCGCCGTCGCGGCGCCGGTAGGTGAAGCGCACGCGCTCGCCGTCGCGGCGGGCGGCGCCGAGCATGGCCAGGTGCTGGGGGTCGATCGTCGGCCCGTCGCCGGGCCGGGGCATCGCGGTCGCGCCGACGGCCTGCACCTGGGCGCGCAGGTGGGCCGGCAGCACCTGCTCGAGCTTCACCAGGGCGCGCAGCGAGGTCTCCTCGATCCCCGCCACCGCCGACCAGGCCGCGGTGCGGAGGCCGACGGCGATCGCCACCGCCTCGTCCTCGTCGAGCAGCAGCGGGGGCATCGCCGTCCCGGCGGCGAGCCGGTACCCGCCGAAGGGGCCGGTGAGCGACTCCACCGGATACCCGAGCCGCCGCAGCCGGTCGACGTCGCGGCGCACGGTGCGCTCGGAGACCTCGAGGCGGCGGGCGAGATCGGGGCCCGGCCAGTCGCGCCGCGCCTGCAGCAGGGACAGGAGCTCGAGCAGGCGGCTGGCGGTCCCTGACACATCTCGATCATGGCGCATGTTGCGGACAGAAACTGACCGGAACCGCTCGTAGGGTCGATCCCGACAACGATCCACGTGGATGGGAGCGGACATGATCGAGGAGCGCGACGGATACCCGGCGGGGGTGCCCTGCTGGATCGATCTGGAGCAGGACGACCCGGCCGCTGCGGCCGAGTTCTACGGCCGGCTCTTCGGGTGGGATCTCGAGGACCAGATGCCGCCCGGCGCACCGGGGCACTACTTCTCCGCCACCAGGAGGGGCAAGGAGGTGGCCGGGATCGGATCGCGGCCCGAGGACACCGCGACCTGGCCCTCGTGGAGGACGTACATCTGGGTGGACGACGCCGACGCGACGGCGGCGCGGGCCGTGGAGCTCGGGGGCGCGGTGGCGATGGCGCCGATGGACATCTTCGACGCCGGGCGCATGGCGGTGATCGCCGACCCCGAGGGCGCGCGGATCGGCATCTGGCAGGCGGGCCGCCATCGCGGCGCCGTGCTGGTGAACGAGCCGGGCACCTGGAACTTCAGCGCGCTGCACGCCCGTGATCTCGACGGGGCGCTCGCCTTCTACGGCGGGCTCTTCGGCTGGGAGGGCGACGCGCCGGACCCCGAGGCGGGCGGCACGGTGCTGCTGCGACGCCCCGGGTACGGCGACCACCTCGAGGAGCTCGATCCGGGCCTGCGGGCCCGGATGGCGGAGATGGGCGCCCCGGCCGGCTTCGAGGACGCCGTCGCGTGGCTCGTGCCCCTCGGCGACGAGGCCGATCCCTACTGGGACGTCACCTTCGGCGTGGCCGACGCCGATGCGACCGCGGCGAGGGCCGCCGAGCTCGGCGCGGAGGTGCTGGTTCCGCCCACCGACATGCCCTGGGTGCGCACGACGGTGCTGCGCGACCCGCAGGGCGCCGTGCTCACCGCCAGCCAGTTCGTGCCCCCGGACCAGGGCTGACGCGGGCGGACGGGCCCGGGGCTAGAGTTCCCCGGGCCCGTCCGCTTGTCCGATCCGGAGGACGATGACCGCTCATACGCTCCGGGTGCTGGCCGCCACCGTCGCGCTCGCGGCGGCCCCCGGCGGGGCCCCGATCGCCGACGCCGCCCAGGTGGGGCGTGGCACCCCGGCGAGCTGCACCTCCGCGGCGGTCGTGGCCGCCGTCGCCGGCGGCGGGGTGGTGACGTTCGACTGCGGGCCCGACCCCGTGGTCATCCGCATGCGCCAGACCGCGAAGGTCCGCAACACGAACCCCTCCCTGGTGCTCGACGGCGGCGGGAAGGTCACGCTCCACGGAGGCGGGGTGCGCCGGATCCTCTACCAGAACACCTGCGACCGGGCGCAGGTCTGGACCACCGACCACTGCCAGAACCAGGCGACGCCCCGGCTGGTCGTGAGGAACCTGACCTTCGCCGCGGGCAACGCCACCGGGCAGTCCGTGGACGGCGGCGGGGGCGGCGCGATCTTCGTCCGGGGCGGGCGCCTGACCATCATCAACAGCCGCTTCCGGGGCAACCGCTGCGACCGCGTCGGCCCCGACGTCGGCGGCGCCGCGGTGCGCGCACTCAGCCAGTTCCGCAACCTCCCGGTGCGGGTCGTCGGCAGCACCTTCACCGGCGGCCGGTGCGCGAACGGAGGCGCGATCAGCAGCATCGGGGTGTCGTGGGCGATCACGCGGAGCAGCTTCACGGGCAACCGCGCCACCGGCCGCGGGGCGAACCCCGCCCGCGGCGGCACGCCCGGCGGGGGCAACGGCGGGGCGATCTACCTCGACGGCAACCGCTTCACCCTCGCGCTGCGCGACACCGTGATCGAGGGCAACACCGCCCCGGAGGGCGGCGGCGCGATCTTCTTCGTCAGCAACGACCGCACCGGCACCGCGACCCTGGCGGCGTCGACGCTCCGGCGCAACCGCAGCCTCGGCTTCGAGACGCGGGGCCTGCCGGGCGTCTTCTTCCTCGGCGCCCGCCCGCCACGGCTCATCGAGGGGACCCGCCTGATCCCGTGAGCGGCGGTCCGGGGAGGCCGGCCGGGTTACACTCGACGGGTGACCGGGGGAGAGGAAGCGCCGGGGGCCGGGCCCCTGCCAGGCGGGCGGCGCAGGGGCATCGTGGCCGGCGTGATCGCGGGCGTCGGGATCCTCGCCGTCGTCGGCGTGCTCCTCGCCACCCTGGCCGCTCAGAACACCTCCGGGGAGCCCGCCCTGCGCGAGGCGCAGGACCGGGCGGCCGCCGGGCTCGCCGATCTGCGCTCGGTCGTCAGCCAGGGGGGCGGGGAGCTCGAGGTCACCTGGACCTCCACGCCCGCGCCGGTGGGCGACGACCACCTCGTCGTCGCGCGCCTGAAGGTGCTGCCCTCGGGCGAGGTGAGCGAGGCCGAGTTCGTGGTGTCGGGCACCCAGGTCGGGTGGCAGAACGCGCTGGCGCGCCGCATCCTCGAGTTCGATTCCGGTGCCTGAGCCCCGGGCGACGACCGGCCCGCCCCCGCCCCCGCCGGTTGCCATGCCGGTGCCCGAGGCCCTCGCCGCGGTGGTGGAGGCCGAGCGCGGGCTGCTCGGGCTCGGCATGCCCGGGTGCGCCGCCTGCATGCTGTTGCCCGCGTCTCTCGCGGAGGTCGCGCGGTCGCGTCCGGGCCTGGTCGTCGCGATGGGCGAGTTCGCGAGCATCGACGACTGGCGCTGGCGCGAGCAACTGCTGTGGCCGCGCGGGATCCGGGTGAGCCGCTCGTCGGTGCCCGCGCTCGCGCTGCTGGCCGGCGGCGAGGTGATCGCGACCCGTCCCGGAGGCGGCCCGGCGATGGTCATCGACCGCTGGCTCGAGGCGTCCCTCGGCCCGGCGGAGCACCCTCTCGGCGACGAGCCGACGCCCGCCGAGCTCGAGGCGCTCGACGCGGTGACGGGCGTGATCGCCCGCCACCGGGCCGTCAAGAGCAGCCGGGAGTCCTCGCTCGGCACGACCTGAGGGCCGCGCCGGCGTCCCTCAGTCGTCGGCCTCGGGGCGGCGCTCGATGCCCTCCCGTGTGCTGCTCACGCGCACGATGCGGTCGGCGAAGCTGATCTCCTCGATCTCGGTCACCGGCACGACGACCTTCCTGCCCGGGAGGATGTTGCGCGTGTCCACCACGATGGCGTCGATCGACCAGGTCGCGTCGTCGAGGAGCAGGTCCTCCACGTGGCCGACCTCGTCGTCGGTGGCCCGCACGTGGTATCCGGTGACCTCGCGGGCGCTGCGCAGGTGCGGGTCGCCCTCCCCGGGCTCCCCCACGCCCTCGGGCGGCAGGCCGGGCTCGATCGGCGCGTAGGCGCCCGCGACCGGGTACCCCGCGGCGAAGCCCCAGTAGGGGACGTAGCCGTAGTAGCCGTAGAGGTCGGTCTCCCACTGCCGCGAGACGGGCTCGTCGGCCGACAGCGGCGGGCTGCCCTCCACCTGCTCCCGCGTCAGGCCGATCGTCACCCGCTCGTCGATGCCGCCGACGGCCTCCGGCGCGAGCAGCACCTGGCGGCCCGTGAGCCAGCCCCCGGTGTCGGCCGCCAGATAGCGCACCCTCCAGCGTTCGTCGTCGAACAGGAGGTCCTCGACCGTCCCGATCTCCCCGTCGACCGCCTGGAGCGGCAGTCCCCGCACCCCGTCGATGCTCGTGATCATCGCGTCCCTCCTCTCGGTGTCTGGACGGAGGGTTCCCCCCGGGAGCGCGTCCGGAACGGCGCCCGGCCGCCGCGGCCGCACCACCGCGACGGTCTGACTCCTCTTGTCACGCGGCGGCCACCGCCGCGTAACCCGTGACGTCCGGCGGGTTGAGACGCTCGCGGCGTGAGCAGCCTGCACGCCGGGCGCGCCACCGCGGCGGGCATCGTCGTGCTGGCCGCCGTCGCTCTCGCCGCGCGCCTCCCGGCGCTCGGCCTCCCCGATCTGGCACAGGCCGAGCATCACAAGCTGGAGGCCGTCGCGGCATGGCGGGCCGGCGATCTCATCGTCGACGGCGAGCACCCGGCGCTCTTCAAGGCCCTCGTGCTCGTCTCGACCGGGATCGGGGGCCCGACCGCGACCGCGTTGCGGATGCCGAGCGTGATCGCGGGCATCGCCGCCTGTGCGCTCGTCGTGCTCATCGGCCGGCGTCTGTACGGCCCCACGGCCGGCTGGGCGGCCGGGGGGCTCATGGCCCTGGGCACGATCCCGGTGGGCATCGATCGCGTGGGCAAGGAGGACGCGGTGATGATGGCGCTCGCCCTCGCCGCGGTCCTCTGCTGGCTCATGGCCGCCGACGACCCGCGGTGGTGGCTCGGCGCCGCGGCGTTCGCCGCCGCCGCGGTCGCCGTGAAGTACGAGGCGCTCCCGCTGCTCCCGGCGCTCTGGCTGGCCGGTCGCGCCGGCCTGGGGCCGCGAGCACCCGGGGGTCTCCGTCCGCTCGCCCTCGGCCTCGCGGTCTTCCTCGCGGTCCACCTCGCCCTCAACCCGCTCCTGCTCGTACCGGCCCAGTGGGCCTTCCTCTGGGACTTCACCAGCAGCCTCCTGGCGCACCGGCCGCCGGCCGACGGATCGATCGTTCCGAGCCGCGGCTTCGCCGCCGCGGGGGAGCTCCACGACGTGAAGCCCGTCTGGTACTACGCGCTCTACCTCGGCATCAAGGCCCAGCCGCTCTGGCTCGCCGTGGTCGCGGGCGGGGTCCTCCTCGCCGCGGCGAGGCGGCGGCGCGAGGACGTCCTGCTGCTGGTCTGGGGGATCGGCTACACGGTGGCGATCTCCCTCGTGCCGTTCGGCTTCGCCCGGTACCTGGCCCCCGCCCTTCCCGCCTTCGCCCTCCTGGGCGGCGCGGCCGTGGCATGGGCGCTCGCGCGGACCCGCCGGGCTCCCGCCGCGCTCGCGGCCGGCGCCGTGGCCCTCGCCGTCCCCCTGGCGCTCGCGCTCCCCTATCCCGCCCTCTACGTCAACGCCCTCGGCGGGGGCAGCGCCCGGGCCCTCCACTGGACGCCCGACGATGCGGGCGGCAACCTCGGGATGACACGGGTCGTCGCCATGCTCGAGGACCGCGGGGTGGCCGGCGACATCGCCGTCGCCGACCCCACGCTGGTGAGATTCCTGTCGGCCGGGCGCCTGCGCGCGGTGGCGGCCGAGGGCCTGCCGCCGGAGCCGGCGGCGCTGCGGTCGCGGGGCGTCGACGTCGTGATCGTCCAGCCGTCCCAGTCGTCGCTGGGCACGCGCGCCCTCTTCGAGGGCCTGCCACGCACGTCACGACCCCTGCTCACCGTGCGCGTCCGCGGCATCGAGATGGTCGGCGTCTACCGCGTCGGAGGGCCGGCGGGATCCGCGGTCAGCACGCGCACGCCGCCGACGATGCGCGAGCGCGGGAAGCGCGACGACAAGGCGGGGAGCAGGCCCGGCATGGTGGTGAACGCCCGGCCGACGACGACGGTCCGCGCGCCCGCCGCGGCCCTCAGGACCGCCGTCTCGTCGAGCGCTCCGCTGCCGACCCGGACCAGGGACGCATCGACCGTCGAGGCGTCGGCCGGGCGGCGGGCGGCGAGCGGCACGAGCGGGAGATCGCTGACGACGACCTCCCCCGGAGGGGTGACGCCGGCGACCGCCCGGGCGACCCCGGCAAGCTGGGCGCCGGCCTCGTCGGACAGGACGACCCGGCCGCGCATCGCCCCGGGGAGCAGCAGGACGAGCGCCGCGGCGAGGGCGACGGCGTGAGGGGCGCGCAGGCCACGCGGCAGGGCCGAGGCGGTCAGCACGGCCAGCGGCACCGAGAGGAGGGCCCAATGATGGAGGAACAGGGGGCGCTGGACCGTGAGCATCGCGGCGGCGGCCGTGAGGAGGGCGATGAGCGCCGCGCGGTCGTCCGCCCACGACCTCCAGGAGGCCGGCGCCGCCAGACCGATCGCCGCGAGGGCTCCGAGACCGAGCCCCGCGAACCCGAGGACGATCGCGAGGTCCGGGTCCGAGGGGGCGATGGCGACACCCCGGGCGGCGCCGCGGATGCCGACGGCGCCGTCCCACAGATCGCCGAGGCGGGTGGCGTGGGGCAGGAGCACCGCGACGGTGACGGCGGCGGCGCCGGCCCCCATCGCCGCCCATCCGCGGCGCGGCAGCCGGCCGCGCCAGGCGCCGACGAGCACCGCCGCGGCGAAGGGCAGCGCGAGCAGCTTCACCAGCACGGCCGCCGCGACCAGGGCGCCCGCGGCCGCCGCAGCGGCCGGGCGACGGGACGCCGCGAGCACGGCGAGGGCCATCAGGCCGAGGGCGATCGCCGGGACGTCCGCGCTCACCACGGCGGCCCGGTCGACGACGGCCGGCGACAGGCCGACGAGCAGGGCGGCCACGCCGCCGGCCAGCGGGCCCCCCAGGGGCCGGACGACGAGGGCCGCGGCGAGGACGCCGCCGAGGCAGAGCAGCAGCACCCCGGCCCTCATGAGGGCGGCGTCGCCCCCGGTCGCCATCGCCAGGGCCCGCAGGCCCATGAAGAAGAGGGGCGGTTGCGAGGCGAACACCTCGGGCCCCAGCGACGCGCCGTCCGCCAGGGCGACGGCGCTCCCCAGGTAGACGCCCTCGTCGAACTCGGCCGAGTGGACCGGCAGCCGGCGCCCCGCGGCGACGGCGACGAGCCCGAGCACGAGGCCGAGCCAGAGCGCCTCGGACGCGTGCTGCGCGGACCCGGGGCGGCGGCTCATGGCGGTCCACGCTACCGCGGTCCCGGCGGCACGGAGGGCCTGCTCCGCCGGAGTTTCACGGCGTCACATCGCCGGGGCGGGCGGACGGTCCGGTGACCGCCCGGCTCGGTCTCGCGGGGAGGGCCGCGGCGGGGGTGCTCTCGGTGCTCCTCATCGCGGGTCTGTTCGCCGTGGGCGACCCCGGGGACCTCGGCGGCGCGCTCGACGGCCGCGGCCTGCCGCTCGTGCTGGCCGCCGTCGGCCTCTACCTGGTCAACGGAGTGCTCAAGGCGATGCGGTGGACCATCCTCCTGCGCGCCGCCGGCGTGGCGGCGTCACCGTCCCGGGCCTACGGGGCCTTCCTGGTCGGCATGGCCGTGAACAACCTGCTCCCGACCGGACTCGCCGGCGAGCCCGTGCGGCTCGTCCGGCTCGAGGGGCGCATCACCCCGGCGGGCGCCGCGGCGACGACCGCCGACCGCGCCCTCGACGCCGCCGCGCTGGCGGTCGCCGCCGCCGCCGGGATCCCTCTGCTGGCCGGACTGGATCCGGCCGCCGTGCCCACGGTCGCCGCGGCAGCAGGGCTCTGCGCCGTCGCGGTCGCCGCCGCGGCCGCCTGGATCTGGCGCCGCGGCCGGCTCGCCACCCTCGCCCGCCGGCCCGCGGCCGGCGCCGGCGCGCTCGTCCTGACGCTCGCGATCCAGGTCAACGACCCGCTGCGCCTTCTGTTGCTCGCGATGGGGTCCGGCATCGATCTGGGCTTCTGGCGGGCGGTCGCCATCGTCGCCGCCGCGACCATCGTGAGCGCGGTGACGATCGTCGGCGGTGGCGCGGGGATGGCCGTCGCCGTCGGTGCGCTCCTCGCCGCCGCCGGCGCGCCCGCCGA
>LNEQ01000193.1 GCA_001464995.1 Actinobacteria bacterium Ga0077541
CTCAGCCTCGTGCTGCTGGACATCGACCACTTCAAGGGCGTCAACGACCGCTTCGGGCACCAGCAGGGCGACCGGGTGCTGATGGAGGTGGGGCGGCGGCTGGTGGCGATCGCGCGACGGGGCGAGGCGGTCACCCGCATCGGTGGCGAGGAGTTCGCGTGGATCCTCCCGCGCACCGGCGCCGAGGGCAGCGAGGCGGCGGCCGCGCGCGCGCTGGCGGCGGTCTCGGACGTCCCCTTCGAGGGCGTCGGCCGCCTCACGCTGTCGGCCGGCGTCTGCGACCTGGGCGCCGCGGGATGCGCCGAGGAGATGGTCGCCGCGGCCGACCTGATGCTGTACCGCGCCAAGGCCGACGGGCGCAACGCGGTGCGGCGCTTCGTCCCCGCCCCGGAGCTCGCCGCCTCGGCCTGAGGAGTTGCCGATCGGCGCGGCCGGGCCGGGAGGCTCAGATGCGCTCGGCCGGGGCGTTCCGCTCGAGCACGGCCGCGTCGAGGTCGCTCGTGGACCAGAGCATCTCGAGGGTCGCGACGGCGGGCTCCCAGAACTGGCCGCCCGCGAGGCGCCGGCACTCCGACAGGGCCCGGTCCGGACTGAGTCGCTCCACCCAGGGGCGGTCGCTCGTCATCACGTCCCAGGCGTCGGCCAGGTGCAGGATGCGGGCCCCCTCGGGGATCGCGTGGCCGGCGAGACGGTCGGGGTAGCCCTCCCCGTCCCAGCGCTCGTGGTGCCCGCGCACCCAGAGCGCCTGCTCGGGGCTGAGCACGTCCGAGAGGATCTCCGCGCCCAGGGCGGCGTGCATCCTCGCCTTGGCCATCTCGGCCTCGGTCAGGCGATCGGGCTTGAACAGCACCGAGTCCGGTACCGCGATCTTGCCGACGTCGTGTACCAGGCCGGCCTCGTGGAGCAGGGCGGCCCGCTCGCGCGGCCAGCCGAGGCCCTCGGCGATCGAGGTGGCGAGGCCGGCGACGCGCTCGGAGTGGCGCCGCGTCGAGGGGTCCTTCGCGTCGACCGACCGTGCGAGCACCCGGATGCTCTGGAACGTCTGCCCGCGGCGCAGCTCGGCCGCGCGCTGCTCGCCCCCGAGGGCGTCCATCGCCTCGGCGCTGTAGAGGAAGACGACGTCGCGGCCCTGGCGCTTGGCCCAGTAGAGGGCGACGTCGGCCTGCCGGTAGAGCTCCGGCGCGTTGTCGGCCCGGGCGAGGTCGCACACGCCCCCCGACACGGTGACGCGTCCGACGTCGGGGAACGGCGCGCCCGCCATGGCGGCACGCGCCCGCTCGGTGGCCTGCCAGGCCTCCATCCCGTCGGTCTCGGGCATCAGCCAGCCGAACTCCTCCCCGCCGAGCCGGGCGATGACGTCGCCCTCCCGGGCCCGCGAGGCGAGCCGGAGCGCGGCCTCGCGCAGCACGGCGTCGCCGACGACGTGGCCGTGGAGGTCGTTGACCTCCTTGAAGTTGTCGAGGTCGAGAACGGCCAGCGCGAGATCGCGCCCGTGGCGCCGAGACCGGCCGACCTCCTCGGCGAGGCGCTCCTCGAAGACGCCGCGGTTCACCAGGCCGGTGAGGGCATCGGTGGCGGCGCGCCACGACAGCTCGGCGCGGGCCTCGGCATTACCGATCGCCAGCGAGACCAGGTCGGCGAAACGCGCCAGGCGCACGGCCGTCGAGTCCGGCAGCGGCGCGCGGGAGTCGGTGGCCACCACGACGGCGCCCCAGAGTCGGCCCCGCACGCGCACCGGCGCGGCGACGCTGGCGCGGAACGCCTCGCCGTGGAGCACCCAGGGGACCGCGCCGGCGAAGGCGCGGAAGTCGTCGGCGCGGGGAGCGGCACCGCGACCCGGGGCGCGGGCCGGCGACAGCGGGCTCGTCAGCGGGACCGTCAGCTCGCGCGGCGGCCACGCCCCCGGACGCGCCGACCAGCGGCCGACGAAGGCGGCCTCCCCGTCGTCGAAGCGGACCACCGCGCCGCCCGCGACGCGGTGCACGCGGGCCAGCTCGCGGGCGACCTTGTCGAAGACCTCGTCGGGCGACGACTCGCGCGCGACGGCCACGGCGATGCGGCGCAGGGCCGCCTGCTCGAACGCGGTGCGGCGGCGCGACCCCTGCAGGCAGGCGCGGACCCGCACCAGGAGGTCCGGAGCCCCGACCGGCATGCCGACGTGGTCGTCGGCACCGATCTCGTAGGCCGCGAGCACGCCCGCCTCGTCGCCCGTGCGCACGATCGCGATCATCGCCGGGCCCGAGCCCGAGTCGTCCTGCATCGCCGCCAGCAGCGGGCGCCCGCCGTCCTCGCAGCACAGGGCCGGATCGGCCAGCACGACCTCGATGGGGCGGTCGGCGGCGATGGCGAGCGCGGACCCGCAGTCGGCCGCCTCGGCCACCGGATGACCGGCGCGCTCCAGCGGGGCGCGTACGGAGTGCCGGACGGAGGGGTCGTCGTGGACGACGAGGATCCGGGCGGCGGTGCCGGGGTGCCCCGGAGAGGTCGCGTCCATGCCCCTTCCGGATCGGCCTCGGAGGACCGGGACTTGAGGCCGCATAGAGTTGGGCGATGACCCCGACGCCCGCTCCGCGGCGGCCGGCCGCCGTGTCGCTGGCGTCGCTGTCGCTCCTCGCCGCGATCGCCACGGCCGCCGCCTTCGCGCTCGCCGTGCACACGTCGGCCGGCCAGCGACTCGACGACGCCGCCCGCGGCGACGTCTCCCTCTCGGCCGCACCCCAGGCCTATGCCGCCACCGAGCGCCTGCTGGAGACGATCAGCGTCACCTCGCTGGCGCTGTTCGGCCTCGGCATCATGGGACTCGCCCTCCTGCGCGGGCGCCCCGCGCTCGCGGCCGGCGCGGGCATCGCGGTCCTGGGCGCCAACCTCACGACCCAGGCCATGAAGGCCCGCTTCGACCGCCCCGACCTCGTGGACGGCGGGCCCGCGACGGACGGCGCCTTCCCGAGCGGTCACGTCACGGTCGCGATGTCGCTCGCGCTGGCGCTGATCCTGGTCGTCCCCCCGGCCGCGCGCTGGACGGCGACGCTCGCCGGATGCGCCTACGCCTCCGGCGTCGGCATCGCCGTCGTCGCGCTCGACTGGCACCGGCCGAGCGAGTCGGTGGGCGCCTACCTCGTCGCGACGGCGTGGACGGCGGCCGTCGCCGCGGTCCTCGTCGCGGCGGGCGAGGGCCGCCGGCCGGACCGCCCGGAGCGACCCGTCACGGGGCGCGCCGGCGCCGTGGTGGCGGCGGCCGCGGCGATCGCCTTCGCGGTGGTGGTGGGCGTGAGCGCCGTGCGGCGGCTGGACGTCGTGCGCATCGTCGACGACCGCACCGCGTTCGCCGCGGCGGCGCTGGTGAGCGCGGCCGCCTGCGCCGCCCTCGGCGTCACCGTCGCGCGCCTGCTGCAACGTGCGGATTCGGACAATGGAGCGAGCGGTGTCGCGGACCGTTAGGCTGCCGGCCATGAAGGTCGGATTGCTCACCGGTGGAGGCGACTGCCCCGGGCTCAACGCGGTCATCCGCGGGGCCGTCAGGGTGGGCTCGTCGCAGTTCGGCCACGAGCACGTCGGGCTCCTGCGCGGATGGCGCGGTCTGCTGCAGCGCGACGAGCGCCCGCTGACCCGCGACGACGTCGCCCCCATCCTGACGCGGGGCGGAACGATCCTCGGCAGCTCGCGCACCAACCCCTTCAAGAGCGAGGGCGGCGGCGAGGAGTGCGTGAAGGCCTTCGCCGACCTGGGGCTCGACGCCCTGATCGCCATCGGCGGCGAGGACACGCTCGGCGTCGCGCGCCGCCTCCACGACGAGCTCGGCCTGAACGTGATCGGCGTCCCCAAGACGATCGACAACGACCTCTCGGGCACCGACTACACCTTCGGCTTCTGGACGGCCGTGCAGATCGCGACCGACGCGATCGACCGCCTCCACACGACCGCCGAGTCGCACGACCGCGTCATCGTCGTCGAGGTGATGGGCCGGCACGCCGGCTGGATCGCGCTCGAGTCGGGGCTCGCCGGCGGCGCCCACGTGATCCTGATCCCCGAGGTGCACGCCTCCATCGACGCCGTCTGCGAGCGCATCACCAAGCGCCGCGAGCGCGGTCGCGGCTACGCGATCGTCGTGGTCAGCGAGGGCGTGATCCTCGAGGGCGGCTCCCACGAGGGCGAGGTCGACGAGTTCGGCCACACGCTGCTCGCGAAGGTCGGAGTCGGTGAGCGGCTCGCGGAGGAGATCGAGGAGAAGATCGGCGGCGAGGCCCGCTCGGTCGTCCTCGGGCACGTCCAGCGCGGCGGCACGCCGACCGCATTCGACCGCTCGCTGGCGACGCGCTTCGGCGCCCGGGCCGCCCAGCTGGTCGCCGACGGCAACTTCGGCCGGATGGTCGCCCTCACCGGCGACACGGTCTCCGACATCCCCCTCTCCGACGCCGTGAGCGTCCTCAAGACCGTTCCCGAGGACGTGTACCACCGCGTCGAGGCGGTCGTCGCCGGGCCCTAGTGCCTCGGTTCGGGGGGCGGTCCGGGCGCCCGCCGGGTGCCAGGACGGATCTGGCGGGACCGGTGCTAACCTCCGCCGCCATGTCGTCCTTGGTCATCTGCGAGAAGCCGTCCGTCGCCCAGGACGTCGCCAAAGCACTGCTCGGCTCCACGGCCAAGCGGGTCGGCGATCACTGGGAGGGACCGGAGGGCATCGTCGCCTTCGCCGTAGGCCATCTGGTCGAGCAGGTCGACCCCGACGCCTACGACGAGAAGTACAAGAAGTGGAAGTACGAGGACCTGCCGATCCTCCCCGACCACTTCAAGTACCAGGCGCGTGACGCCCGGGCGAACAAGACGCTGAAGTCGCTCCACGCCCTCATGAAGCGCCCCGACGTGGACGTCATCATCAACGCCTGCGACGCGGGGCGCGAGGGCGAGCTGATCTTCAAGCTCATCCTCGAGACCGCGCCCAAGGCCGCGCACGGCAAGCCCGTCAAGCGCGCCTGGTTCAGCTCGATGACGCAGAAGGCGATCAAGGACGCGTTCGCCTCGCTGCGCGACGACGACGTGATGCTCCCGCTCGAGGCCGCCGCCCGGGCCCGCAGCGAGGCCGACTGGCTCGTGGGCATGAACGCCACCCGCGCCGCCACGACCAAGGCCGGCTCGATCCGCAAGGTCCTCTCCCTGGGCCGCGTGCAGACCCCGACCCTGGCCCTGATCGTCAACCGCGACCTGGCCATCGCGGCCTTCGTCCCCCAGGACTACTGGGAGGTCGAGGCCGGCTTCGAGGTCGCCGGAGGGGCGCAGTACAAGGGCCTCTGGCACGAGGGCTCGAAGAACCGGCTCGACGCAGCCGAGCCCGCCGAGGCGATCGCGACAGCGGCCTCGGGGCAGCCGGCCGTCATCGAGTCGCTCGAGACCAAGCCGCAGGTCGAGCAGCCGCCGCTGCTCTACGACCTCACCACCCTGCAGCGCGAGGCCAACGGCCGCTACGGCTTCTCGGCCAGCCGCACCCTCGGGGCGGCGCAGGCGCTCTACGACCAGCACAAGCTGCTGACCTATCCGCGTACCAACTCCCGGTACCTGTCGGGCGACATGGCCGGTCAGCTCAAGAGCGTCGTCAGCGGGGTGGGCGCCGCCTCGCGGGAGTACGCCGATCCGGCGCGATACGTGCTCGGGCTCGACCGCCTGCCGCTCGGGCGCGTGGTCAACGACGCCAAGGTCACCGACCACCACGCGATCATCCCGACCGAGGGCGACCACGACCTCTCGGGCCTCAGCCGCGACGAGCAGCGCATCTACGACATGGTGGCCCGCCGCTTCCTGGCCGTCTTCCACCCCGCCGCCCGCTTCGAGCGCACGGTCGTGGAGACCCGCTGCGCCGAGCACCTCTTCCGCTCCAGCGGCAAGGTCATGATCGAGGCCGGCTGGCGGGCCGCGTACGGGGAGTCGGTCGACAAGCCCGTCGCCCCGGTGGCCGAGGGCGAGACCCCCGCCAAGGGCGACGAGGAGGCCGAGCAGTCGCTGCCGGCCCTGAGCGTCGGCCAGGCCGTCACCTGCCTGTCGGCCGAGGCGCTCGCCAAGCGCACCAAGCCGCCCGGCCGGTTCTCGGAGGGCACGCTGCTGCGCGCCATGGAGACCGCGGGCAAGCTGGTGGACGACGACGAGGCCGCCGAGGCGATGAAGGACGCGGGCATCGGCACGCCGGCCACCCGCGCCGCCACCATCGAGCGGCTCGTGGACGCCGAGTACATCGAGCGCGAGGGCCGCAGCCTGCGCGCCACCGAGAAGGGCATCGGCCTCATCAAGATGCTCGGCGACCACCTGCTGACGAGCCCCGAGCTCACCGGCCGCTGGGAGCAGCGCCTCAACCGCATCGAGCGCGGCGAGGAGAAGCCCGAGGAGTTCCGCACCGAGATCGACGGGTTCACGCGCGAGGTGGTCGCGTGGTTCGCCGACAAGGAGCGCGACGACCTCAAGATCCAGCGCGAGCCGCTCGCCCCCTGCCCCACCCCGGGCTGCGCGGGCCAGATCGTCGAGTACCCCAAGAGCTACGGCTGCAACACGTACCACGGCAAGGACGACCCCGGCTGCGGCTACACGCTCTGGAAGCAGCAGAACGGGCGCACGATCACGCGCGACGAGGCCCTCGAGCACATCGCCGCGGGCCGGTCGAGCAAGGACCTGGAGGACGAGCGCGAGGTCATCGGCGCCTGCCCCACGCCCGATTGCGGCGGCCAGATCATCGAGCGCACCAAGAGCTACGGCTGCACCAGCTGGAAGAGCCGCACCGAGCCCGGCTGCGGCTACGTCATCTGGAAGCGGGTGCGGGGCCAGAAGGGCGAGGTCGAGCCCGAGGCCGCCCGCGCCATGGTCGCCGCGGGCGAGACGAACGCCGCGCCTCCGGTGGCCAAGGAGCCGATCGGCGCCTGCGCCACGCCCGGCTGCCCCGGCCAGATCGTGGAGAACAGCCGCGCCTACGGCTGCACCAGCTGGAAGAGCCGTAAGAACCCCGGGTGCGGCTTCGTGATCTGGAAGCGCCAGAAGGGAACGCCGGGCGAGGTCTCCCGCGCCGAGGCCACCGCGCGCCTCGAGGAGGCCCGGGTCGAGCTCGCGGCCGCCGCGGGGGACGAGAAGGAACCGAAGAAGGCGCCGAAGAAGGCGCCCAAGGTCCCCACCCCGACCGCATGACCCCGCGGGCGGCGCGCGTCGCGGCGGCCATCGCCGAGCGCGCCACGTGGAACTTCTCGCGCTCCTCGGGCCCCGGAGGCCAGCGCCGCGACAAGACCGAGACCCGCGCCGAGCTGACGGTCCGGGCCGAGGACCTCGATGGCCTGGAGGGCACGAGCGAGCGCGACCGCGAGCGCCTGACGGCCGCCCTGCGCCTCACCGAGCGCCCGCTGCGGCTGACCAGCCAGGCCCAGCGCTCACGCGAGCGCAACCGCGAGGTGGTGCTCCAACGGCTGGAGCGCCGCGTCGCCGACGCCCTCGCCCCGCCTGCGCCCTCACGGCGCCCGACCAAGCCCAGCCGGGCGGCCAAGGAGCGCCGCCTGGCCGAGAAGACCCATCGCGCCAGGATCAAATCGGGGCGCCGCGCCCCGGGCGACGAGGCCTGAGAAGCCGCACGGCTCAGGGCTTTCCGGGGAACGCGCCAATTGGCGCGCGGGCGATGCGCCAATTGGCGCGTCCGCGCCGGGCGGGGCCGCAGCGCCCGCCCGGCGCCGGTGTCAGCGGACGGCGCGGGTGATCACGTAGGGGCTGCTCGCCCGGAACTCCACCGGGTCGTCGCTCCCGGCGCGGAGCGCGTCGACGCTCTCCCGGCGCACTTGTTCCCAGCGCTCGGCCGGCAGGTGCCGCGCCGCCCAGCGCCAGACGGGGTGGTTCCGCTCCTGGTCGTCGAACCACTCGGCGGCCGACGGGGCGTGGAACTCCAGCTCGCCCTCCCGCTGCTCGATCTCGCGGGCGCCGGCCGACGCGAGGAGCTCCCGGACGCCCTCCGGCCGGGTCCAGTCGAACGCCGGCGGGCCCGGCTCCGCGGGGAAGGCCGACCGGAGCGCCATGCCCGCGGCGCAGATCGGGCCGCGGCTGATCCAGCTGGCGATCGCGACCGTCCCGCCGGGCCGCACCGCCCTCAGCATGTTCGCCGCGGCGGCCTCGGCGTCGGGCGCGAAGATCACCCCGAAGACGCTGACCGCGACGTCGAAGTGCCCCTGCTCCACCGGCAGATCGACCGCGTCGCCGGCGCGGAACTCGACGTCCGGGAGGCCCGCCTCGCCGACGCGGCCGCGCGCGATGCCGATGAGGGCCTCCGACAGATCGACGCCGACCACGCGGGCGCCGCGCCTGGCGGCCGCGATGGTCGCGTTGCCCGTGCCGCAGGCGACGTCGAGCACGCGGTCGCCCTCCGACACACCGGCCAGGTCGATGACGATCTCCGAGACGGGCTCGAGGATCTCCGCGGTCCGCCCGTAGTCGCCGTCGCCCCAGTCGAGTTCCGCACCGCCGTCGTCGCCGGCGCTCATCGCAGGTGCTCCTGCCAGTCCGGCGGCACGGCCCCGGCGGGACCGGGGACCGGCTGGTCGTCGGGATGCGACCGTGGGGGCGCCAGCTCCGGACCCGCGTGGAACTCGTCGTCGGCGTACGACCAGAACCAGTCCTCACCCGGCTCGAAGCTCTGGATGACCGGATGCCCCGCGAGCGCCGCGTGCGCGCTCGCGTGGCCGCTCGGGGACGAGTCGCAACAGCCCACGTGCCCGCAGGCCGCGCAGCGGCGCAGGTGGAACCACCAGCCCGGCCCGTCGCCCGCGAGACAGTCGGCGCAGCCGGCGCCGCTCGGCGGGACGGCCGGGTCGATCACGCCTCCGGCGGCACTCATCCCACGAACCCTGCGGCCTTGTGGGAGCCGTCGCAGAAGGGCTTGTTCGCCGACTGCCCACAGCGGCAGAGAGCCGTCTTCGACACGCGTGCCGCCCGCCGCCCGGATCCGCTCACCAGCACGACGTCCCCGTCCAGCAGGAGCGGGCCGTTGGCCGCCGGCGTGATCGTCAGCGGGCCGCCCGACGGCTCTGCGGCGGCGTCCGAGGCGCCGATCGCCCCGTGGTCGCGGAAGCCCGCGCCCTCGTGGGAGCCGTCGCAGAACGGCTTGGCCGACGAGAGCCCGCAGCGGCACAGGGCGGCGCGCGTGCGGACGCCCGGCATGTCCGGGTCCGCCCCCGCGACGCGGAGATCGCCATGCGCGTACAGGGGGCCGCAGTTCGCCACCAGCACCGTGTTCTCGGCGGGTGGCACCTCGGGTGCGCCACCGTCGCGACGCACGATGGCGAGGGCTCCCGTGGGACACCGGGCGACGATGTCGGCCACCGCGTCCGCGCCGGCGCGATCCGGGTCGCCCCAGGGGTCGCGCCCGCTGACGAACACCTCACCCCCGGCCCGCGTGCACTCGCCCACGTGGATGCAGAGGCGCCGGTCCCAGGTCACCTCGACGCCCGTCCCCGGATAGCTGAACACCGATTGACGTGCCTCGCTCATCGCGCCTCCTGCGACGTCGGGTCGAACGAAGCGCCGAGGATATGCCCCCACGGCCGCCCGCCGCCCGGACTGCGCCCGCGCGAGCAGCGACGGGTAACGTGACGGGGACCGGACCGGAACGAGGGGGAGGGACCATGGACGCGCTCGAGGCAATCCGGAAGAGGCGCAGCGTGCGCCGCTACACCGACCGCCCGGTGGACGAGGCCGACCTCGACGAGCTGCTGCGCCTCGCCCTGCTGGCGCCGACGGGAGGCATGGCCCAGGCCTGGAGCCTGATCGTCGTGCGCGACCCGGAGACCCGCGCCGCCCTGGCCGACATCGTCATGCGCGGTGGCGCCGAGTACTTCCGCGTGATGCGCCCGCCGGCGCCGGGCACGACCGCCGAGGAGCACGCCGAGTGGGCGCGCGGCTACGCCCAGCAGGCCCTCGGCACCTATCCCCAGGTGCCGGTGTGGGTGGTCGGCCTGCGCGTGCCCCGCGACCTCTTCCCCGCCGACCAGGCCTCCCTCGAGCGCGACGCCGACGTGGTCTCGGTCGGGTTCATGATGGAGAACCTGTACGTCGCCGCCCGTGCGAAGGGCCTCGGCACGGTGCCGACGGTGTTCCACTGGTTCCTCGAGGACGAGTTCCGCACCCTGCTCGACATCCCCGCCGAGGTCGAGATCCCCCTGCTCACGCCGCTCGGCCACCCCGAGGAGTTCCCGGTCGGCCTGCCGCCCGCCCTCGAGAAGATCCGCCGTCCGTGGCGGACCCTGGTCCACGACGACCGTTGGGGGCGGCCGCGCGCCTGACGACGGTTCCTGTGTAACGGGGGAACGATTTCGGCGATCCGGTCTGGACGATCCGGCCCGGCCAGGAGTACCGTCATCGCAGGGCGCGGGATGCCCGGAACCGAAGAGCGGGGCGCCTGAGATGAAAGCCCCGCCGCGCGCGTGCCACGGTCTCTGACCGGGTGAGACGCTCTCCTCCGGCTCCCGCGCCCGACTGCTGCCCGGGCCAGCGCCCCGACGGCCGTCGCCGGGCCGGGGGCGTCGGCCTCGCCGGCGGCGACGGCGCCCGCCGCCACCAGCCGCTCGAGCGCCTCGACCGCGACGGGCCAGAACTGGGTGCCCGAGCACCGCCGCACCTCGGCGAGGGCGTCGTCGGCGCATCGGCTCGGCTTGTAGGCGCGGCTGCTCACGATGACGTCCCAGCAGTCGGCCAGCGTCAGCAGACGGGCCTCCTCGGGGATCTCCTCGCCGGCCAGCCGGTCGGGGTAGCCGGCCCCGTCCCAGCGCTCGTGGTGCGCCCGCACCCATCCGGCCTGCTCGGGTGAGAGGACGTCGGCCACGATCTTCGCCCCGATGTCGGCGTGGGCCGCCATCAGCGCGTACTCCTCGGCCGTCAGGGGGCCGGGCTTGAAGAGGATCGCGTCGGGCACGGCGATCTTGCCGACGTCGTGTACGAGCCCCGCCTCCCGCAGCTGCGCGGCGCGGGTCAAAGTCCAGCCGAGCGCCGTGGCGAGCTGCACGGCGAGGTCGGCGACGCGGGCCGAGTGGCGGTGGGTGTGTGGATCCTTGGCGTCCACGGCCCACGCGAGCGCGCGCATCGCCCGCAGGCTCGGCGCCTCGGCCCGCTCGGCGCCACGCCGGGAGAAGACCTCCTCGGCGACGTGGAACGAATAGAGCACCGCCCGGTTGCGGCCGGAGACCTTGGCCCAGTGGAGGGCGACCTCGGCCTGGCGGTAGAGGTCGGCGGCGCCCTCGGCGGAGGCGCTCGACGAGATCCCGAGCGAGGCGGTCAGGTAGCCGACGCCCGGGAAGGGCTCCTCGGCCAGCGCGCGGCGCAGACGGGCGGCCGCGTCGCGCGCCGCCTCCTCGGTGGTCTCGGGCAGCAGCCAGGCGTACTCGTCGCCGCCCGTGCGGCCCACCCAGTCGGAGACGCGCACATGGCCGCTCAGGCGCGCCGCCACCTCGCGCAGGACGGCGTCGCCCGCGGGCTGGCCATGGGTCTCGTTGATCCGGCGGAAGCCGTCGATGTCGACCAGCACGAGCGACAGCGCGCGGCCGTAGCGGCGCGCGCGCTCGGACTCGCGCTCCATCAGCTCGGAGAAGGCGCGCGCATCGGGCAGGCCCACCAGGGGGTCCGCTCCGCGACCCGCCACCTCCAGCGCGCGCAGGCGCTCGGCCACCACCGACGAGGCGACCATGCCCGACATCGTGACGAGCGCGGGGGCCAGGTCGGCCCGCGGCGTGCGGTCGCCCACCGGCCAGGCCGCGACCGCGCCCCAGAGCTCGTCGGCCACGCGGATCGGAGCGGCCAGCACGGGGTCACCCGGAGGGGCCGCGCCGACGGGGGGGCCGCCGGCCGACGACGCGGCCACGACGGCCGCGGGGCCGGTGCCGCGGACGACGCCCGCCGCGGCGCCCCCGGTGAGGATGCCGAGCTCGCGGGCGACGCGGCCGATCACCACCTCCACGCCCGCGCCGATCGCGACGGCCGCGCCCACGCGGCGAAGACCGGAGCGCACGCGCTCGGCGCGCACGCGGGCGGTGGCGTCCTTGACCGTGAGCACGTGCGCCGGGGTGCCGCCGGGCGGGGCCGGGACGGCGGCGGCGCTGACGATGGCCGGGAAGCGGGTGCCGTCGACGCGGCTGAGGGCGATGTCGCGATCGATGGCGCCCGTGCGGGCGCACTCGGCGAGGGCCGACCGCAGGAGGGACTCCCCCGGCCCGGTGCGCTCGCCGAGGCCGGTCATGGCCCGGAAGGCGTCGTTCGCCTCCACCACGCGCCCGTCGTCCGACAGGACGACCAGGCCGTCGGGCAGGAGGGCGAGGATCGACGCGGTGCGCCCGCCGTCGCCGGCGGTGCGGGCCGTTCCGTCGCGGGGGTGATCGTCTCGATCGTTGAGCATTCCCCGGCACCTTCGGCGCGGGGCGGGGCGGAGTTGATCCGGGAGGTTGATGACGTCCGGCGCGTCAGCGAACATGTGTTCGGTGATCGTCGCCGTCCACATCCCCCGCCTGGCGCTGCTGGTCGCGCTGCTGCGCGCCCGCCGGCCGCTCGACGCGGCGGTCGCGCTCGGCCCCGAACCCGGCGCGCCGCAGCTGATCGGGCTCTGCACGCCGGCGGCGGAGGCCCAGGGCGTCCGCCCCGGTCTGCGCGTGGGCGAGGCGCTCGCGCGCTGCCCCGGGCTCGATCTCGTGGTCGCCGACCCCGGAGCGGCCGCCGACGCCTCCGAGCGCACGCTGGAGCGCCTTGAGGCGGCCGGGTTCGCCGTGGAGCCCATCGGGCTCGACGCGGCGGCGTTCGACGCGCGCGGCACCCTGCGCCTTCACGGGGGGCTCGAGGGGGTGCTGCGGCGCGTCCGGGCGGCGCTGCCGGTCGGGGCGGGCGGGCGCGTGGGGGCGGCTCCGTCGCTGTTCGGCGCGCTGCAGGCCGCGCACGAGGCGCCGGCCGGCCGGCCGCTCGTCCTCACCGCCCATGAGGTGGCCGGGTTCCTCGCCCCGCTGCCCGTCGACCGGCTCCCCCTCTCCGCCGAGGCGGTCCGCGCCCTGCACGATCTCGGCCTGCGCACGATCGGCCAGGTGGCCGCGCTCCCGCGGGCGGCGGTGCTCGACCGCCTGGGGTTCCCCGGCCTGGCGGCCTGGAACCTGGCCTGCGGCGGGGACGACCGGGCGCTGCGCCCGCGCACCCCCCCGCGGCCGCTGCGGGCCACGATCACCTTCCCCGAGCCGCTCGGGGCCCGCCCCGCCCTCGATGCCGCCGCGCGCCTGCTGCTGGGCGAGCTGGCGGCGGCGGCCCGCGGCCGCGGGGCGGCCCTGCGCACCCTGGCCATGCGCGCCCGCCTCGCCGACGGCGGGTCGTGGGTGCGCGACCTGGCACTGCGCGAGGCGACCACCGATCCCGAGCGCCTCGCCCTGGCGGCGCTGCCGTGCCTCGGCGAGATCCCCGCCCCGGTGACCGACCTCTGGATCGTCGGCGACGCCTCGGGCGCGCTCGGCGGGCATCAGCTGACCGCCGTCCCCTCCCCCGCCCAGGAGCTCCGCGCGCGGGCCGGCGAGGCGGTGCGACAGGTCCGCGCCGCCCAGGGCGACGAGGCGCTACTGCGGGTGGTCGAGATCGAGCCGTGGTCGCGCCGCCCCGAGCGCCGCTGGGCGCTGACCCCCTACGAGCCGGTGACCGAGTGAGCCTCCGCGCGCTGGCATCCCCGCACGGGGTGGAGGTGTCCTGCGCCCCGGACGGCACGCCCGTCGAGGTGGCCCTCGATGCGGGGCGACCGCAGCGGGTGATGACGGTGCGCGACGACTGGCTGGTCCAGGACCTCTGGTGGACCGACAGGGCGATCGATCGCCACTACTTCGAGCTGGTGCTCGACACCGGGCGGCTGGTGGTGGTCTATCGCGACGGCCCCGGCGGCACCTGGTTCGCCCACCGCTGACGCGGGCGGCGCCCGATACCGGCGCCGCCCGCGTCCGCATGTCCCTAGTGGAGCGTCAACCAACCTTCGCCGGGTTCTGGCTCGCTGCAAATCATCGCGGATGCTGCGTCCTCGGTCGAACGCATAGCCTCAGCTATGCGCGGGATTCTCGCGGCCAGAACACCAGCGACGTTGGTGGACGCTCCACTAGGTGACGATGAAGCCGGTGGAGCCGACCACGTCGAGCACCTGCTTCATGTTCGCGTGGCCGTTGAGGATCTCGTCCTTCTCCGACGGCAGGCGCCCCGGCACGAGACTGCGCGCCCAGGCCGCATGCCGTGCCTCGATCGCGAGCACCTGCGCGGCGACGAGGATGAAGGCCGTCTTGCGGATCCGGTAGCTCTGGCCGATGTAGGCCGAGACCCCGGTGTCCTCCAGCTGCAACGCCGTCCCGATGAACAGGTTGGTGTTCGTCGGGATGCCCTTGAAGTCGAACTTCGGCGAGGCGACGGCGTTCGACCCGAGGGTCTTGGCCAGGAAGTCGACGTGCGCGGCCTCGTGGCCCGCGACGATCTCGGCGAAGGTCTTCTGCTCGCCGCTGAGCGCGTTGCCCGCGACCGCCTGGCGGTAGAACTCCGCCTCCAGGTACTCGAGCGTCAGCGCGAAGTTCAGGATCGCGACGTCCTGCTTGGACGAGCGCGTGTCGGCGCCGAGCGCGGTGCTGGAGAGGCCACCGAGCAGGAGGCCTCCGCCCATGAGCGCCCCGCCGCCCATGGCGGCCTTGCGCAGCAGCTGCGCGCGCGTGTCACCCGTGGCGGCAGCCTCCTCGAGCCCCGGCGTGCGCGCGACGGCGTCAGCCGCCTCGCGGATGGCGCCATCGGTGTCCACCTGCGCCAGGTCGATCTGGCGTTCGGTCATGTCGTGTTCCCCTCATCGGTTCCGCAGCCCTCAGCGGGCGGCGGACATGTGCGATGAAGGGACTACTCCCGCCCCGCCGGCGTGGATCAGGGGGCGGCGGCCACCGGGGGCGATCCGGTTCCCGGCGAACCCGCCGTGTTTACGACGGCGAGCCAACCGCCACGGCCGACGGCGTTCGCCGCCCCGGTCCTGACGAGCCGATATCCGGCCGGCACCCGCGATGGCCGCGTCCTCCAGGGGCCGATCGTCGCCGGCAGCGCGGCCTCGGCGGGCCGGCGGAAGCCCGCGATCACGGCGAGCCAGCCGCCACGCCCCACGGGGTTGGTGGCGCCCGTCCTCACCAGCCGGTAGCCGGCCGGGACCGACTTCGGCCGGGTCGCCCAGGGGCCGATCGTGGGGGGGAGCGCGGGGGGCGCGGCGACGCCCTGCGCGGAGTAGGTCGCGATCCCGCGCCCGATCGCCTCGGCGATCCTCTGCCGCGCCGCCGGATCGGCGAGCAGCAGGGCCTCGGCCGGGTTGGTGAGGAACGCGCCCTCCACGAGGATCGCCGGCATCCGGGTGTTGCGCAGCACGTGGAAGCCCGCCGTCTTCACGCCGCGGTCGGGCAGGCCGAGCGCGGCGACCATCGCCGCCTGCACGTCGCGCGCCAGCACGCGGGCGGCGGTGCTCGAGTAGTAGAAGTGGAAGGTCTCGGTGCCGCTGGTGGTGGCGGCGAGCGCGTTGTTGTGGACCGAGACGAAGATGTCCACGCCGGCGTCGTTGGCGATCTTCACGCGTGCCCGCAGGTCGGCGCCCTCGGTGGTGTACGG
>LNEQ01000194.1 GCA_001464995.1 Actinobacteria bacterium Ga0077541
CGCGCACGCGGGAGTTCACCCAGTTCCTCTCCGAGCACGGGCTCGACGCGGGGGCGCGCGGGTCGGGATCGGCGACCTACCACGACTCCTGCCACATGCTGCGCCTGCTCGGCGAGCGCGAGAGCGGGCGCGCCGCCCTGCGGGCGGTGGAGGGCGTGGAGCTGCGCGAGATGGAGGCCACCGACGTCTGCTGCGGCTTCGGCGGCACCTTCAGCGTCAACTTCCCCGAGGTCTCGGGCCGGCTCGGCGAGGAGAAGGCCCGCCACGCGGCGGCCACGGGCGCCGACGAGCTGATCGCGTGCGACCTCTCCTGCCTGATGCACATCGCCGGCCGCGCCCGGCGCACGGGCGTCCCCCTGCGCGCGCGGCACATCGCCGAGGTGCTCGCCGGATGAGCGGACGGCGGCCGGTCGTCTACCCGGACACCACCGCGCCGCTGCGCGACCGCACCCGCGAGGCGCTCGCCGACGACTCGCTCGCGGCCAACCTGCGCGCGGCGGGCGCGAGCTGGGGGACGGCCCGCGCCCGCATCTCCGCGGAGAACCCGTTCGCGCAGATGCGCGACCGGGCGCGGGAGATCCGCCGCGGCGACATCGGCGACCTGCCCGAGCTGCTCGACCGGCTGGAGGAACGGGTGCGCGCCGCCGGAGGGGTCGTGACCCGGGCCGCCGACGCGGACGCCGCCTGCCGGTACATCACCGACCTCGCGGCGGCGCGCGGGGCGACCCTGGTCGCCAAGTCGAAGTCGATGGCCACCGAGGAGATCAAGCTCAACGAGGCGATCGAGGAGTCGGGACTGCGGGTGGTGGAGACGGATCTCGGCGAGTGGATCCTGCAGCTGGCCGGGCAGCACCCGAGCCACATCGTGGCCCCGGCGGTGCACCTCAACAAGGAGCAGGTGCGCCAGGTGCTGATGGCCGAGAGCGGCTGGGAGCTGCCGACCGACCGCGAGGCGCTCGTGGCACACGCGCGCACGCGGCTGCGCGAGGTGTTCGCGAGCGCCGACATCGGCATCTCCGGAGTCAACTTCGGAGTGGCCGAGACCGGCACGATCTGCGTCGTCGAGAACGAGGGCAACGCGCGCCTGGTGACCGCCCTGCCCCGCATCCACGTGGCGGTGATGGGCATGGAGCGGGTGGTGCGCGACTGGGACGAGGCCGCCCACATCCTGCAGATCCTCCCGATGGCGGCGATCGGAGACGACGCGGCCGGCTACGTCAACCTGATCACCGGCCCGCGCGCGCCGGGGGAGGCCGACGGCCCCGAGGAGCTGCACCTCGTGATCCTCGACGGCGGCCGCTCGGCGCTTCTCGGCACCGACCTGGAGGAGGCGCTCGACTGCATCCGCTGCGGCGCGTGCCTCTACTCCTGCCCCATGTGGCGGAGCGTCGGCGGGCAGGCGTACGGGTCGCCCTACTCGGGTCCGATCGGCTCGGTGCTGACGCCGCTCCTGGAGGGCATGGAGGGCGAGCGCTCGAGCGAGCTGCCCTTCATGTCGTCGCTCTGCGGCTCATGCCACGACGCCTGCCCGGTGGGCATCCCGCTGCACGACCTGCTGGTGCGGGTGCGGGCCCGGGTGACCACCACCGCGCACCGCCGCGACCGCGCCCGCTTCCGCCTCTGGAGCCGGGCGTGGAGCAGCCCGGGGGCGTACCGCCTCTCGGTCGCCGCGGCCCGGATCGGGCTGCGCCTGGTGGGCCGCCGGGGCTGGGCGCGCCGCCTGCCGGGCCCGGGCGCCGAGTGGACCTCCCAGCGCGACCTCCCCACGCGATGGCCGCCGACACCGCCGCGCTGAGCGAGGGGCTGCTCGCCGCCCTCGCCCGCCGGCGCGCGACGGGCGCCGTCGTGGACGCGGCCGGCGCCGCCGGGGCCGCCGCGGCGCAGGCCGCGCAGTGGGGCGTCACCCGGTCGCTGCTCGTCGATGATCCCGTGCTCGAGGATCTTGCGATCGGGCCCGGCCTCGCGCGCGACGGGGACGGGCACGAGGTGCTGGTGTGGCCCGAGGGGCGCGGACGGGGATGGCGCGAGCTGCTCGGGCTGGAGGGCCCCGAGCTGACGATGGGCGTCACCGTGCCGCGGCTCGGCGTCGCCGAGCGGGGGACGCTGGTGCTGGAGACCGGCCCCGGCCACGGCCGCTCGATCGACGTGGTGAGCATGTACCACCTGGCCGTGTTGCCGGCCTCGCGGCTGCGCGCGACGCTCGGCGAGGCGCTCGTCGAGACCTACGCCCGCGACGGGCGCCCGCCGTCGGCGGTGTCGCTGGTGTCGGCGCCGAGCCGGACCTCGGACATCGAGAAGATCTCGACGCTCGGCGCGCACGGGGCCAAGGGACTGCACGTGCTGGTGGTCGCCGACCGCTGACCCGCGCGGCGCCGGCTCATGCCGGACCCGCGAACAGCCGATCGATCTGGTGATCGCCTCCCCCGGGAAAGGACTCCCCCTGCGACGCGCACCCCTCGCCTGCCTGGCCGCGGCCCTCGCCGCAGCCGTCGCTCCGTCCGCCGCATCGGCGGCGATCGAGACCTGGCCCGCGACCCCGGGCGAGAAGGTGTTCCCCGCCTCGACGCGGCCGGCCGACGCGACGCCGGGGCCGGTGATCGCCGCGGCCCGCGACGAGTACGAGGGCGCGCAGATCGCGATCCGCTCGGACACCGCGCTCGAGATCACCCCCGTCGTCAGCGACCTCACCGGGCCGGGCACGATCCCGGCGTCGGCGGTCGAGCTGCTCCGCGTGGGCTACGTCCGGCTGACGCGCGCCAGCACCGGGGTCGACGCCCTCGAGGGCGACGGGCGCTACCCCGACCCGCTCTTCCCGGTGCGGGACACGCTCAGCGTGCCCGCCGGCGAGACGACGAGCCTCTACGTGCTGGTCCACGTGCCCACGGGCGCGGCCGCGGGCCGGTACACCGGATCGGTCGACCTGGGCGTCGCGGGCGTGGTGCCCCTGGCGGTCGAGGTGGCCCCCGTCACGGCGAGCCGCGACGGGTACACGATCGTGGCCCGCCTCAACCAGATCCAGCTGGCGAAGGCCTCGGGGGTCGGCGAGGACGACGCGCGCTTCGTCCGCGGCGTCCAGGAGCGGCTGCTGCCCATGCTCCGCGCCCATGGCGTCAGCCCCGGCAAGCCGCCGCACACGGCCCCGAAAGTCGACCCCGCCACCTGGGCGCTCGACTACGCCGACAGTCCCTTCGGGACGGCCCGGCGCACGAACCTCGACGCGTTCTTCCGCCTCGGCTTCCCGGCGGTCGAGGTGCCGTTCCTGCCGAACTTCCCCCAGGCGGGCGGGCTCGACCGCTCGTATCTGCAGGACGGCAAGCGCCGGACGGCCGCGCGCGACTTCGCCTCGGCCTATGCGCCCATCACGGGACGCACCTTCGCGCTGCCGGTCGACGAGCCCAACCCGCGCACCTACGCCGACCTCAACCGGGCGGCCGCCCAGCTCGCCTCGGCGAGCCCGCGCATCCCCGTGCTGGCGACCGAGGCCCCGCACCCCGAGGCCCTGAAGGCCATCGGCAAGTCGGTCGACATCTGGGCGCCCCCGATCTGGGACCTCTTCAAGGTGCCGAAGGGGATCGCCGGCGTACGCGCCAAGGGCAAGCGGGTGTGGTGGTACACCTACGGCAGCGACACGCAGCGCTACACGCCGAACGTGCTGATCGACAAGCCGACCACCGAGCCCCGCGTGATGGGCTGGCTGGCGGCCAAGGAGGGCGTCGAGGGCTTCTTCTACTGGGGCCTCAACAACTGGGGCGGCGAGAACTACCGCAACCCGTTCGACGACCCCTGGTACCTCAGCCACACCAAGGCCCCCGACACCTGCGGCCGCGGCGGAGCGGTGGGCGGCAACGGCGAGGCGAGCCTGATCTACCCGACCGGCGATCCGTCGGACCCGGCGATCGGCAGCCTGCGGCTGGAGGCGCTGCGCGACGGCGCCGAGGACCACAGCCTGCTGAAGGCCCTCGAGGCCGCCGATCCGGCGTTCCACGCGAAGGTGATGGAGGGCGTCAGCACCCCCTACACCGGACGGTCCGAGGGCGGCCGCACCACCGGGTGCGCCGACGACGGCCGCCCGGCGTACCTGCCGGTGGTCGAGACCGACCCGGCGGCGGTCGACGGCGCCCGGCGCGCCGTCCTCGCCCGCCTGTCGGCGACGCCGCTGCCGACCCTGACCGGCAGGGTCGTCTACGGGGCCGCCCAGACCGGGCGCTCGCGCAAGCGCGCGAGCGCCCGCGGGAGCGCCCTCGCCGGGAAGCCGGTCGAGGGCGCGGCCGTGCGGTTCGGCGCCTTCTCCACCGTCACCGACGCCAGGGGCCGCTGGACCCTCGCCGACGTCAGCCCGGCCCCGGGCCGCCTCGTGATCAGCCGCGACCCGGTCGGCCGCGTGGACGCCGCCACCGTGGCCATCGACGCGGCCACCCTCGCCCAGCCCGGCGCGATCACGATCGCCACGCCGCCGATGCCGCTCTGGCCCTCGGACGCCGTGATCCGGCCCGGAGGCCTCACCCGCTTCACCGGCCGCATCGCCCCGGCGACAGCCCGCACGCGCGGCCAGGTCGTGACGATGACCGTGGGGCGCCGCTACCTCGCCGACGGCGACGAGGTCGTCTACCGGGGCAACGTGTCGCCCTCGGTTGACGCCTTCTATCCGACCGGCGCGGCCGGGCGGGCGAGCGCGCCCCTGCGGAACTGGTCGCGCTACCGCTTCCTCGAGTTCACCGCCACGGTGGTGAAGCGACCGCCGACCGACCGTGCCTTCCACCTGATCGTCACCCCCGGCGGCCACTTCCGCAACGCGAGCAAGGTGGCGGTGGGCAACCGGACGCAGCTCGTGCGACTGAGCCTGGCCGGCATGCGCGGCATGTCGAACGTGCGCTACCTGCGCTTCGGCGTGCAGAGCGCCGTGCCGAAGCCCTGGCGCGGCGGTCACGACCTGAAGGTCACGCTCCGCGTCTCCAACCTGCGCCTGGTGCCCTGAGGTGGCTCAGGCGTAGAACTCCGGCGTCCAGTACCACTCCTCGAACGAGCGGCAGCGCCCGTCGGGGGCGAAGGACAGGATCCAGAGGTCGAGATAGCGGCGCGGGTCGGGCGCGGCGTAGCGGACCTCGAGGCGTGCGACCGCGACATCGCCGTCGACGGCCAGCACCTCGGAGCCGAGAAGCCACTCCTCGGCCGGATCGGTCTCGGCGGCCCACCAGCGGCGGATGGCGTCGATGCCCCGGATCGGCGCGGCGCTCGGGCTCGCGCGATAGGTGGCGTCGTCGGTGAACAACTTCCCCAGGTCGGCCGCGCGCCGCTCCCTCCACACGCGCTCGTACGAGGCGATCCAGCGGGAGACGGCCTCGCGGTCGAGGGCCATCAGCGCCGGCGCACGGCCTTGACGGCGCGGTCGGCGTCCCGCTTGGCGTCGCGTTCGGCGATGGTGCGGCGCTTGTCGTAGAGCGTCTTGCCACGGCCGAGGCCGAGCTCGATCTTCGCCCGGCCCTCCTTGAAGTAGAGCCGCAGCGGCACCAGCGAGAGCCCCTTCTCGGCGAGGGACGAGGCGATCCTCTCGATTTCCTTGCGGTGCAGCAGCAGCTTGCGGGTGCGGCGCGGATCGTGGCCGGCGTAGCCGGCGTTCTCGTAGTCGGAGAAGTGGGCGCCGATCAGCCAGGCCTCGCCCTCGCGGATCTGGACGTAGGCGTCGCTGATGGTCGCGCCGCTCTCGCGCAGGCCCTTCACCTCGCTGCCCTGGAGCACGATGCCGGCCTCGAAGCGCTCGGTGATCGCGTACTCGTGCAGGGCACGGCGATTCTGCGCCACGTCGCGGAAGCGGTCGTCCTTCTTCGCGTTCTTCTTCGCAGTCGCCATGGGCGGGCGATGTTAGCGCGGGCGGGCGCCGGCCCGGGTGCGGCGCGCACGCGAGCCGAGCTTCGGGGGCAGCCCCCTGCTGCGTCCGGTCTCCGTGACCGGCTCGAGCTGTATCCGGCCGCGGAGCGGCTCGATCCGCACCACCCGGACGCTCAGCGTGTCGCCGATCCGGATGCGGCGCCCGCTGGAGTCGCCGATCAGCGCGACGCCGAGCGGGTCGGCGCGGTAGTGGTCGTCCTCGAGGTGGCGCGAGGGCAGGAACCCGGTGAAGACCTCGCCGAAGGTGATGAACAGCCCGGCGTCGATCAGCCCCGTCACGCGGCCCTCCACCGGGACATCCCAGCCCTCCTGGTTCAGGCGGTCGTGCAACAGGAAGGCGGCGCAGATGTCGTCGGCCTTGCGCTCCATCACCGACGCCTCGCGCTCGGTGGCCGAGCTGTGGTCGGCCTCGGCCGCGAGCTCGGTCGCCTCCGGTCCCGGCGGGCCGAGGCCGAGCGCGTCGAGCAGCCCGCGGTGCACCAGCAGGTCGGGGTAGCGGCGGATCGGCGAGGTGAAGTGCAGATACGCGGGGCTCGCGAGCCCCGAGTGGGTGGTCTCGGTCGCCGAGTAGTGGGCCTGGCGCAGCGTGCGCAGCACGAGGGTCCAGAGCGACAGGCCGCCGGGGCCGCCCGCCTCGAGGTGCCGCGCCACGGCCGCGGCGGCCGCGGACGCCGCCGCCCGGCGCTCGGGGCCGCCGAGGTTCCCGTCGGGGAGCGGCGGGGTGGCGACGCCGAGGGCCTCCAGCTGCTCGTAGAGCGACTCGATGCGGCTCTGCGCGGGGTCCTCGTGGTGCCGGAAGACCGTCGGGTGCCCGCGCGCGATCAGGTAGCGGGCCACCGCCTCGTTGGCGGCGATCATGCACTCCTCCACCAGCGAGTGGGCGGGCGTCGAGCCCTCGAGGTGCATCTCGGCGACCCGGTCGCCCTCGAAGCGCACGACCGGCTCGCCCGAGTCGGCCTCCAGGGCCCCGCGCGCCATCCGGCGCGCGCGCAGCGCCGCCGACACCGCCCCGATGGCGCGGATGTCGTCCTCCATCGCCGCGTCGCCGATCGATCCCCCCGCGAGCACGGTGTCGGCTTCGCCGTAGGTCAGCCGGCGCTCGGAGCGGATCAGGGAGCGCGAGAACCGGGTCTCCCCCACCTCACCGCGCGCGTCGATCACCATCTCCACCGTCACGGCGGCGCGGTCGGCACCCGGGCGCAGGCTGCACAGGTCGGACGACAGCCGCGGCGGCAGCATCGGCGTGACCATGCCGGGCACGTAGACCGAGCAGCCGCGGCGCGCGGCCTCGCGATCGAGGGGTCCGCCCGCGGCCACGAAGCGCGCGACGTCGGCGATGTGGACCCAGATCCGGGTGGCCGCGCCGCCCTCATCCGCCACGGCGATGGCATCGTCGTGATCCTTCGCCCCGTGGGGGTCGATGGTGATCACCCGCTGGTCGCGCAGGTCCCGGCGGCCCGGATCCTGGGCGACGTCGCCGTCGTCGAGCGCCTCGGCCTCCTCGAGCACCGCCCGGGGGAACGGGCGCGAGAGGTCCTCGGACGCGAGCAGGCCGCGGAGCGCCGCGGTGGGCGAGCGGGCGGGGCCGTGGACGGCGGTGACGCGCGCGGCGCGGCCCTTGAGCGTCACCGTGACCAGATCGCCGACCGACGCCCCGCCGCGCGCGCTCTTGATCAGCGGGACGCGCAGACCGGGCTCGAACGCCGGCTGGGCCGCCGCGCCGCGCCCCGATGACACCAGCTCGGCGACCAGCACCGCCGCGGGGCCCCCGCGGCTCATCCGGCCGCCGCGAGGGAGAGCCCTCGCTGCAGGACCTCGTCGGCCTCGGTGGCCGGGTCGTCGGCGATCCTCACGTCCGGCGCCAGGCCGCGAGCCGCCAGGTCGAAGCCCGACGGGGTGAGGTAGCGCGCCGTGGTGAGCTTGAGGGCGCCGCCGTCGCGCAGCGGCACGGTGCTCTGCACCAGGGCCTTGCCGAAGGTGCGCTCGCCGACGAGCGTCGCCCTGTCGGCGTCGCGCAGGGCGCCCGCGACGATCTCGCTGGCGCTCGCGCTGCCGCGGTCGGTCAGGACCACCACGGGCAGATCCCCGGCGACCGGGTCGGTGTCGGTGCGGTAGATCTCGCGGGGCGAGTGCAGCCCCTCGGTGACGAACACCTCCTCCCCCTCCGGAAGGAAGGCGCCCGCGACGGCGACCGCCTCGGTCACCAGCCCGCCCGGATCGCCGCGCAGGTCCAGCACGAGGGCGGTCGCCCCCGCGCCGCGCAACGAGGTGATGGCGTCGCGCAGTGCGTCGGCCGATCCACGCGTGAACTGCCCGAGCCGGATGTAGCCGACCTTCTCGCCGCCGACCGTCTCCATGCGCTCCTCGACCGAGGACACCCGGATGCGCGCGCGCGTCAGCTCGAGCTCGCGGACGGGATCGGTGCCGGACGCCACGCCGATCCGCACCGGTGTGCCCTCGGGCCCGCGGATCTCGGAGACGACGGCCCCGAGCTCCCGCCCCTTCGTCGGCTTCCCCCCCACCGACACGATGCGGTCGCCGGCGCGCACCTCGGCGCGGTCCGCGGGCCCATCCTCGAACACGCGGGTCACGACGACCGCCTCATCGCGCTGGGCGACCTGCAGGCCGACGCCGAAGTAGGCGCCGTCGTTGCGGGCCCTCAGCGCCTCGAGCTCGTCCGGGTCGAGGTAGTCGGTGTACGGATCCTCCAGGGCGTCGACGATCGCCTGCACCGAGTCGCGCTCGAGCTGCTCGGGGTCGACGTCGACGTAGTACGCGTCCTCCAGAACCTCCAGCACCTGCTCGGTCAGCAGCTCGCCGCTGTCGCCGAGGAAGACGCTGCGGAGGGGATCGGAGAGGCGCGTGAGGCCCGTCGCCTCCGCATGCCCGCCCACGGCGACGCCGCCGAGGAAGACGGCCAGCACGGCGAGAACGGCGACGCCGACGCGGATCACACGGCCGAGGTTCATGGGCGGTGGGTGCGTCTCACGGTCGGACCGGGATTGTAGACGGCCCCACCGGGCGCGCCCTGCGCACCGGTCCCGCCCGGCTGCGCGTCAGCCGGAAGGCTCAGACCTTCAGGAAGCGGCGCAGCGTGATGCCGCTGCCGAGGGCGCCGACGACGGCGCCCGACACGATCAGCATCAGCCCGAGGAGCGGGAACGCGATCGCGGTGGCCTCGTCGCGCGTGAGGGCG
>LNEQ01000195.1 GCA_001464995.1 Actinobacteria bacterium Ga0077541
TCATCGTCGAGACCGAGGGCGCCGTGCCGGAGGGCCTCTACCGCCTCGGACCCGACGAGGACGTGGTGGTGGCCGTCGCGCCGGACGCGCCGCTCGAGGACGTGATGGTCGTCGCCCGGTACGTGCTGGGCCGGGCGCGCGAGGGCGTCCCGTCGGCGCTCTGGGTGGTCGCCGCCCCGGGGATGGACCGGATCGACCCGGAGCTGGCGGCGGCGAAGATCGAGGTGCTCGTCGTCGGCGCCCAGCAGGCGCGGCTCTACCTGGCCAAGGAGCAGTTCGACATCTGAGGCTCGGCGCGGCAGGCGTCGCGCCGCGCGCACCAGGCGGTGACCGCGACGGCGCCGAGCGCCATCACGAGTCCGCCGGCGACCGCGTCGAGGATGTAGTGGTTCGCCGTGCCGACGATCGTCAGGAAGACGACCGCCGGGTACGCGAGCGCGATCGCCCGGAGGTGCCAGCCCCGGAGCAGGGCGAACCCCACCACGCCGATCAGCGCGGCGTAGCCGAAGTGCATCGAGGGCACCGCCGCGTAGGGGTTGAACCAGCCCGAGAGCATGCCGCCGTGCAGGTCGACGCCGCTCACCTGGTGGAGGGTGTCCACCAGGCCCTCGCCCCCGCCCGCCAGACGCGGCGGGGCGACCGGATAGAGCATGAACACGACCAGGGCGATCCCGTTGGCCGCCAGGAACGCGTTGCGCACCGACGGGTAGACCGCGCGACGACGACGGTAGAGCCAGATGAAGAACAACGGCGTCACGATCCAGTGGGCCGTGAGGTAGAAGACGTTGAGGGCCTCCACCAGGCCGGCGTGGTCGAGCACCCGGTCCTGGATCGACGCCTCGACGAACAGGCCCGCCTGCTTCTCGAAGGCGATCAGCGCATGGGCGTTCTCGAACGCCGTCGCCGGGCTGCCGATGACCAGTGACCGCGAGGCCTGGTAGACGAGCAGCGCCAGGGCGAAGAGCGAGAGCTCGGCGATCCAGGCGTGGCGGGGACGGCGGCGGGCGAGTGCACGGAGCATGGGTCGCAGCCTGTCGCGACCGCCCCCGGCACGCCATGGGGCTACCCCTAGTCCGTATCCCTGAAATAAGTGCGGCCACCCCTGGGGTCGCCCACGCCTCAGAGCCCGAGGACCGTCTCCAGCGCTTCGTCGACCGAGCGTTGCTCGTCATGGCTCAGATGGCCGACCTGCTCGCCGAGCCGGCTCGTGTCCACCGCGCGCGTCTGCTCCACCAGCACCCTCGTCGCCTCGCCGCCGATCATGATCTGGGGGCGGAAGGTGGCAGGCGACGCCGCGCGTGACGTCGGGGCGACGAGCGCGGTGGAGAGACCGAGGAGCTCGTCGGACTGGACCACGACGGCGTATCTCGGTCCATGCTGTTCGTGGCCCCGCCCGGCGGGGAGGCTGACCCGGTGGACGCCGCCCCTCGTCATTCGGGCCAGTCGCCGGACAGCGCCTCCATGTCCGCCATGACCGCCCGCCGCTCCGCCGTGTCGGCCGGATCGGCGGCCAGCCTCTCGACCTCCGCCACGAGCGCCGAGCGGCGGCGGCGGCGCGCTGCCGACTCGACGAGCGCCAGCCGGACCGCCTCCGACTCGTTCCTGCCCTCGCGCATGAGCAGGGCGAGCCCCTCCTCCGAGGGTTGATCGAGCCGGGCGCGGACGACGCGGGATGCCATGGATCGACCGTAGCACAGGGTGTGCTACAGAAGAGGACCCGGTTGTGTCAGGCGGCCTCGGAGTCGGTGTCCGTCGCCGCCTCGGGCTCGTAGGCGAGGTTCGGGGAGAGCCAGCGCTCGATCTCGGCGACCGGCATGCCCATGCGGCCGGCGTACGACTCCACCTGGTCGCGGGTGATCGTGCCGATGGCGAAGTAGCGCGCCTGCGGGTGCTGGAGGTAGATGCCGCTCACCGACGCCGCGGGCGTCATGGCCAGGCTCTCGGTGAGGGCGATGCCGGCCTCCTCCGCCCGCAGGAGGTCGAACAGGCGCCGCTTGGGCAGGTGGTCGGGGCAGGCGGGATAGCCGAAGGCGGGTCGGATGCCGCGATAGCGCTCGGCCACCAGGTCCTCCGCGGAGAGGTCCTCGTCGGCGCCGTAGCCCCACTCGCGGCGGACGCGCGCGTGCATCATCTCGGCGAACGCCTCGGCGAGCCGGTCGGCCAGGGCCTTCACCATGATCGCCGAGTAGTCGTCGAGCTCCTCCTCGAAGGCCCTGGCGAGGTCGTCGGCGCCGAGGCCCGCCGTGACCGCGAAGGCCCCGACGTGGTCGATCAGGCCCGACTCGCGCGGCGCGACGAAGTCGGCCAGCGAGTACTGGGGCTTGTCGTCGGCCTTCACGCGCTGCTGGCGCAGCATCGGGAAGCGCGCCACCTCCGCCGAGCGGGCGTCGTCGGCGTAGAGGACGATGTCCTCGCCCTCGGAGTTGGCCGGCCAGAGGCCGTAGACCCCGTTGGCCGTCAGGCCCCCGTCGGCGATGAGCCGGTCGAGCATCGCGGTCGCGTTGGCGTGCAGCTCGCGCGCCGCGTCGCCGTAGCGGGGGTGGTCGAGCACCTCGGGGTACTTGCCCTTCAGCTCCCAGGCGTGGAAGAAGAAGGTCCAGTCGATGTACCGCGCGATCTCGGCGAGGGGCACATTCTCGAGCAGCCGCCGTCCGGTGAACTCCGGGACGGGGGTGTCCTCGGCCCGCCACTCGATCGCCGGCCGGCGCCGGAGCGCCTCCGCGTAGGTGTGCAGCGCCCGCTCGCGCCGCGTGGCGTGCTGCTCGCGCAGGCGCTCCTGGTCGGCGCGCGTCTCGGCCACGTGCGTGACGCGCTGCACCGGGTCGAGCAGGCGCGACACCACCCCCACCGCGCGCGACGCGTCGAGGACGTGGGTGACCGACTGCGAGTAGACGGGGGCGATCTTGACCGCCGTGTGCTGGCGGCTGGTGGTGGCGCCGCCGATCAGCAGCGGGATGTCCATGCCCCGTCGCTCCATCTCGGTGGCGACGTTCACCATCTCGTCCAGCGACGGGGTGATCAGCCCGGACAGGCCGATCATGTCGGCCTTCTCCTCCTCCGCGGCCTCGAGGATGGTGGCCATCGGAACCATCACGCCGAGGTCGACCACGCGGTAGTTGTTGCAGCCGAGCACCACGCCGACGATGTTCTTTCCGATGTCGTGCACGTCGCCCTTGACGGTGGCCATGACGACCGTGCCCTGCGCCTCGACGTCCTCGCCGGCGGCCTCGGCGCGCTGGCGCTCCTCCTCCATGTAGGGCTCCAGATGGGCGACGGCGCGCTTCATGACGCGCGCGCTCTTGACCACCTGGGGGAGGAACATCTTGCCCGCGCCGAACAGGTCGCCGACCACGCTCATTCCGGCCATCAGGGGCCCCTCGATCACCGCCAGCGGGACGCCGTACTGCAGCCGGGCCTCCTCGGTGTCCTGGTCGATGTGCTCGACGATGCCGTTGACCAGCGCGTGCTCGAGGCGCTCCTCGACGGTGCCCTCGCGCCAGGCCTGGTCGACCACGCGCGCCGCGCCGCTGCCCTTGACCCGGTCGGCCAGCTCGACGAGGCGCTCGGTGGCGTCGGGGCGCCGGTCGAAGAGCACGTCCTCGACGGCCTCCAGCAGCTCCTCCCCGATCTGCTCGTACACCACCAGCTGGCCGGCGTTGACGATGCCCATGTCCATGCCCGCCTGCACGGCGTGGAACAGGAAGGCGCTGTGCATCGCCTCGCGCACCACGTCGTTGCCGCGGAACGAGAAGGAGAGGTTGCTGACCCCGCCGCTGATCTTGGCGCCCGGGCAGCGCTCCTTGATCTGGCGGGTCGCCTCGATGAAGGCCATCGCGTAGCCGTTGTGCTCCTCGATGCCCGTGGCCACCGCGAACACGTTGGGGTCGAAGATGATGTCCTCGGGGGGCACGCCGGCCTGCTCCACCAGCAGGTGGTAGGCGCGCTCGCAGATCTCGACCTTGCGCTCGACGGTGTCGGCCTGGCCCTCCTCGTCGAAGGCCATCACCACCATCGCCGCGCCGTAGCTCCGCGCCAGGCGCGCCTTGGCGAGGAAGTCCTCCTCGCCCTCCTTCATGCTGATCGAGTTGACGACCGGCTTGCCCTGCACGCAGCGCAGGCCCGCCTCGATGACCGACCACTTCGACGAGTCGACCATGATCGGGACCTTGGCGATGTCCGGCTCGGTGGCGACCATGTTGAGGAACGTGGTCATGGCCTGCTCGGAGTCGAGCATGGCCTCGTCCATGTTCACGTCGATCACGTTGGCGCCGTTGCGCACCTGCTCGACGGCCACCTCGAGGGCGGTCGTGAAGTCGCCGGCCAGGATCAGCTCGGCGAACCGCCGCGATCCCGTCACGTTGGTGCGCTCGCCGATCATCAGGAAGTTGGAGTCGTCGCGGAGCAGCAGCGGCTCGAGCCCGGCGAGCCGCGTGAGCGGCTCCTGGGGCGGGATGCGGCGCGGCGCCTCGCCCTCGGCGGCCTCGGCGATGGCCCGGATGTGGTCGGGTGTCGTGCCGCAGCAGCCGCCGATGATGTTGACCAGGCCGCTGGAGGCGAACTCGCGCAGCTCGCCGGCGGTCTCGTCGGGGCCCTCGTCGTACTCGCCGAAGGCGTTGGGCAGGCCGGCGTTGGGGTAGCAGCTGGTCCAGCAGGAGGCCACGCGCGAGAGGTCGGCCAGGTAGGGGCGCATCTCGGCCGCGCCGAGGGCGCAGTTGACGCCGACGCTGAAGGGCTTCGCGTGGGCGATCGTGATCCAGAAGGCCTCGATCGTCTGACCCGCGAGCGTGCGGCCGCTGCGGTCGGTGATCGTCACGGAGATCATCAGCGGCAGGCGGACGCCGGTCTCCTCGGCCACGTCGTCCACGGCGGCGATGGCGGCCTTGGCGCCCAGCCCGTCGATGATCGTCTCGATCAGCAGCAGGTCGGCCCCGCCCTCGACCAGGCCGCGCACCTGCTCGACGTAGGCGCCGCGGAGTTCCTCGAAGGTGATCGCCCGCTTGGAGGGGTCCTCCACGTCGGGCGAGATCGACAGCATCCGGTTGGTCGGCCCGATGGCCCCGGCCACGAAGCGCGGCTTGTCGGGGGTCTTGGCCGTCCACTCGGCGCAGGCGGCCTTGGCCAGCCGCACCGACTCGACGTTGATGTCGCGCACCGACGACTCGGTGCCGTAGTCCGACTGCGCCACCCAGGTCGCGCTGAAGGTGTTGGTCTCCACGATGTCCGCGCCGGCCGCGAGGAAGGCGTCGTGGATGCCCGTGATGATGTCCGGGCGCGTCAGCGACAGCAGGTCGTTGTTGCCCTTGAGGGGCAGCGGGTGGTCGGCGAAGCGTTCGCCGCGGAAGTCGGCCTCCTCGAGGGGGTGCCGCTGGATCATCGTGCCGGTCGCGCCGTCGAGGATGAGGATCCTCTCCTGCATCAGGCGGTCCAGCAGTACCCGGGTGTCGTCGCTCATCCCGGGGAGGTTAGCGGCCCTTGCCCGGTTCGCCCGGGAAGAGGATCCGCGCGACCGCCGGGCCGGCGATGATGCCCGCCAGCACGATGCCGACGGCGATGAACCCGAGCGTCTCGTCGTCGTTGACCACGGCGATGATGCCGAGGGGGGCGGCGATGACGCAGGTCACCACCAGCCGGATCGTCTTCTCCGCGCGCGGGGAGAGCCGCCGCAGCCACCCCATCAGGAGCCCCCGTCCTCGTACCGGGTGAGCGCCAGCACCGCGTTGTGCCCGCCCAGCCCGTACGACGCCGACAGTGCCACGCGGATGTCGGCCGGGCGCGAGGTGTTGGCCACGTGGTCCACCCCGACGCATGCCGGGTCGATCGTCGAGAGGTTGATCGTCGGCGGCAGCACCGACTCGCGCAGCGCGAGCCCGGTGATCGCGGCCTCGAGCGCCCCGGTGGCGCCCATGCAGTGGCCGTGCATCGACTTGGTGGCGCTCACCGCGACGCGGGCCGCCACGTCCTCTCCGAGGACGATCTGCAGCATCCGGACCTCGGCGGGGTCGCCGGGCTGGCTGGCCCCGCCGTGGGCGTTGACGTGGTCGACGTCCCCGGGTGACAGCCCCGCGTCGTCGAGGGCGGCGCGCACGGCGCGGGCCTGCGCGGTTCCGCTCGGGTCGGGATCGGTGATGTGGTACCCGTCGGCGCTCGCGCCGTAGCCGGCCACCTCGCAGATGATCTCGGCGCCGCGGGCCAGCGCGTCGTCGAGGCGCTCGAGCACCACCACGGCGCCCGCCTCGCCCACCAGGAAGCCGTCACGGTCCTGGTCGAACGGCCGCGCGGCGCCGGCGGGGTCGTCGTTGCGGTGCGAGAGCACCCGCATGGCGTCGAACCCCGCGACGAAATAGGGCGAGATCAGGGTGTCGCCGCCGCCTGCCAGCATCGAACGCGCGTCGCCCCGGCGGATCACCTCGGCGGCCATGCCGATCGCGTCGGTGCCGGCGGCGCAGGCCGTGCACACGGCGGTCACCGGCCCGCGCAGCCCCAGCTCGATCGAGACCTGGCCCGCGCCCATGTTGGCGACGCTGAGCGGGATGGCGAAGGGCGAGACCCGGTCCGGGCCGCGCTCGAGCATCACCTTGTGCTGCTCCTCGCGCGAGATGGTCCCCGAGCCCCCGTTGCCGATGATCGCGCCGATGCCGGCCCCGTCGGCGTCGATCGGCAGGCCGGCGTCGTCCACGGCGAGGCGCGCCGCGGCCACCGCGAGCTGGGCGTAGCGGTCCATCCGGCGCGACGCCTTGCGCTCGATGAAGTCGGTCGCCTCGAACCCGTGCGCCTCGCAGGCGATGCGCACGTCCGAGCCGGTCGTGTCGAAGAGCGTGATCAGCCCGGCGCCGGAGCGTCCCGCCACCACGGACCTCCACATCTCCTCGCGGCCGATCCCCAGGGGACAGGCCACCCCGATGCCGGTCATGACGACGCGCGTGCGCTCGCTGCTCATTCGTCCCTCAGCTTGGAGAAGGCCAGCACCGCATTGTGCCCGCCGAAGCCGAAGGAGTTGGAGAGCGCCACGTCCACCCGCGCCTCGCGCGCCGATCCGAGAACGTGATCGACGCCACCGCAGGCCGCGTCGAGCGTGTCGACGTTGATCGTCGGGGGCACCCGGTCCTCGCGCACCGCCAGCGCCGCCAGCACCGCCTCGAAGCCTCCGGCGGCGCCCATCCCGTGTCCGTGCATCGACTTGGTCGAGGAGACCATCAGGCGCGCGGCGCGCTCGTCGCCGACGAGCTGGCGGATGGCGCCGACCTCGACCGGGTCGCCGGCGGGCGTCGAGGTGCCGTGCGCGTTGACGTAGTCCACCTCGGAGGCGTCCAGCCCCCCACGCTCCAGCGCCCCGCGCATGGCCGCCACCTGCCAGCGGCCGCTCGGATCGGGCTCGGTGAGGTGGTAGGCGTCGCTGCTCGCGCCGTAGCCGCGCAGCTCGCAGACGATCTCCGCGCCGCGGGCGAGCGCGTGCTCGAGGCTCTCCAGCACCAGGATGCCCGCGCCCTCGGCCGAGACGAAGCCGTCGCGCTCCGTGTCGAACGGCCGGCTGGCGCGCTCGGGGGCGTCGTTGCGTCGCGAGAGGGCGCGCGTGGCGTCGAGGCCCGCCATGCAATACGGGGTCACGCCGGCCTCGGTGCCGCCCGCGACCATCACGTCGGCCGCACCGCGCCGGATGATGGCGGCCGCCTCGCCGATGCCGTGGTTGCCCGATGCGCAGGCCGTGACGACGCAGGCGCTCGGGCCGCGCAGGCCGAGCTGCATCGAGACGTGACCCGCCGACATGTTCACGATCGTCATGGGGACCATCAGGGGGGAGGCGCGGCCGGGCCCGCGCTCCAGCAGCGCGATGTGGTTCTCCTCGAACGTCTCGCTCGAGCCGTTGCCCGTGGAGATGACCGTGCCCGCACGGACACCGCCGGCGTCGATCGTCAGCCCCGCGTCCTCGACGGCCAGCTTGGCCGCCGCCACGGCGAACTGGCTCACGCGGTCCATCCGCCGGGCGGCGCGGCGGTCGAGCCCGAAGTCGCCGGGGTCGAAGCCCTGCACCTCGCAGGCGATCTTGCAGGCGTGCTCGGTGGTGTCGAACCGGGTGATCAGCCGCGCGGCCGAGTGGCCGCTCAGGGCGGCCTCCCAGGTGTCGCGCCAGCCGATCCCCAGGGGCGACACGATGCCGAGGCCCGTGATCACGACGCGTCTCTCGTCTCTCATATCCGCAGTCCTCCGTCCACGGCGATCACGGTACCCGTGATGAAGGCGGAAGTGCCCGAGCAGAGGAAGGCCACGGGTCCGGCCACATCCTGCGGGGTGCCCAGGCGGCCCATCGCGGTCGCCGTGAGCAGGTGGTCGCGGTGGGCGTCGGCGAGCACGTCGGTGAGGCGGGTCGCGATGTAGCCCGGCGCGACGGCGTTGACGCGCACCCCCCGCGATCCGGCCTCCCGCGCCAGCGCGCGCGTCAGGCCGATGATGCCGGCCTTCGAGGCGGCGTAGTTGGCCTGCCCGGCGTTGCCCTGCACGCCCACCACCGAGGAGATCGTCACGATGCTGCCGGCGCGGCGGCGCATCATGCCCCGCAGGGCCGCCCGCACGATCGCCATCGTGCCGGTGAGGTTGACGTCGATCGGCGCGCTCCAGGCCTCGGCCGACATGCGCACCGCGGGGCCGTCGCGGGTGATGCCGGCGTTGGCGACGAGGGCGTCGAGCGGCCCCAGGGCCTCCTCGACCTCCGCGACGACCGCGGCGGCGTCGTCCCAGTCGCGTGCCTCCGCCTGCCGGACGTGCGCCCGTCCACCCGCGCGCACGACCTCGGAGGCCACCTCATCGGCGCCCGCGCGATCCTCGGCGTAGGTCAGGCCGACGTCGAACCCCCGCTGCGCGAGGGTCACCGCACACGCCGCCCCTATCCCCTTGCTCGCCCCGGTGACGAGCGCGACCGGCCGCACTAGTGCCGCGTCAGGCAGCGTGCAGCCGGTTCTGGCACGCTTTGCCGGCCCCGGGCCGGCCGGGGAATCATCGCGGGCACTGCGTCCTCGCCTCGGCCGATAGTTGTGACTATCGACCTCGACTGCGTCCTTGTCCCGCGGGATTTTCGCGGCCAGAACACGGCCGCCGCCACCTGACCCGGCACTAACCTGGCGACTGCCCGGCGAGCGCCAGGAGGGCCGGGAGGTCGGACGGGTCGCCCAGGTGGACGGCCTGCACGCCCGGCACGATCCGGCGCACGAGGCCGACGAGCACGCGCCGGTGGCCGAACTCGACGAAGCTGTCGGCGCCGACGTCGAGCGCGAGCTTGACCGTCTGGGTGAACCGCACCGGCGCGGTCAGCTGCTGCGCGAGCAGTGAGCGCAGGCGCTCGCCCTTCTCGAAGGCGGCCGAGGTGGCCGACAGGAAGGGCAGCGACGGCGTGCTGATCTTCACGCCCGAGAGGGTCTCGCGGAGCTTGTCGGCGGCGGGAGCCATGACCGACGAGTGGAACGCGCCGTCCACGTCCAGCAGCTTGGCCTTGATGCCGCGCGCCCGCGCCAGGTCGAGGAGGCGGTCGACGCCCTTCGACAGGCCCGAGGCGACGATCTGGCCCGGGCAGTTGTAGTTGGCCGGCCACACCTCGCCGGCCTCGCGGCAGAGCGCCTCGACGTCCTCGTCGCTGGCGCCGAGCAGCGCCGCCATCTGGCCGGGGTGGCTGGCGACGACGTTCTCGGTGGCCTCGCCGCGGGCCTCCACCAGGCGCAGCGCCTCACCGAACGAGAGGCTGCCGCAGGCGACCAGGGCGGAGTACTCGCCGAGCGAGTGGCCCATGGTGAGCCCGCCCTCGACGCCGTGGTCGCGGGCGACCCGCCAGGCGGCGACCGAGTGGGTCAGCACGGCGGGCTGGCAGTGCTTGGTCGACATCAGGTCCTCGTGGGGCCCCTCGAAGCAGATCCGCGCGAGGTCGTACCCGAGGAGGTCGTTCGCCTCCTCGAAGGTGCGCCGTGCGGTGGGGAAGGCGTCGCAGAGGGCCTTGCCCATGCCGACTTCCTGCGCGCCCTGACCGGGGAACAGGAGCGCGATCAGGGCTGGGCCTCCACGATGCTGCGGGGACACGCGACCGACCTCATGCCGACTCCTCGCGCGACGGGCGGTGACGGGTGGGCACCCGTGAGAACGAGCCATGATAGGCCGCTGCGGTACCCCCGTTCAAGCCGCCGTACACCGGATCCTCAACGCGCCCTCATGCGGGGCGGTCGCGGCGCCTATGGGCCGAGGGCCTCGTTGGCGGCGGCGGCGAGGGCGATGGCGCCCTCGCGGGTGGGGGCGATGGCGATGACCGCGCGGTCCGGCGCGCCGAATGTGACCGCCGCGACGCCGCCCTGGCTCTGCAGGATGCCCTCGGTCGTGATGCCCGGGCCGAGCGGCACCGGGCCCTCCGAGGTGCCCCCGAGATCGTCACGCAGGCGCTCGACGGTGACGCGTCCGTCCTCCCCGTCGGGACGCACGCCCGCCAGGAGGGCCACCTCGCCGCCGCGCGCCGCCCGCGCCGTCTCCACGTCGCCCTCGCGTCCCAGCTCCAGGTTCACCAGGCCGGGGTCGGTGGCGGTCAGCTCCCAGCCGTCGAGGGTCGCCGGCAGGACGGCGCCGAGAGGGAAGCGCGACGGGGGCGCGGTGGGCGCGGTGGGTGCCGTGGGTGCCGTGGGCGTGCTCGTGGGGGACGGCGCGCCCGTCGTTCCGAGCACCAGCTCCGTGACGGTGCGCGTGTCGCCGCCGCCACCCGCCGCGGAGACCATCGCGATGACGACCGCGAGCGCGGCGAGCACCCCGAGCACGATGGCGGGCACGCGCCAGCGGGGCCCCTCACCCGCGGCTCCGGGCCGCGGCACCACCGGGGGCGCCGGGGCCGGCGCGGGAGGCGGTGGGGGCGGAGGCGGAGGGGGCGGCGGTGGCGGCGGGGGCGGGGGAGCCGTGCCCGGCCGCGGAGCCGGCGCGACCCCGACCGGCCGCGAGGCGGCCGCACCCGGAGTCGAGAGGACCGCTGCGTCCAGGTCGGCCGTGAACGCCACCGCGGACGGGTGGCGGGCGCCGGGGTACTTCGCGAGCCCTCGTGCCAGCACGGCGTCGACGGCCGGCCCGAGTGCCGGGTTGCGCGCCGAGGCGGGCGGGGGCTCCCTGTGCAGGTGGGCCTCGCGGACCGCCGCGCGGCCGGACCGCGCGAACACGGGCGCGCCGGTGAGGACCTCCGTCGCCAGCGCCGCGAGGGCGTACCGGTCGGCGGCCGCGGTGGGCGGGTCGCCGGGGGCCTGCTCGGGGGCGGGCGGGGCTCCCCCCTCGTCGTCCCCCGCGGCGCCCATGCCCGCTCCGCTCAGGTAGGCGTGGTCGCCCGGGCCGATCAGCACGCCGCCCGCCCTCACGTCGCCGTGCGCGCCGCCGCGTCCGGCCAGATGGTCGAGGGCCTCGGCCACCTGGCCGAGGATCGCCAGGGCCCTCCGCGCCTCGATGCCCCCCGGTGCCCGGATCAGCTCCTCGAGCGAGGGGCCGTCCACGAGCTTCATCGCGATGAACGCCCGCCCGCCCGACTCGCCGACCTCGTAGACCGGCAGCACGTGCGGATGATCGATGCCCACGGCGG
>LNEQ01000196.1 GCA_001464995.1 Actinobacteria bacterium Ga0077541
ATCCCCGCCGACGACGAGGGCTGGGTGGTCCCGGGCCTCTGGGCGGGCATCCGCTCGGTGCGCGGCGGGGCGGGCACGGCCCTCGTGGGCTCCTACGCACAGGTCGCGCGGATGCTCGGCGAGTACCGCGACGCCGGCGTCGACCTCGTGATCGCCTCGGGGTACCCCCACCTGGAGGAGATCGGGCGCATCGGCCTCGAGGTCTGGCCACGCGTCACCGGTGGGACCCCGGCCGCGGCGATCGCCCCCCGTCCGGCCCCGAGGACCTCCAACGTCACCGCCATGGAGCCGCGCCCCCCGGCCCGCGCGGCCGAGCTCGCCGAGCGCTTCGGCACCCCGCTCTACGTCTTCGAGGGCGAGCGCCTGGAGGCCGAGACGCGCGCCTTCCGGGCTGCGGCCGGCCCCGACGTGACCGTCGCCTACTCGCTCAAGTCGAACACGCTGATGGGCTTGGTGGCGCGCCTGCACCGGGCCGGGTGCTGGGCCGAGGTCGCGTCGGGCCACGAGTACCGCCTCGCGCGCCGCGCGGGCGTCCCCGGCGGCGAGATCGTCTTCAACGGGCCCCTCAAGACCTCCGACGACCTGCGCCGGGCCCTCGGCGAGGGCGCCACGGTGATCGCCGACGGGGTTGAGCAGATCCGGGAGATCGCCAGGCTGGCGCCCTTCGCGGCGCCGGCCGCCCGCGTCGGCCTCCGCCTCGTGCCCCCCGACCGCGAGGGCCGCGACCGTTTCGGCGTCCCCGCCCGCATGGTGCCGGCCGCCGCCGCCATGCTCGCCCGCGCCGGATTGCCGCTCACCGGCCTGCACATCCACCTGGGCGCCTACCAGCTCGGTCCCCTGCCCCCGAGCGGTCCGCCCATCCACGGCGTCACGGTCGAGTACCCCGTGCCCGTCGCGCGCTTCGCCGCCGCGGCACGGCTGCTGCGCGAGGTGGCGGATCGCGTCGGGGGTATCGAGTGGCTCGACCTCGGCGGGGGCTGGCCGGCCGCCTCCGCGCTCGCCGGCCACCTCGACGCCGCCCGCGAGGCCCTCGGCCCCGGCCATCCGCCCCTGATCCTCGAGCCCGGCCGCGCCCTGATCCGCGACGCCGGGTGGCTCCTGACCCGCGTCGTCGCCCGCCGCGGCCCGGGCAAGCTGGTCGTGGACGTCGGCATCACGCAGGTTCCCTGCGTGCAGTGGAAGCGATCGCCGGTGCACGTGGTCGAGGCCCGGGAGGGCGCCGAGCGCCCGACCGACCTCTACGGCCCGCTCTGCCTCCAGCACGACGCCGTCGCGCGCGAGGTGCCGCTGCCGCCGCTGGCCGTCGGCGACCTGGTGTGGATCGGCCAGACCGGGGCGTACGCGATGGCCCAGGCCTCGCCCTTCATCCACCTGCGCCCCGCCGCGGTGCTGATCGAGGGCGGCCGGGCGACGCTGCTGCGCGCCCGCGAGACCGACGATGAGGCCCTCGGCGCCCAGGCGGAGCCTCTCCTCGCCGGCCCCGAGGGCCGCGTGGTGTCCGCGTGAACCGCCCCGGGAGGCGCTCGTGATCGGTGTCAGCGTGCGCTCGGGCCGGTGGGCCGACAGCGCGAAGATGATGGCCGCGGCCCGCGCCGCCGAGAGCGCGGAAGGGGTGGAGCGCGCCTTCTGCTTCATGGGCACGCCGGCCAACCGGCAGGAGGCGGGCGGCCTCGGCCTCGACGACCCTGCGATCGACGCCGCGGGGCCCGACGACCTGGTGATCGCCGTGCTGGGCGACGACCCCGACGCAGGGCTGTCGGCGGCCGCGGAGGTGCTCGACCGCGTCCCCTCCGGCGCCGGGCCCGGCACGGCCGCCGCGCGGCCGCTGCGCAGCCTGGCCCGGGCGGAGGCCGACGTGGCCGTCATCTCCGTGCCCGGCGAGTACGCGGCCCTCGAGGCCCACAAGGCGCTCGGGGCCGGGATGGACGTGCTGCTCTTCAGCGACGGGGTGCCGATCGAGGACGAGGTGGCCCTCAAGCGCCGCGCCCACGACCTCGGGCTGCTGGTGATGGGCCCGGGCGCCGGCACCGCGATCATCGACGGGCTCGCCCTCGGCTTCGCCAACGTCGTGGCCCGCGGCTCGGTGGGCGTGGTCGCGGCCGCCGGCACCGGCGCGCAGGAGGTGACCGTGCTCGTCGACCGCGCCGGCGCGGGCGTCAGCCGCTGCTACGGCACGGGCGGGCGCGACCTCAAGGACGACGTCGGCGCGATCACCGCGCTCGACGCCATCGCCCGCCTCGACGCCGACGACGACACCGACGTGATCCTCTGCGTCTCCGTCCGAGGTGGCGGAGACCGTGCTGCGCGCGCTGGCGTCCTGCGAGGTGCCGACCGTCGCCTGCATGGTGGGCGGCGGCGTGGCCCCCGTCGAGGGCGTCCACCTCGCCGCCACGCTGGAGGAGGCCGCCCTGGAGGCGGCGCGCCTCGCCGGGCACCCGATGGAGCGGCCTCCCGCGCCGCGCGCCGGGTGGGTGACCCCGGGGTACGTCCGCGGGCTCTTCTCGGGCGGCACCCTCTGCAGCGAGGCGGCGGCGATCCTGGCCGGCCTGCTCGGCACGGTGCACACCAACGCCCCCGCGGGCGGCGCCCTGCGGCTCGACGGCGACCCCACCGGCCACGCCTGCCTCGACCTCGGCGAGGAGGAGTTCACCCGCGGCCGCCCGCACCCGATGATCGACCCCGCCGCCCGCGCGGAGCGCCTCGCCGTGGAGGCCGCCGACCCGGAGGTCGGCGTGCTGCTGATCGACGTGGTGCTGGGCTACGCCAGCCATCCGGACCCTGCGAGCGTGCTGGTGCCGGTGATCCGTCAGGCGATGGCCGCGCGGCCCCAGCTCGCCGTGGTCGGGTACGTGCTCGGCCCCAGGTGCTCAGCCGCCAGTCCACCGCCCTCGCCGACGCGGGCGTGCGCCTGGCGCCCACGAACGCCGCCGCCGCGAGGCTCGCCGCCGCCCTCTGCGGGTGAGGATCCGCCTGGTCACCTACTCCACCAAGCCGCGGGGCGGGGTGGTCCACGCCCTCTGCCTCGCCGAGGCGCTCACCGACCGGGGGCACGACGTCGAGCTGTGGGCGCTGTCGGCCGACGGCGCGGCCTTCTTCCGCGAGCCGCGCGCGCAGGTGCGCCTGGTGCCGGTCGACAAGCGCCCCGGTGAGGACGTGGAGCCGCGCATCCTCCGCTACGCGGCGACCCTCGCCGAGGGCATGCGCGCCGCGGGCCCGGCCGACGTGCACCACTCGGAGGACTGCCTGTCGGCGCGCTCCCTGCTGGCGCTGCGCGCGGAGGGCCTGGTGCCGTCGATCGTCCGCACCATCCACCACGTCGACGACTTCGCCAGCCCCGTGCTGGCCGAGTGCCAGCGGGCGTCGATCGAGGACGTGGACCACCGCATCTGCGTCAGCCGCCACTGGGCCGACGTGCTCGCCGACGAGCACGGCGTGGACGCGGAGGTGATCCCGAACGGGCTTCGCCGGCTGCCCGCTCGACCGCGCCCCCGCCGGGGCCGCGATGGGCTGGGGCGGGCGCCCGGTGGTGCTGGCCGTCGGGGGGATCGAGCCGCGCAAGGGCAGCCGCACGTTGCTCGCCGCCTTCGCCGGGGCGCGCGCGCGCATCGGCCCCGGGGCGCTGCTGGCGATCGCCGGCGGTGAGACGCTGTTCGACTACGCCGACTACCGCTCGGCCTGGGAGGAGGACGCGGCCGCGCTCGGCCTGCGGGTGCACCGGGGGCCCGGCCCGCCCACGGGATGCGACGTGGCAGTGCTGGGTCCGATCCCCGACGACGACATGCCGGCCCTCTTCCGCGGCGCCGACCTGCTCGCCTTCCCCTCCGAGCGCGAGGGCTTCGGGCTGGTGGTGCTGGAGGCCCACGCCGCCGGCCTGCCCGCGGTGGTGAGCGACCTGCCGGTGCTGCGCGAGTTCCTGGCCGACGGCCGCGACTGCCGCATGACCCCCGTGGGGGACGCCGCCGCACTCGGCGACGCGCTCGTCGAGGTCATGCGCGACGACGCCCTGCGCGCGCGCCTCGTCCACGGCGGCCGCGCCACCGCGGCCCGGTTCACCTGGGGGGCGGCCGCGGCCGCCCACGAGGCCGTCTACGAGAGGATCATGGTGCACCAGTGAGCGAGCGCGACGCCCACGAGTACGCCGTCTGGAGCGCCGAGTGGACCGGGGGCCTCTCCAGCGCGATCACCGGACGCGGGCACTCCCTGCGCGCGGACGAGCCGCCGCAGTACGGCGGCGGCGACACCGGTCCGATGCCGACGGAGCTGCTGGTGGCGGCGCTCGCCTCCTGCTTCTGTCTGGCCGTCGTGTGGGCGGCGGGCAAGAAGCGCATCGCCATCGCCGACCTGCGTGTCGACGTGCGGCCCGAGCGGGCCGGAGACGAGCCGCGCCACGGCGCGTACGACGTCTGGATCCATTCGTCGACCCCGGACGCCGAGCTCGCCCCGGCGGTGGAGCTGGCCAAGCGCTACTGCTGGGTCACCAACACCATCTCGAACCCCCCCGACGTGCGTTACCACCTCGGCGAGGGCCTGTAATAGCCTCTTCAGCCTCGCCGGACCGACACCCCGAACCAAGGACAGCAATGGCACAGCGCATCTGCGTCATCGGCGGCGGAGCCGCGGGCATCAGCGCCGCCTCCATGGCCAAGCGCACGAACCCCGAGGCGACCGTCGTCGTCTGCACCGAGTTCGAGGACGTCGCCTACTCGCCCTGCGGCATCCCCTACGTGCTCGGTCGTGAGATCCCCGACTTCGAGCGCCTCTTCCTCGCCGGTCCCGAGAACTACGAGCAGGCCGGCATCGACTTGCGCCGGGAGACCGTCGTCACCGAGATCGACGCGGCCAACCAGACGATGACCGCCAACGGGCAGGTCGTCCCCTGGGACACGCTGATCGTCTGCTCGGGGTGGAACTACCTCCTGCCCGACGTGCCCGGCAACGACCTCGAGGGCCTGACCTTCGTCAAGAACATCCGCCGCGGGATCGAGCTGAACGAGACGCTCAACGACGTGAAGAAGGCCGTCGTGCTGGAGGCCGGCCCCCTCGGCGTGGAGATGCTGACCGCGCTCGCGCACCGCGGCATCGAGACCCACCTCGTCGACGAGAACGCCTGGCTGCTCGCGCAGGTCGCCGACCCGGAGATCGCCGAGCCGGTCCAGGAGAGCCTGAAGGAGCTCGGTTGCCACCTGCACTTCGGCACGGCGTTGAAGAGCTTCGTCGGCAGCAACGGGAAGCTCACGGGCGTCGAGACCAGCGAGGGGATCATCGACGCCGACATCTGCGTCATCGCCACCCACAAGGAGCCCGAGACCACCCTCGGCCGCTCGATCGGCCTGAAGCTCGGCTCCACCGGCGCCTTCGCCGTGGACGAGCGGATGCAGACCTCGATGGCCAACGTCTTCGCCGCGGGCGACTGCGTCGAGGTGCCGCAGAACCTGACCGGCGTCGCCGTGCAGGGCCTCACCGGCTCGCACGCGATGCAGCAGGGCCGTGTCGCCGGCGCCAACGCGGGAGGCGGCCGGCGCGTCTACGACCCGGTCAACATCCCCTGGGGCATGGTCGGCGGACAGGTGCAGATCGGCGGCGCCAGCTTCGGCGAGAGCCTGGCCACCTCGCTCGGCATCCCCTACGTCGTCGGCGTCGCCAACGGCATCAGCCGCGCGCGGTACTTCCCGGGCGTCCAGCAGGTGCGGGTGAAGCTGCTCGCCGAGCCCGGCACCGGCAAGCTCATCGGCGGCCAGTTCGTCGGCGGCGAGGGCATCAAGGAGCGGGCCGACTTCCTCGCGTTCGCCCTCAAGCGCGGAGCGACGCTCGAGGACCTGGCGTGGATGGAGAACGTCTACTCCCCGCCGATCGGCGCGCTCTACGAGCCGCTCTCGGTCGCCGCCCAGAACGGCATGGCGAACCTCTGATCATGGGACACGGACCCGAGATCCCCGAGCACCTGGCCGAGTACTTCGGCCACGACAAGGTGGCCCACCGCGGCCGCGGTGGCCTGCCCGCGGCGCCGCCGGCACCCCCGGGATCCACCGCCCGCAAGGCGGGGGAGAACGCGGTGGCCGACGGGCTCGCCAGGGCCGGGACGCCCGGACGGCGCCCCGGCGACCACCCGGCGGCCCTGGCGCCGAAGCCGGCGCTCTCGCGCGTCATGCGCTCGGGCGGCGAGACGGCGCTGATGCAGGCCTCGCAGCGCCGCTTCGGCACGGTCACCGGCGCACCGGCCCCCCACGGCTCGGCCGGCTGGTTCTGGAGGAGCGTATTCGCGCCGGTCTACTCGGCCATCCCCTGGAGCATCAAGAAGCGGATGGTCACCATGACCTCCGGGGTGAAGGGCTGGAGGAAGGGCTAGTCGATCCCGGGCTCCGGGCGGTCGCCCGGAGCCCGGGATCAGTCCTGCGGATCCGGCGGATGGACGATGAAGGCGCTCGGGGGCAGACCCGGCCCCGCGAGGCCCGTGTCGACGACGTATTCCCTGCCGTCGCTCTCATCGCGAAGATGCACGACATGGCACGGAAGACCGATCTCCGAGCGCTCGGAGTAGCCGAGCAGCGTGAACTCGGTCTCGACCGCGCCGCGGTGACGGGTGAGGCGGCAGGCGCCGAGCCCCAGATCGTGGCGGTGCTGCACGACGAAGGGCCCGTGCGGAACGGTCTGGCGGATCCGCGCCCCGGGCTCGGGCCGCAGCCAGTCGTGGTCGATGCCCTGGTGGTCTCGGCGGCCGTCGCCCTGCTGCTCGGGGACCGCGCCCCCCGGCTCCTGCGGGTGCTCGGCTCCGGCCGCGGCGCCGTTCACCTCGACCTCGACGGGCGGGCCGGGCGTGCCGTGGATGCCCAACGGCATCGCCCTGCCCGCCCTGCCGGCGCTGCCCGCCGTGCGCTGGGACCCCGCCTCGCCGCCGCTGTGGGATCCGGTGGTGGCGCCGCGGGAGGGCGGGAGGGAGGCCGTCACCGACCTGGCGCGCTGGCTCTCGGCGCGGGTCGCCGGGCCCGGCGTCGCGCTGGAGGGCGCGGCCGACCGGCTCGTGGGTCGCGGCCCGGGCCTCACGCCCGAGGGCGACGACATCCTCGGCGGAGCGGCGATCGGCCTGCGTGCGCTCGGCCCTGCGGCCGGGCTCGCCCCGGGCCGCACCGCCGCGCTGATCGCGGCGCTCTGCCCGCCCGACGTACGGCGGCGCACCGGCGCCCTGTCGGCGACCCTCCTGGAGCTCGCGGTCCGCGGAGCGGCGCCCGAGCCCGTCCACCGGCTGCTCGCGGCGGGCGATCGCGAGGCGGCGCTCGCCGACCTGAGGCGACTGGGGGCATCCACCGGTGGCGCGATCGCGGCAGGGATCGCGCTGGCGGCCGAGTACGTGGTGAGCGCCACCACCGAAGGGTAACGCGGGAACCATCCTCCGACCCGGGGGCATCGTCTCGTCGCCCTGGTGCCGATAACGTGCCGGGGCGCCGCCGCCCCCTTCCAATGACCCGACTCCGCCGCCCATCCGCCCTCCTCGCCGCCGCCCTCGGCGCGCTCGCCCTCGGGGGCGCCGCCGCGACGACCGCGGGCGGCCAGACGACGACCCCGGCGGCCGACACCTTCACCTTCACCGGCAGCGGCTGGGGCCACGGCGTCGGGATGTCGCAGTACGGGGCGCGCGGGCGGGCGCTGGCCGGCTGGGATGCGGCGCGCATCCTGCGGCACTACTACACCGGCACGAAGCTCTCGGTGGTCAAGAAGCGCACCGTGCGCGTGCTGCTGTCGGACGGACGCGCGTCGGTCGCCGTCTCCAGCCCGACGCCCTGGCGCGCCGTCGGCCTGCGCCCCAACGGCCGCCGCACGACCCCTCTCAGGGCCGGCCAGACGTACATCCTGAAGATGCTGCCCGACGGCCGTCTCGCGCTGCACCAGGGAACCCGCCGGACGGCGGTCTTCTCCGGCCCGGTGCGCCTCCTGGCCCGCGCGAAGGAGGGCTGGGTGGCCTGGGGGAGGTCGCAGCCCGAGTCGACGAACCGCTACCGCGGATCGTTGCGCGCCGTGCCGTCGGGCGGCTCGTTCGACCTGGTGAACGTCGTCGACCTCGAGGACTACCTGCGCGGCGTCGTGCCGCGCGAGATGCCGGCGAGCTGGGGCGACGACGCGCTCCCCGCCCTGGTCGCCCAGTCGGTGGCGGCGCGCACCTACGCGATCGCGACGCTCAAGCCGACGGCCGACTACGACCTCTTCAACGACGACCGCAGCCAGGTCTACGGCGGCGTGTCGGCCGAGGACCCCCGCGCGTCGCGGGCGGTGCTCTCCACCCGTGGAACGGTGCTGACGTACGATGGCGAGATCATCACCGCCTTCTACTTCTCCACCTCCGGCGGCCGCACCGAGGACGTGCAGAACGTCTTCCGCACCACCGCCCGGCCCTACCTGAAGAGCGTGCCGGATCCCTACGACCGCATCTCGCCGTACCACGTCTGGCCCGACCCGCCCACCTTCACGGCGGCGAGGCTCGGCAGCCTGCTGGGGCTCGACGGCCCGGTGACCGACGTGACCGTCGTCCGGCGGGGCGTCTCCCCGCGCGTCCTGGAGGCACGTGTGACCACGAGATCCGGCAGCAGGACGACCCTCACGGGCACGTCGATGCGCTCCTCCCTGGGGCTGCGCGACACCTGGTTCACGGTCGCCAAGAACGCGCGCGCCGCGACGGGTCGTCGATGAGCCGCCCGCGCGCCCTCGCCGTGTGCGCGGCGACGGCGGGCCTCGTGATCGGCACGGCCGCGACGGCGGCCGCCGCCGAGCCCATCCTGCCGCTCTCCGACGTGACCGCCGGGATGGTCGGCGAGGCCCGCACCGTTGTGCGCGGGACCGACATCGTGACCTTCCCCGTCACGGTGATCGACGTCCAGCGCTCGGCCGAGGGCCCGGGCGGGTCGTTGATCCTGGTTCGCGCCTCCGGCCCCCTCATCGATGAGACGGGCGGCGTCGCCGAGGGCATGAGCGGCAGCCCCGTCTACGTGACCGGCGACGACGGCGTGCCCCGCGTGATGGGCGCCGTCGCCTACGGCAGCGGCGACCAGGCCAACGTGATCGTGGGCGTCACCCCCATCGAGCAGATGCTCGACTCGGGCTCGGGGCTCCGCGCCAACGCCGTCGCCCCTGCCGCCGCACCCGTCCGCCGCGCCGTCGTGGTCCGCAGCCGGGCCGCCGCGCGCGCCCTCGAGGCCCGGCGGCCCGACCGCATCGGGCTGTACCCGCTCGCACGCTGGACCGCAGCCGGCGTGTCGCGTCCCCTGGTCGGCCCGCTGACGGCCTCGCTGGCGCGCTCGGGCATCCGGCTCACCTCCCTCGGCCCGCGCACGCCCCGGCCCGCCGTGACGCTCGTCCCCGGCGCGTCGATGACGGTCCTGCTGTCGGGCGGCGACCTGGTGATCGGCGCCGTCGGCACGGTCACCTACGTCGACGGCGCCACCGTCCTCGGGTTCGGCCACCCGTTCCTCAACGCCGGGCGCGCCCGCTTCCTGCTCGGCGACGGCTACGTCTACCAGACGATCGCGGCGCCGATCACCGGCTCGAGCTACAAGCTCGCCGAGCCGGGCACGATCCAGGGCATGATCACGGCCGACCGCGCCGACGGCATCACCGCGCGCCGCGGCGCGGCGGACGGCATCACCGCGGTCGCCACGGCCACGGACGCCGCGCGCGGCACCGAGAGCACGGTGCGCACCACGATCGCCCCTGACGAGCGGACGGTGCCGCTCGTGGCCGGGCTGCTGCAGGACGAGCCGGCCATCCGCGTGCGCGACGGCGTCGCGGGCGGGACCCTGACGCTCCGCATCGCGATCACGAGCCCCGACCTGCGGACGCCGATCGTCTACCGCAACGTCTACGCCTCAGCGGGTGACGTGGTGTCCATGGCGAGCGGCCAGCTGCCGCGGATGCTCAGCGTGCTCATGCAGAACGGCGTCCGCCCGGTGCCGGTCTCCTCCATCTCGGTCACCCAGCGCCTCGAGACGCGGGTTCGCGCGGCCCGCATCCTCGGCGCCTCGGTCCGGCGCCAGGGCGCCTCGGGACGGCCGACCCTCGTGCTGCGCCTGCAGCCCTGGCGCTCCTCGCCCCGGATCGTGACGGTGCCCGTGCGCCTGCCGGCGGGGGTGAGCGCGTCGTCTCCCACCATCCGCGTGATCCCCGAATCGCAGGGCGGCTTCGATCCGTTCCCCGCCGACCTGAGCCAGAGCCTCGGCGGATCGGCCGCGCTGGGCGCCCGCCCCGCCGTGGTGCAGCGGGCCGAGCGTCTCGCGGCCCGCGCCACGGGCACGCGCCTCACGCGCGTCGTGTCCAGCCTCGCCCGCATCACCGACGACCGCAACGACGCGGTGCGCCTGCTGGCGCCCGGCGAGGACGCCGACGACCCGGACGCCGGCGTCAGCGTGCCGGTGCCCTACGTCGTCTACGGCGGCCGCGCCACCGCGCGGGTGCCCTTCCGCTAGCCGGAGCCGCCCGCCGGGTCGGTCATCTCGAGGATCTCCACGAGGTTGCCGACCGGGTCGCGGGTGAAGACGCGCTCGCGCCCGACGAGGCGCGCGCCGGCCTCGCTCACCGGCGCGCCGATCTCCTCCAGCCGCCGCCGGGTCGCCGTCAGGTCGTCCACCTGCAGGCAGAAGTGGTGCGCGCGGGTGGGATCGGGCGGCAGCGACGACGAGATGAAGTGCAGCTCCACCCCGTCGTGGTCGGTGGCGAACCAGACCCACTCCAGGTGGGCGACCTCCGGGGGCAGGGGCATCTCGGTCATGCCGAGGCCCTCCCCGTAGAAGGCGCGGATCGCGTCCGCCTCCCCGGGCGGGAAGGTGATCCCGACGTGCTGCAGCACGAACATCAGTCCTGCTCCTGTCCGGCGATGGTCTCGGCGCGCAGCAGGGCGCGCCGCGCGGCCTCGACGGCGCTCTCCCCGAACTCCATCACCCACGTGTCGCCGGGGAGGCCGCCGATGAACATGTACCACCCGCCCGAGGAGTGGGCGCGCGGGCCGTCGGAGTAGAGCGAGGGCACGCGCGCGGCGAGCGCGCGCAGGCGGTCGTCGTCGTCGGGGGGCAGCGGTGCCCCCGGATCGGCGCCGAGGCCGGTCGCGAACTCCTCGAGCACCGAGATCCAGCTCTCCCCGTCCCGCGTGCGCCCGGTCAGCGCCCGCACGGCGTCGGCGACGGTCGGCCAGAGGGTGCCGCCCTCCTCGGCGCCCGCCCCCTCCGACCAGCCGCAGAGGTGCTCGGCGATCCTCACGCTCTGCCCGTCGGGCAGCTCCAGCTCCAGCAACCGGGCGCCAGGCCGGCTGAGATCCCGCACGACCACCCGGCCGTCGGGAGCCTCCAGCGCGATCCGCCGGTCGCTACGCGGAGTCGTGGTCGACCATCTCCTCGGCCGGCACGTCGCGCCACACCTGGGCGGGCAGCCCGGCGACGAGCTTGCCCGCCGGCACGTCGCGGGTGACCAGCGCGCCGGCCGCGACGAAGGCCTCGGCCCCGATCTCGATGCCCGGCAGGATCACCACGCCGCCCCCGACGCGCGCGCCGCGGCGGATGATCGCGCCCTTGATCTGGCTGTGCCGCGCCTCGGTGCGCCCCATGTAGTTGTCGTTCGTGGTCGTGACGCAGGGCGCGATGAAGACGTGGTCCTCGAGCTCGGAGTAGGCGGTGATGTACGAGTTGGACTGGATCTTGGTGAAGGCGCCGATCGGCACGTCGTTCTCGACGCAGACCCCGCGGCCCACCACGACGCCCTCGCCGAGCGTGCAGCGCTCGCGCACCGAGGCCTGGTCGCCGATGATCACGTCCGGGCCGAGCACGGTGCCGGCGTAGACCACGGCGCCGCTGCACACGGCCGCGCCCGCGCCGATCTCGAGCGGCGCGAGGGGCTCCTTCTTCTTGCTGGTGGAGCGCTTGGAGAGCTTCGGCTGCTTGCCGAGCACGACGTTGTCCTGGATCACGACCCCGTCGCCGATGCGGGTCCCGTCGTGGATGACGACGTTGGCGCCGATCTCGACGTCCGCGCCGATGACGACGTCGGCGCCGAGGACCAGGTTCTCGCGGCTCATGCGCCCGCTCCCGTGCCGAGCGCCACCGGTCGACCCGAGGACGCGAGCGACTCGCTCATCGCCTCGAGCACCTCCACCACGACCGCTCCCGCGCGTCCGTCGCTGGGGGTCGGAGCGCGATCGGCCACCGCGGCGACGAAGCGCTCGCACACGATTCGCAGGGGCTCCGTCGCGGGGATCTTGGGGATGTGGATGTCACCCGAGCGCACCTGTGCGGGGGATGGGGCCCTTGTCGTAGATCGTCACCTTGCGCTCGGTCTCCATGTCGTCGAACACGACCATCCGCTCCGACCCGATCACGGTCATCTTGCGCATCTTGTGCGGATCGAGCCAGCTGAGGTGGAGATGCCCGATCACGCCGGACGGGAACTTGATGCGGCCGAAGACCACGTCCTCGACCCCCGGCTGCAGGTAGCTCTCGCCGCTGGCCGAGACCTCGGAGGGCCGCTCGCCCACGAGCCACAGCATCACCGAGATGTCGTGGGGCCCGAGGCTCCAGAGGGCGTTCTCGTCGGGGCGCACGATGCCCAGGTTCTGCCGGTTGCCGTAGAGGTAGAACACCCGCCCGAGCTCGCCGGCGTCCACCAGGTCCTTCAGCTTCTGCACGGCGGGGTGGTAGACGAGCAGGTGGTCGACCATCAGCACCCGCCCACGGGCGTCGGCGAGCTCGGCCAGCTGGTGCGCGTCGGCGCCGGTGAGGGCGAGGGGCTTCTCGACGAACGCGTCCTTGCCGGCGTCGAGGGCCATCCGGGTCAGCGCGGCGTGGGTGGGGACGGGCGTCGCGATCACCACGGCGTCGAGGGTCTCGTCCTCGAGCAGGTCCTCGTACCGGGGCGTGAACGTGCTGTTGGGGTACGAGGAGCGGTGCCGGTCGAGCACGGCCTCGTCGCGGTCGCAGACCCACGCGAGGCGGCAGCCCTGCATGCGGTCGAAGTTGCGCGCCAGGTTCGGCCCCCAGTAGTTCATGCCGACCACGCCGATGGAGATGGGCACTAGAGCCTCCAGACCTTGCCGTCGGCCTCGGGCACGACGTTGCGGAGATCGACGACCAGCTGCGACTCGCGGGCGACCATCGCCCAGTCCATGCCCGAGTGGGCGGTGACCACCACGACGACGTCGTAGGCGGCAAGGCCGGAGGCGTCGAGCGCGACCGAGGACATCCCGAGCTTCGGCAGCTCCGGCACGTGCGGGTCGTGGTAGTCCACCACCGCGCCGTCGGCCTGCAGCAGCTGGATGATGCGCAGCGAGGGGCTCTCGCGGGTGTCGTTGACGTCGGCCTTGTAGGAGACCCCCATCACCAGCACCCGGCTGCCGTTCATCGCCTTGCGGCGGCTGTTGAGCGCCCGCCCGACCTTCGTGACGCAGAAGATCGGCATCTGCGAGTTGACCTTGCCGGCGAGCTCGATGAACTCGGTGTGGAGGTCGAACTCCCGCGCCTTCCACGTGAGGTAGAAGGGGTCGATCGGGATGCAGTGCCCGCCGAGGCCCGGGCCCGGGCGGAACGGCATGTACCCGAACGGCTTGGTGGCCGCCGCGTCGATCACGTCCCAGACGTCGATGTCCATGCGGTCGCAGAGCATCGCCAGCTCGTTGACCAGGGCGATGTTGACGCTGCGGAAGACGTTCTCGAGCAGCTTGGTCAGCTCGGCCACCTCGGGGCTGCCGACCGGCACCAGGGTCTCGCACGCGCGCCCGTAGAGCTCCATGGCCCGCCGCGTGCACTCGGGCGTGAGGCCGCCCACGACCTTGGGCGTGGTGGCCGTGGTCCAGTCGGTGCGGCCGGGGTCGACCCGCTCGGGCGAGAAGGCGAGGTGGAAGTCCCTGCCGGCCTTCAGACCGGAGCGCTCGAGCACCGGCGCGAGCTCCTCGCGGGTCGTGCCCGGGTAGGTCGTGCTCTCGAGCACCACCAGGTGGCCGGGGCGCAGGCGCTGGGCGAGGCTCTCGGCTGCGCCGAGCACCGCCGAGAGGTCCGGCTCGCGGTGCTCGGTGAGCGGGGTCGGGAGGCAGATCAGGATCGCGTCGACCCCGCGGAGCTCGTCCCACGAGGTGGTGGCGCGCACGAGGCCGGCGTCCACCAGCGCCGCGAGGCGGTCGGAGGCGATGTCCTCGATGTAGGACTCGCCGCCGTTGATCTGATCGACCTTCGACTGGATGGCGTCGAGGCCGAGTACCGGCACGCCGCCCTCGGCGAAGGTCACCGCAAGGGGGAGTCCGACGTAGCCGAGACCGACCACGCCGACCATGGGGGCGCTCGGGCTCAGCGGCGGGTGGAGGTCGGCGCGGGCGCCGGCGGGAGAGGGGACGTGCTCGTCACGACGCACTACTGTAGGGATGGGCGACCCCGACCGAAAGGAGCGACGCCTGAGGCCCGAGACGCTTCTCGCCGGATTGCCCCGCCTGGTCCGCGTGGCCGACGAGACGCGCTGGCGCGGTCAGGCCTCTGTGGCGACCGCCGCCGTCGTGACGACCTTCTGGGTGGCCACCTGGCTCCTCGGCGAGCCGGTGCGCCCACAGGAGACGGCTCTGGCGGCCGCGGTGGTCGCCCTCCCGACGCTGCTGATGGGCACGGTGGGGGTCTCGCGCCGGGTGCGCGACGCGCTGGTGCGGGCGGTTCCCCCGCCGCGCGCGAGCCTCCACGAGACGGTCGCGGCGTCCCGGGAGCGCCGGATGCGGCTGAGCGGGGTTGTGCTCACGGGCATCGTCGCCCTGCTGCTGTTCGACCGGTTCGCCGGCACCGGAGGCGTCATGGCGGGCCTCGTGGCGGGACTGCTCGGCCCGCTCGGCGCGATCGACTGGTTCACGTCCGGGCGCTGGCAGGCCGCCGAGCGCGAGCGAGAGACGCGCATCTTCGTGCTCGTGCGCCCCGACGCGCTCACCCCGCGGCTCGGGGCCACGGAGGTCTACGAGACCCCGCGGCCCGGCCGCGAGCACGACCACCGGCTCGAGCCCAGCCCCTTCGACCTCGGGATCTGAACCGGCGATCAGCGCCGCGCGCGGGCGATGGCGGCGCGTCGCTGCGCCGCCTTCTTGCGCGCGGCGGCCGCGAGCGCCTTCTTGCGCAGCACCGTCTTGCTGGCGACGCAGAAGTTGCTGACCCCCACGGGGCGGGTGGTGAAGGCGGTGCCGGTGTAGGGCCAGACGCGCCAGACGTAGCAGGTGCCCGGCTTCAGGCCCTTGGTCGGCGGCCGGAACTGCCGTGCGCGCGGGAAGCGCGAGAGCACCTTGGTCACCTTCGGCTTGGCGCTGTTCTTGCGCTTGGTCACCTGGAAGATCTGCAGGTTGTAGAGCTTGGTGCCGCGCGGACCCTTCTTCCACCGCAGCACCGGCCGCAGCGTCGGCAGCGTGGTGCCGGCCTTCGGCGTCAGGCGCAGGGCGTTCTGCTTGGGCAGGCTCGCGAGGAAGGTCGCCTGGGCGTCGTCGCCGGGCGCCGGGGTGAAGCCCTCGGTCGTCGCCGCCGAGACGTTGCCGGCGGCGTCGATCTGGATCACCTGGAAGGTGTACGGGCCGTCGGCCAGGCTCGGCAGCTCGGCAGCGGTCACCGGCGTGTCGATCGGACCGACGACGGCGCCCGCGGCGTTCACGACGCTCCAGCGCGAGAACGCGCCGGGCTCGGTGGTCCAGGAGAAGGTCGGGCTCACGCCGATCGACGGGAAGGTCGGCCGCGCGGTGATCGACGGCGGCACCGGTGCCGTGGTGTCGACCTTGAACGACCGGGCGGCCTCGGCGCTCGGCTGGCCGGCTTGGGTGATCTGCGTGAGGCGGAAGACGTAGTCGCCGTCGGCGAGCGCGGCGAGCGTGGTCTGGGTGGCCGGCCCGCCACCCTGGCCGCGCTCCCCGACGGCGACTACGTCTTCCGTCTCACCCAGATCACCGAGGCCGGCCAGCCCAGCGCCGAGGCGACCCGTGCGTTCAAGGTCGATACGACGGATCCAGCCCCGCCGGCGATCACCGCGCGGCCTACCTTCCCCTCGATCGGCGTGAGCCCGACCTTCTCCTGGACCACCGAGCCCGGCGCGTTCTCGCGCTGGAGCGTCGTGAACGCCGCCGGCATGGTGGTCGGGCCGATCGACACCCCGGTGACATCCGCCGAGCTGCCGGGCCTCGCGGACGGCCCCTACACGTTCCAGGTGGTCCAGATCGACGCCGCCGGCAACGTCTCGGCGGCCACGACCGAGGGATTCACCGTGCTCTCCCCGCTGGTCCCGGCGCCCGGCGACGACGCCCAGGCGACCTTCCTCGCGAGCCTGCCCAAGCAGAACGCCCTGCGCCTGACGCCGAAGGCCGGCACCACGCTGCCGAC
>LNEQ01000197.1 GCA_001464995.1 Actinobacteria bacterium Ga0077541
CGCGGGCCCCGAGGCCGGGCGCCTCGAGCGCCTGCGGCGCCGGTTCCCCGGGTGCGACGGGGTCGTGTTCGGCCACTCGCACATCCCCCTGCACGAGGTCGCCGCCGACGGCTTCTGGATCCTCAACCCGGGCAGCCCGACCGACCGGCGGCGCGCTCCCCGCCACAGCATGGCCGAGATCGCGATCGTCCCCGGATCACCGATCGCGATCGCCTTCCGGGCCGTCGACGAGCCGGAGGGGCCGCTCGCCCCGGAACTGGTGCGCGGCTCCCGCCACTAGGATCGCCGGATGGATCTGTTCGTCACGCTGATCGGCACCGCCGCGTCGGTCCCCACATCGGCGCGGGGAACGGCGGCGACCCTGATCGCGCGCGGCGGCGAGCGGTGGCTGGTCGACTGCGGGGAGGGCACCCAGCGCCAGCTTCTGCGCTCGGGGCAGGGTCTCGTCGACCTCGACCGGATCCTCATCACCCACATGCACGGCGACCATTACCTCGGGCTTCCCGGCCTGTTCAAGACCTACGGGCTGCGCGGCCGCGAGCGGCCGCTGGAGCTGATCGGCCCGCGCGGCCTGATCCGGCTGATGGAGGCGATGCAGCCGATCATCGGCCGGCTCCCCTTCCCGGTCGATCTGGAGGAGATCGACGAGCCGGGGCCCGCGGTGGCGCTGCGGGGCGACGGCTTCCGCTTCGACGCCTTCCCGACGCGCCACTCGATCCCCTCGGTGGGGTACGCCCTCGTCGAGGACCCCCGGCCCGGAGCCTTCGACCTCGATGCCGCACGGGCGCTGGGGGTCACGCCGGGGCCCGACTTCGGGCTGCTCCAGCGCGGGGAGGAGGTCGTGACGCCCGCGGGCCGCACGGTCCGTCCCGACGAGGTGCTGGGCGCCGCCCGCCCCGGCCGCACCGTGGTGATCACGGGCGACACCGAGCCCTGCGACGCCACGCGGGAGGCGGCGCGCGGCGCGGCCGTGCTCGTCCACGAGGCCACCTTCCTCGACGAGGACCGCGCCCGGGCGCGGGAGACCCGCCACACCACGGCCCGCGAGGCCGCCGAGCTGGCCCGTGACGCGGGTGTCGGGCTGCTGGTGCTGACGCACCTGTCGAGCCGCTGCGCGCCGTCGGACGTGCGGGCCGAGGCGGGCGCGGTCTTCCCGGAGACGTTGGTGCCGCGCGACTTCGATCAGATCGAGATCCCGTTCCCCGAGCGGGGTGAGCCGCTTGTGCACCCCGTTCGCGGGCGCGCGCGGCCGGCGGCCGCTGACGGTGCGTCGGAGGCACCTGCTACCTTCCCGGCGGAGTGACCTTTAAGCCGGTCCGGCGAGACCGAGAAGGAGCGACGATGATCCACCCCGCCCTCGTGCCCTGCGCGTGCGCGCGCCCGTGAGCGGCGCCACCGGGAAGGTGCTGGTCGATCAGGACCAGGTCCGCCGCACCGTCGCCCGCATCGCCCACGAGATCGTCGAGCGGCACGCCGAGCCCGAGAAGCTCGCGCTGGTCGGCATCCACACCCGCGGGGTGCCGCTGGCGGCCCGTCTGGCCCGCCTGATCGGCGAGTTCGCCGGTACGGAGCCCGCGACCGGCACCGTGGACATCGCGCTCTACCGCGACGACGTCGGGCTCGACGCCCGCCGTGGCGCCCTGCCGGTCGTGGGCGACACCGTGCTCGACTTCAACGTGGCCGAGCGGGCCGTGATCCTGGTGGACGACGTCCTGTTCACCGGCCGCACGATCCGGGCCGCGATCGACGCCATCTTCGACTACGGCCGCCCGCCGCTGGTGCAGCTGGCGGTGCTGGTGGACCGCGGTCACCGCGAGCTGCCGATCCGCCCGGACTACGTCGGCAAGAACCTGCCGACCTCCCGGGCCGAGCGGATCGCGGTGCATCTCGCCGAGGTGGACGGGACCGACCAGGTCGTGCTGGAGGCGGTCCGGTGACCCGCCGCTCGCTGCTCACCATCGCCGACCTCGACCGCGCCGAGATCGCGCGCATCCTGCGCGTGGGCAACCGCTTCGCCGAGGTGATGGAGCGCGACATCAAGAAGGTGCCGACGCTCCGCGGCCGGACGATCATCAACATGTTCTTCGAGGCGTCCACCCGTACCTCGACCTCGTTCGAGCTGGCCGGCAAGCGCCTGTCGGCCGACGTGGTGAACGTCAAGGGCTCGGGCTCCAGCGTGGAGAAGGGGGAGACCCTCAAGGACACGGTCATCACCCTCAACTCCTACCTGCCCGACGTGCTCGTGATCCGGCACCAGTCGGTGGGCGCGTGCCAGCTGGCCGCGCGCCACACCGGTGCGGCGGTGATCAACGCCGGCGACGGCAAGCACGAGCACCCCACCCAGACCCTGCTCGACCTCTACACCATCGAGCGCGAGGTGGGGCCCCTCGACGGGCTGCACATCGCGTTCGTCGGCGACGTCGCCCACTCGCGCGTCGCGCGCTCGGGCATCCGCGGCTTCCAGATGATGGGCGCCCGCGTGACGCTGATCGCGCCGCCCACGCTGATCCCCCGCGACGCCGAGGAGGCGCTCGGCGTGGCCACCTCCACCGACATCCGCGACGTCGCCGACGCCGACGTGGTCTACGTGCTGCGGATGCAGCTGGAGCGCATGGGCCCCGGCGGCTTCGTGCCGTCGCTGCGCGAGTACGCGGCGACCTACGGCGTCAACCACGGGCGCCTGCGCCCCGGCCAGCGCGTGATGCACGCCGGCCCGATCAACCGCGGCGTCGAGATCTCCGGCGCGCTGGCGGACGACCCCAAGACCCTCATCGAACGACAGGCGGCGAACGGCATGGTGGTGCGCATGGCGGTTCTCTACGACCTGCTGGCCGGGCCCTCTCCGGGCGCCGAGCCGGCCGAGCACCCGATCGGCGCGGTGGCGGTCTGATGGGGGCCCGACTGGTGCAGCGGCCGGGTCCGGCCGCCTCTCTGGTGATCCGCGGCGCGCGCGTGCTCGACCCGGCGGCCGGCATCGACGAGGTGCGCGACCTGGTGATCCGCGACGGGGTGATCGGCGGCGACCCGGAGGGCCTCGAGGCGATCGACGGCACGGGGATGATCGCCGTCCCCGGCTTCGTGGACCCCCACGTGCACCTGCGCACGCCCGGCCGCGAGGACCTCGAGGACATCGCCACCGGCAGCATGTCGGCGGCCGCGGGCGGCTTCGTCACCATCGTGGCCATGCCCAACACCTCGCCGGTGGTCGACAACGCCGCGGTGCTCGGCACCCTCATCGACCGCGCCGAGCGCGAGGCCGCGGTGCGGGTCGGCTTCTACGCCGCCATCACGGTCGGGCAGAAGGGCAAGGAGCTGACCGAGCAGGTCGAGATGGCCGAGCTCGGGGCCGCCGGCTTCAGCGACGACGGCCACCCCGTGTCGGACGCCGGCGTGATGCGCCGCGCGCTCCAGTACCAGCGGATCACCGGCCTTCCCCTGGTGCTCCACGAGGAGGACATGACCCTGTCGGGTCGCGGGGTCGCGCACGAGGGCGCCGTCGCCAGCCGGCTCGGGCTCGCGGGCATCCCGCCGGTCTCCGAGAGCATCGCCGTCGCGCGCGACGCGGTGCTCGCCGAGTACGAGGGGGGCTTCATCCACATCTGCCACGTCTCCGCCTCCGAGACGGTCGACGAGATCCGGCGGGCCAAGGAGCGCGGGGTGCGCATCACCGGCGAGGTGACCCCGCACCACCTCACGCTCACCGACGCGGCGATCGCCTCGCTCGACCCGGCGCGCCACAAGATGAACCCGCCGCTGCGCGAGGAGTCGGACCGGCGGAGCCTGATCGCGGCGCTCCTCGACGGCACGCTCGACCTGGTGGCCACCGACCACGCGCCCCACGACGCCGACGAGAAAGAGGTCCCCTTCGAGGAGGCCCCCTTCGGCATCACCGGGCTGGAGACCGCATTCGCCGTCTGCAACACCCACCTGGTGCGCACGGGAGAGGTTCCCCTCGAGCTGCTGGTGCGGCGCATGGGCAGTGACGCCGCCGCGGCCCTCGCGCTGCCGGTGCCCACGCTGGCCGAGGGCGCGGTCGCCGACGTCGCCCTCATCGATCCGGAGGCCGTCGTGGTCGTCGGCGAGGGCGGCTTCCAGAGCAAGTCGCGCAACTCGGCGTGGCTGGGAGAGCAGCTGCACGGCAGGGTCAACCTCACGATCGCGGGAGGGCAGATCGCATGGCGACCGTAGGCGCACGACACCCCGGGCTCCTCAGCCGGGAGTCGACCGGGCTGATCCTGATCGACGTCCAGGAGGCGTTTCGCCCGGTGATCGACGGCTTCGACCAGGTCGTCGCCAACTGCGGCATCCTCGCGGAGGGCTTCGGCATCCTCGGCCGGCCGGTGCTGGTGAGCGTGCAGTACACGAAGGGCCTCGGTCAGACCGTGCCCGAGCTCGCCGAGCGGCTGCCCGACGGCACGCCGGTCGTCGAGAAGATGCGCTTCTCGGCGTGCGGGGTGGAGGCCTTCGACGCCGCGCTCGAGGAAGCCGGGTGCACCGACTGGGTGGTGGCCGGCATCGAGACGCACGTGTGCGTCAACCAGACCGTGCTCGATCTGATCGCCCGCGACTACGCGGTCCACGTGGCCGGCGACGCGGTCTCCTCGCGCGCCCCGGCCAACCGCACCCTCGCCCTCGAGAAGATGGCCTCCGAGGGCGCGGAGATCACGAGCACCGAGATGGCCCTCTTCGAGATGCTCGAGGTGGCCGGCTCGGACGAGTTCAAGGCGATCTCCCGGCTGGTCAGGTGAGCCCGGGCGAGACGTGGGTCGTGCTGGAGGACGGGCTCGTCCTCCCGGCGCGGAGCGTCGGCGCACCGGGCACGGCGCTCGGTGAGATGGTCTTCACCACGGGCATGTCGGGCTACCAGGAGGCGGTCACCGACCCCTCCTACCTCGGGCAGATCCTCTGCTTCGCCGCACCGATGATCGGCAACTACGGCGCCGGGCCCGGCCTCGACGAGAGCACGCGCGCCTGGCCGGGTGCGGTGATCATGCGCCGCGCCGGCGACGCCGCCGGGGTGGGTGGGCCGACGGGCTGGCGCACCTGGCTCTCCGAGCGCGGCGTCGTCGCCGTCGAGGACTGCGACACCCGCCGCCTGGTGCGCCACCTCCGCGACCGGGGGGCCATGCGCGGCGGCGTCACCACCGAGATGCTGCCCGACGAGCTGCTGGCCATGGTGCGCGCGCACCCCGTGCTCGACGGGCGCGACCTCGCCTCGCAGGCCGCCGGGCCCGCCCGGATGCTCGGCACCGAGGGCCCCCGCGTCGTGGCGATCGACTGCGGGATGAAGGAGAGCATCGCCCGCGGGCTGGTCGGAGCGGGCTGCCGGCTCGACGTCGTCCCCGCCGGCGTCACGGCCGCCGAGGTGCTGGCGCGCGACCCCGACGGGGTCTTCCTCTCCAACGGCCCCGGCGACCCCGCCGCGGTGACGACGGTGATCGAGACCGTGCGCGGGCTGCTCGGCGAGGTGCCGGTCTTCGGCATCTGCCTCGGCCATCAGATGCTCTCGCAGGCGCTCGGCCTGTCGACGCGCAAGCTGGCCTTCGGGCACCGGGGGGCCAACCACCCGGTGCGACGCAGCGACGACGGCAGGGTGGAGATCACGGTGCAGAACCACGGCTACGCGGTGGTCGACGACGGGCTCCCCGACGGCGTGGAGGTCACCCGCACCAGCCTGTTCGACGGCTCGGTGGAGGGCATCGCCGCGCCGGAGCTGCGGGCCTGGTCGGTGCAGTACCACCCCGAGGCGAGTCCGGGGCCGCGCGATGCGCGGTACATGTTCTCCGAGTTCGTCTCGTCGCTGGGGGGTGGTCGCTGATGCCGCGCCGCGACGACATCTCGACGATCATGGTGCTGGGCAGCGGGCCGATCGTGATCGGCCAGGCGGGCGAGTTCGACTACTCGGGCACCCAGGGAGCACGGGCGCTGCGCGAGGAGGGGTACCGGGTCGTCCTGGTCAACTCCAACCCGGCCACGATCATGACCGACCCCTCGGTGGCCGACCGCACCTACGTCGAGCCGCTCGACGTGGAGTCGGTGGAGGCGATCATCGAGCTGGAGCGCCCCGACGCGCTGCTGCCGACCCTCGGGGGCCAGACCGCCCTCAACCTCGCGATGGACCTGAGCGCGGCCGGCGTGCTCGAGCGCTTCGGCGTGGAGCTGATCGGCGCCGACGTCGCCGCCATCCGTCGCGCCGAGGACCGCGAGGTCTTCCGCGACACCATGGCCGCCGCGGGGCTGGCGGTGCCCGAGAACCGGGTGGTGTCCGACATGGAGGCCGGGCGCCGCGCGGTCGCCGAGCTGGGCCTGCCGGTGATCCTGCGCCCGGGCTTCACCCTCGGCGGCGAGGGCGGCGGTGCGGCGCACACCCCGGAGGAGTTCGAGTCGATGCTCGAGAAGGCGCTCGCCGCGAGCCCGATCTCCCAGGTGCTGATCGACCGCTCGCTCGTCGGCTGGGCCGAGATCGAGCTGGAGGTCGTGCGCGACACCGCCGACAACGCCGTGATCGTGTGCTCGATCGAGAACATCGACCCGATGGGCGTCCACACGGGCGACTCGGTGACCGTGGCGCCGGTGATGACCCTCACCGATCCCGAGCTGCAGCGCCTGCGCGACGCCGCGATCGCGGTGATCCGCGCGGTCGGCGTCTCGACCGGCGGCGCGAATGTTCAGTTCGCCCTCGACCGCGCGAGCGGCGAGATGGTCGTGATCGAGATGAACCCGCGGGTGTCGCGCTCGTCGGCGCTCGCGTCCAAGGCCACCGGCTTCCCGATCGCCAAGATCGCCGCCCGCCTCGCGGTCGGCTACACGCTCGACGAGCTGCCCAACGAGATCACCGGCGTCACCCCCGCCAGCTTCGAGCCGAGCCTCGACTACGTCGCGGTGAAGATCCCACGCTTCGCGTTCGAGAAGGTCCCCGGCGCGTCGTCCGAGCTGACGACCCACATGAAGAGCGTGGGGGAGGTCCTGGCCCTCGGGCGCACCTTCGGCGAGGCGTTCGGCAAAGCCATGTCGGGCCGCGAGCTCGACGTGCGGCCCCGCACGCCCCGGGACGGCGCGGAGGCCCTGGAGATCCTGCGCACGCCCTCCTGGGACCGCTATGACGTGATCCTGTGGGCCCTGGCGAACGGGGTGGGGGAGGAGGCGGTCCGCGAGGCCACCCACATCGATCCCTGGTTCCTCTCCCAGCTCGGCGCGCTGGCCGCCGCCCGGACGGCGGTCGGGGGCTCCCTGGACGCGCTCGACGCGACCGCGCTGCGCACCGCCCGCCGGGCCGGGGTGGTCGATCGCGACATCGCCGTCGCCACGGGGGCGACCGAGCTCCAGGTGGGGGAGCGGAGGCGCGCCCTCGGCGTGCGGCCGACCTACCACGCGGTCGACACCTGCGCGGCCGAGTTCGAGGCCCTCACCCCCTACTACTACGCGGGGTTCGAGGAGACGATCGCGCCTCGATCGTCGTCCTCGGCTCGGGCCCCAACCGGATCGGGCAGGGGATCGAGTTCGACTACTGCTGCGTCCACGCCGCCGAGACGGTCCGCGACCTCGGCTATGCGTCGGTGATGATCAACTGCAACCCGGAGACGGTCTCAACCGACCACGGGGTGAGCGACCGGCTCTACCTCGAGCCGGTCACGATCGACGCCGTCCTCGACATCTGCGCGGCCGAGAAGCCGGTGGGGGTCATCGCCCAGCTCGGCGGCCAGACCCCCCTGCGGCTGGCGCGCGCCCTGGCCGAGGCCGGCGTGCCGGTGCTCGGCACCACCCCGGCCGCGATCGACCTTGCCGAGGATCGCGGGAGCTTCGGCGCGCTGCTCGACCGTCTCGGCCTGAAGGCGCCGCCGTGGGCGGTGGCGAACGGCGGCGAGGAGGCGCTCGCCGCCGCCGAGCGCGTCGGCTACCCCGTGCTGATCCGCCCCTCATACGTGCTCGGCGGGCGCGCGATGGCGATCTGCGACTCGCCGGAGGCGGTGCGCGCGTACATCGCCCGCGAGCGCCCCGAGGGCGTGCTGCTGGTGGACCGCTTCCTCGAGAACGCGGTCGAGCTCGACGTGGACGCGCTCTCGGACGGCGAGGAGTGCTGGACGGCGGCGGTCATGGAGCACGTCGAGGCCGCGGGCGTCCACTCGGGCGACTCGGCCTGCGTGCTCCCGGCGCAGAGCGCCGGACCGGGGCTGATCGCCGAGCTCGAGGAGCAGACCGCGGCCCTCGCGCGGGGCCTGGGCGTCGTGGGGCTCCTGAACGTGCAGTTCGCGGTGCTCCGCGACGGGAGCATCTACGTGATCGAGGCCAACCCGCGCGCCTCCCGCACGATCCCGTTCGTCGCCAAGGCGACCGGCGTCCCCCTGGTGCGCCATGCGGTCCGCCTGATGCTCGGCGCCTCGCTTGCCGAGCTCGGCCTGCCGGTCGCGGCGCCGCAGCGCCACGTCGCCGTGAAGGAGGCCGTGCTCCCGTTCTCCCGCTTCACGGGCGCCGACCCCGTGCTCGGCCCGGAGATGCGGGCGACCGGCGAGGTGATGGGCCTCGGCGGCAGCTTCGCCGAGGCCTTCGCCAAGGCCCAGCGGGGCGCCGGGCAGGCGCTCCCGCGCAGCGGCACCGCCTTCATCTCGGCCCGCGACGCCGACAAGCCCGAGGCGGTGGCCCTGGCGGCGCGCCTCGCGCGCGCGGGGCTCGAACTGCTGGCGACCGGTGGCACCGCGACGGCCCTCGCGGCGGCCGGCCTCGCCGTGACCCGCGTCCACAAGATCTCCGAGGGCGCGCCCCACGTCGGCGACCTCATCGAGCAGGGGGCGATCGACCTCGTGATCAACACCCCCCAGGGTGGGCAGGGCGCACGCACCGACGGTTTCGAGATCCGCGCCGCCGCCATCCGCGCCGGCATCCCCTGCATCACGACGATCGAGGCCGGGGCGGCCGCGGCTGCGGCCATCGCCGCGGGCGGCGCCGGGTACCCTCGAGCCCTGCAGGACGGTGGGCGCCCGACCCGCCCCGGCAGGGCCTTCCGGCCGGGTCCGACGGTGGTATGAACCTCAAGTTGAGGCCGAGATTATGTAAGGTCGCCTCGCCGTAGCTTCGCCTGCAACAAGCGTGAAAACGACGTAAAACGGCTGCAAAGGTCGCCTTGCCAGCACGCGGACCACGAACCTAGAATGGCCCGCGATGGCCACCACCACTCCCAAGCCCCAGTCGCAGGCCCCCGAGCGCTCGCTCGACCAGCGCATGGAGGCGCTCCGGCGGGCGAACGACATCCGCTCGCGCCGGGCCCAGCTCAAGAAGGATCTCAAGAGCGGGAGCGTCTCGATCGGGGCCGTCATCTCCAATCCGCCCGACTTCGTGATGACGGCCAAGGTCTTCGACATGCTGATGGCCGTCCCGAAGTACGGCAAGGTCAAGGCGACCCGATTCCTGAACACCTGTCGCATATCGCAGGGCAAGACGATCGGGGGCCTGTCCGACCGGCAGCGCTCCGAGCTGCTGGAGCTGCTGCACCGGTAGCGACGCGACCGCGCGTCATCATCGTCTCGGGACCGTCGGGCGCGGGCAAGGGCACCCTGATCCAGGGAATGCTCGCTCGCTTCCCCGACCTGAGGGTCGCCGTGTCGGCCACCACGCGCCGCATTCGCCCCGGCGAGGTCGACGGCCGGCACTACCACTTCCTGACGCCCGAGGAGTTCGAGCGGCGGGTCGCCGCCGGGGAGTTCCTCGAGCACGTGACCTACGCGGGCAACCGCTACGGGACCCTCCGCTCCGAGGTCGATCGCATCCTCGGCGAGGGGCGGTCACCGGTCGTCGAGATCGAGCTGGCCGGCGCGCGCGCCGTGCGCCGCATGATCCCGGAGGCGGTGTCGGTCTTCATCGCCCCGCCCTCGGCCGATGAGCTGAGCGCGCGTCTGGAGGCCCGGGCGACCGACACCGAGGGGGAGATCGCCCAGCGCCTGGCGACCGGGGCCATCGAGCTGGCGGCCCGCGACGAGTTCGACCACGTCGTGGTCAACGAGACCGTCGCCGTCGCGGTCGACGACCTGGCGCGCATCGTGAGCGCCGTCACCGGGGCGGCGGATGCCTGAGATCCTGCTCGGGGTCTCCGGGGGGATCGCCGCCTACAAGGCGGTGGACGTGATGCGGATCCTCCAGCGCCGCGGGCACGGCGTGACCGTGGTGATGACCCGCTCGGCCCAGCGCTTCGTCGGCCCGGCCACCTTCTCGGCGCTCTCGGGCCGGCCGGTCGGCGTCGACCTCTTCGGCGCGGAGGAGCGCCCCGGCTACGGGCACCTCGAGCTGGCGCGCTCGCACGACCTCGCGCTGGTGGCACCGGCGTCGGCCAACACGGTCGCGCGCATGGCCGCCGGCCTCGGCGACGGCCTGCTCGGCGCGACGCTCCTCGCGTTCGAGGGGCCCGTCGTGATCGCGCCGGCGATGAACACGCGGATGTACCTGCACCCGGCGACCGCCGCCAACCTGGCGCTGCTGCGCGCCCGGGGCGTGCAGGAGATCGACCCGGCGTCCGGCCTGCTGGCCGACGGCGACATCGGCGTCGGCCGCCTGGCCGACCCCGTGGACATCGTGGACGCCGTCGAGGCGCGCCTGGCGGGCGCGGGCACCCTCGCGGGCCGGCGCGTGCTGGTGAGCGCGGGAGGCACGCGCGAGCCGATCGACCCGGTGCGTTTCGTCGGCAACCGCTCGAGCGGCCGCATGGGATGGGCCATCGCCGAGGCGGCCCGGCGGCGGGGCGCCGAGGTGACCGTGCTCGCGTCGAACGTCGACCTGCCCCGGCGCGCGGGCATCCGCTACGTCGATGCCCCGACGGCGGCCGACCTGCACGCGGCGGCCCTGGCCGAGTTCCCCGCCTGCGACGTCCTGGTGATGGCGGCGGCCGTGGCCGACTTCCGCCCGGGAGCGCCGCTCGAGGGCAAGATCGACAAGAGCGCCGAGGGCCGGCTGGCGCTCGACCTGGAGCCGACCGCCGACATCCTCTCCGACCTCGCCTCGCGCCGGGAGCGGCAGGTGGTGGTGGGCTTCGCCGCCGAGCACGGCCCGGCCGGGCTCGAGCGCGCCCGCGCCAAGCGCGTCCGCAAGGGCCTGCACCTGATCGTCCACAACGACGTCTCGGTCGAGGGCATCGGCTTCGAGTCCGGCGAGAACGCCGTCACGATCATCGGCGAGGCAGGCGAGGAGACCGTGGAGCGCGCGACCAAGGACGTCTGCGCCGAGCGCATCCTCGACGCCGTGGCCCCCATCCTCGCGGCGACCGCCTGACACGCGCGCCCGGGGGGAGGCTCGGCGGGCCTCCGGTGCTCTACCCTCGCGGTGTGTCGTCGTCCGTCGCCACCCCGCCGCTCGAGCCGGGGGAGCTGAGCCCGGCCACCGCG
>LNEQ01000198.1 GCA_001464995.1 Actinobacteria bacterium Ga0077541
GGCGAAGCCCGGAGGAGCGGACTCAAAACGGCCCCGACGAGGGGCCGTTTTGTCGCCCTGATCTCCCCGATAGTGGGAGATCAGTGCGTCGACGCACGCCCGAAGGGCGGTGGTCTCTGGACGCCCCAGACGATCGTCCCCAGCACGGGGAGTGAGATCACTCCGAAGCGCGGCCACTCCGAAGCGGGCAGAGGCGCTGAGACCACGCCATCCCGCGCAAAGGCACCGAGGTCACTCCAGGGCCCCGCGAGAACCGACTGCACGCAGGCGTTTCGTGGGATCGGTTCAATTGAACGAACGCCCGGGGTTCAATTGGACCTCGTTCCCGCGCAGGGACCGCCCCGCCGAAGAGCCTCAGTGCGTCGAGGCGCCCGCCGTCTGAGCCCGCGACTCGGCCAGGCCGCCGACGCGGACGACGTCGCGCATCGAGAGGATCGAAGACGAGGACGTGGCGCACGCCGTGCTTGACCATGACCGTGCCGGCGTCGCTGATCGGCCAGTCGGGCGCCGCGGTGACGACCTCCCCCGTCATGTGGTCCTCGACGTAGGCGGTCGCCGGGTCGCGCCCGGCGGCGACCGCGCGCAGCAGGTCTCGCTCGGTGACCACGGCTGGCCCCGGCAGCGCCCCGTCGAGCACGACGGCCGCGCCCGTGCGGTGCTGGACCATGCGGGCGGCCGCCTGCTGGAGGGTGTGCTCGGGGCCCACGATCGCGCTGATCGGGCTCATCGCATCCTTCACCCTCATGACGCCCTCTCCCTCGTTACGATTGTTGCTAAGTCGGCAGGATGCCAGTTCCGGCGGAACGCTGCAACCGCCCGGGCGCCAGAGAACCGGTCCCGCCCGAGGTACGGCTACGATCGGCGGGTGCCACAGGACACGGTCTTCGTCTACGGCCCGCACCTGCAGGCCTACAACCCGAGCGCCGACGACGAGCGGCCGCTGCGGCGCGAGCTGGGCATCGAGCTGCTGCGCGCCTACGGCCTGCTCGACCACCCGGACGTGCGGTGCGTGGTGCCGCGCCTGGCGACCGACGCGGAGCTGATGGGGGTCCAC
>LNEQ01000199.1 GCA_001464995.1 Actinobacteria bacterium Ga0077541
TCCGGCATGTGCATCTACAACGACGCCGCCGTCGCCATCTCCGCGCTGCTCGAGCGCGGCGCAGAGCGGATCGCCTACATCGACGTCGACGCCCACCACGGCAACGGCGTGCAGTGGATCTACTACGAGGACCCGCGCGTGCTGACCTGCTCGGTCCACGAGAGCGGGCGCTACCTCTACCCCGGCACCGGCGGCCTCTCCGAGCGCGGGGTCGGCGCCGGCGAGGGCACGGCGGTCAACGTGCCCCTGCCCCCATACGCCGCCGACGGGTCGTACCTGCGGGCCTTCGAGGAGGTCGTCGCGCCCGCCGTGCGGCGCTTCCGGCCCGACGTGATCGTCTCGATGACGGGGGTCGACCCCCACCACACCGACCCCATGGCCCACCTCCAGGTGACGACCGCCGCCTTCGCGCGCCTCAACACGGCGATGCACGACCTCGCCTTCGACGCCGCCCGTGGCCGCTGGCTGGTGGTCACCGGCGGCGGTTACAACATCGACCTGCTCGCCCGCCTGTGGGCGTCGCTGCTCGCGCGGATGGTGGGCGTCGACCTGCCCGAGGAGATCCCGGCCGACTGGCTGGCGCTCGCGCGCGAGCGCGCGGGCCGCGACTTCACGCCGGTGCTCTCGGGCGACACACCGCGCGAGGCCGACGAGCACCTGATCGCCCGGGCCGAGGCGGAGGCGTACGAGACGATCGCGGCCGCGCGCGAGCTGCACGGCCTGCGGTGACCGTGCCCGGCCGCGCGGGGCCGGGCGGGGAGCGGGCTACGATCGGCGGGTGACGCACCGCCTCCCGATCGTCGCGGCCTTCGCCGCCGTTCTCGTCATCCCCTCCGCCGCGGCGGCCCACACGGCGCTCGACACGACCACCCCGGCCGACGGCGCGAACCTGCAGGCCGCGCCCGCGACCGTCGTCGCACGGTACGCGGAACCCCTGGCCGAGGTCGTCGACGCCGGCGTCACGGTCGATGGCGCACCCGTCGCCGGCGTTCGCGGCCGCATCGCCGCCCGCGACGCGTCGCAGGTCCGCATACCGCTGCCGGCCACGGTGCGGAGCGGGCGATTCGAGGTGCGCTGGACCGTGCGCGGCGCCGACACGCACCTCCTGGAGGGCACGGTCTCGTTCACGGTGGCGCGGCCCGCCCTCCGGGCCGACCTGCGGCGGATCGCGGCCGCACTCGGCGACGCGGCGGCCGCCCTCAGGGCGACCGCGGGCGGGATCTAGCCGGGCACCACCTGGACGCCGGGTGGCAGGGGGTCGAAGGCGCCGGTCAGGCTCACCGCGCCGGGTACCACCTCGTCCACGACGACGGGCCCGGGGGAGCCGGTCAGCGCGAGCAGGCGCCCGAGCGCCTCGTCGCGCGAGTAGGGGTCGTGCGTCCCCTGGCGCAGGAAGCCCTCGATGTCCTCGAGCTTGGCGCGGGCCTCATCGACGCGGGGGTCGGAGCCCGGGATGTATGCGCCGATCGCGATGAGGTCCTCGGCGCGCTTGTGCGCGGCCATCAGGCCGCGCAGCCGGCCGCCCGCCTCGAGGTGCTCGGGCGAGAGCAGCTGGGGTGAGAGCCGCGACACCGACTGCAGCACGTCGATCGCCGGGTAGTGGTGGCGGTGGGCCAGCTCGCGGGAGAGCACGATGTGCCCGTCGAGGATCGACCGCACGGCGTCGGCCACCGGCTCGTTCATGTCGTCGCCCTCCACCAGCACGGTGTAGAGGGCGGTGATGCTTCCCACGGGAGCGGTGCCGGCGCGCTCGAGCAGCCGCGGCAGCAGCTGGAACACCGACGGCGTGTAGCCACGCGTCGCCGGGGGCTCGCCGATGGCCAGGCCCACCTCGCGCTGCGCCGTGGCCAGACGCGTCACCGAGTCCATCATCAGCAGCACGTCGGCGCCCTGGTCGCGGAAGAACTCGGCGATCGTGGTGGCGACGAAGGCGGCCTTGATGCGCACGAGGGCCGGCTGGTCGGAGGTGGCCACCACGACGACGCTGCGGGCGAGGCCCTCCGGCCCGAGGTCGTGCTCGATGAACTCGCGCACCTCACGGCCGCGCTCGCCGACCAGCGCAATGACGTTGATGTCGGCGCTGGTGCCCCGCGCCATCATCCCCATCGTGGTGCTCTTGCCCACGCCCGAGCCGGCGAAGATGCCCATGCGCTGGCCGCGCCCGCAGGGCATCAGGGCATCGATCGCGCGGACGCCGAGCGGCAGCGGGGTGCGGATCGTCGGGCGCCCGAGCACGTCCGGCGGCGGCGCGTCGATGGCACGGCGCGCCTCGATCGCGGGGGGGCCGAGGCCGTCGATGGGCCGGCCGAGGCCGTCGAGCACACGGCCGAGGAGGCCCTGCCCCACGTCGACGCGCACGGCGTGGCCGGTCGCGATCACGGTCTGGCCCGGGCCGACGCCGGAGGCGTCGCCGAGCGGCATCAGAAGGGTGCGCCCCTCGCGGAAGCCGACCACCTCGGCCTGCAGGGGCGGGCGCCCGGTGCGGTGCCCCGGGACGAGGATCTCGCAGCGCTCGCCGACGCTGGCCTCGGGCCCCCGGCTCTCGACCACGAGGCCGATCAGCTCGGAGACGCGGCCGTTGAGGCGGTAGGGGTCGAGGTGCCGCAGGCGCTCGCGCGCCGGGGAGAGATCGACCGTCGTCATCGGTGCGGCAGCAGGAGGGCCTCGTCGGGCGGCGCGACCAGCGCCTCCAGCACCCGGCCGAGCTGGCTCTCGAAGGTGGCGTCCACGTCGCCGGCCGAGGTCTCGAGCACGCACGAGCCCGGCATGACACGCGGGTCGTCGACCACCTCGAAGCGGGCGATGCCGCCCATCTCCTCGAGGATCGTGGGGGCCGCCTCGCGGCACGCGGCGAGGTCGATCGGGCTGACCCGGGCGACCAGCTGCGAGCGGTCGGCCGCGCGGCGGATCGCGCCGCGCAGGACGTCGGCCACGCGCTCGGGGTTGGCGGCCACGTCGGCGCGCACGATGCGCGCGGCGATCTCGACCGCGAGGGCCGTGGCCTCGCGGACCGCCGCCTCCTCGATGGCCTCGCGCTGCTCGGAGAGGCCGCGGGCCATCGCCCGCAGCGTGGCGAGCGTGTCGGCCACCTCGACCTCGGCCTCGGCGCGCCCCTGGGCGAAGCCCTCCTGGCGCGCGTGCTCGCGCAGGGCGTCGGCCTCTCCGGCCGCCTGGGCGATCGCCGCCTCGGCGTCCTCGCGGGCGCGCTCGGCGATGCCCTCCGGCGTGGTGGGGTCGACCCGCCGGACGATGCGCGGGCGCAGCGGCACCGCGACGCTCTCCTCCGACATGCTCGAGCCGCGCAGCAGGCTACGAGACAAGCTGGTCCTCGCCGCCGCGGATGATCACGATCGTCCCGGCCTCCTCGAGGCGGCGGATGACGGCAACGACCTTCTGCTGGGCCTCCTCCACCTGCTTCACGCGCATCGGACCCATGAACTCGAGCTCCTCGCGGATGTTGGTGGCGGCCCGCTCGCTCATGTTGCGCAGGATCGCGTCCTGCACGTCGGCTCCGACGCCCTTGAGCGCCAGGGTGAGCTCCTTGGTGTCGACCTCGCGGAGCACCTGCTGGATGCTGCGGTCGTCGAGCACCGTGATGTCCTCGAAGAGGAACATCATGCGGCGGACCTCGTCGGCGAGCTCCGGGTTCTGCTCCTCGAGCGCCTCGACGATCGTGCGCTCGGTGGTGCGGTCGACCTGGTTGAGGAGGTCGACCAGCGAGCGAAGGCCGCCGGCCGAGGTGAAGTCCTGGGAGATGACGCTCGAGAGCTTGCGCTCGAGCACCCGCTCGATCTCCTTGATGACCTCCGGCGCGGTCCGGTCCATCAGCGCGATGCGCATCGCGACGTCCGACTGGACGTCGTCAGGAAGGGAGCTGACGACCTGGGCGGCGGTCTCCGAGGGTAGATAGGCGAGGACGAGCGCGATCGTCTGGGGATGCTCGTTGGCCATCACGTTGAGGATCTGTGATGCATCGGTGCGACGCAGGAACTCGAAGGGGCTCACGTGGATAGCGCTCGACAGGCGCGCCATGACCTCGTCGGCCCGCCCCTCGCCAAGGGCCTTCTGAAGGATCCCGCGCGCGTACTCGAGGCCGCCCTCGGTGATGTACTCCTGCGCGACGGCCACCTCGTAGAACTCCTCCACGACCGACTGCTTCCGGTCGGGCGCGATGTGGCCCATGCTCGCGATCTCGAGGGTGAGCTCGTCGATCTCCTCCTGGCGAAGGTGCTTGAACACCTCGGCCGAGGCGTCCTGGCCGAGGCTGACCAGCAGGATCGCGGCCTTCTCGCGGCCGCTCATCGTGCTCGCGGACATCAGCGCTCCACGAGCCAGCCGCGCAGCAGCTGTGCGACGTCGTCGGGCTTGCGCCGGGCGAGATCCTCCATCTGGGCCTCGATCGGGCTCTTGCGCTGGCCCTCGAGCTGGCGCACGGCGGCGGCGCCGGTGAGCTCGGAGACCGGCACGGGGCCCTGCTTGAGCAGCTCGGGCAGGGCCTTCTCGAGCTCCGACTGGCGGCCGCGGAGCGACTTGCGGACGAAGAGCGCGAACAGGAGGAGCCCGATCACGGCGCCGGCCGTCTTCGCGAGGTTCATGATGTCGAGCCCGCCGGCCGCCGCGGGCGGGTTCTCGGCGGCCTCCGCGGCGGCCTTCGCCGCGGTGATGGCCGTGCCGTCCTCGGCGAACGCCACGGTCTCCACCTGGACGGTGTCGCCGCGGTCGGCGTTGAAGCCGACGGCCGCCTGGATGCTCCTCGTGATGGCCTCGACGTCGGCAGCCGGCACTTGGTCGCTCAGCTGCACCGCGACCGACTGGCTGACCACGGCGCCCGGGGTCTTCTCGATCTGCGAGCGCACGCGGTCGACGCCGTTGCGGGTGCTGCCGGACTCCTTGGTGTACTCGGTCGTGCCGTTGCCCCCGGTGGTCGCCGGGAAGGTGTTGCCGGGGGGGGTGTTGGCCGCGGCACCGGCCACCGCGCCGGCCGCGCCGCCGGTGGAGTTGAGCTCCTCGCTGCTGGTCTCCGACTCGAGCTCGACGACCTTCTCGGGGTCGAAGGTCTCGCTGTCGGTGGTGACCTTGTCGAGGTCGAGCTGGGCGCGCACCTGGGTGACGGCCTTGCCCGGGCCGAGCGTGGCGGCGAGCATCGCGTCGAGGCGGCTCTGCACGCTGCGCTCGTAGGCGCCCTCGATGGCGAGGCGCTCGCTGGCGGCGCCGGCGCCCGAGGCCCCCGCGGCGCCACCCTCCAGGATGTTGCCCTGGGAGTCGGTGATCGTGATGCCCTTGGCATCGAGGCCGGGGACGGCCATCGACACCAGCTTGGTGATGCCCTCCACCTGGCCGGAGTCGAGCTCCTGGCCCGGCTTCATGGTGAGGACGACCGCGGCGGTGGTGGGCCGCTGCTCGCTGGTGAACAGCTCCTCCTCCGGCATGGCGATCTTGACCGTGGCCGACTGGATCGGGTCGAGGCGGCCGATGGCGCGCGAGAGCTCGCCCTCGCGGGCCCGGACCAGGTTGACGCGGTTGGTGAAGTCGGTGGCGCCCAGGTTCGACTTGTCGAAGATCTCGTTGCCCACCACGGCGCCGCCCTCGAGCACGCCCGAGCCGGCGAGGTCGATGCGCGCCTGGTCCACGTCGGCCGCCGGCACCTGCACGGTGCTGCCGCCGTCGGTGAGCTGGTAGCGGATGCCCAGGCTGTCGAGCTGCTTGGTGATGGCCGAGGCGTCGGCCGCGCTCGTGGAGGTGGCCAGCGTCACGTAGGAGTCCGACCCGGAGAACCGCATCAGGACGAAGATGCCGACGATGAAGATCACGACGGCGCCGATGAGCAGCCGGCGGCTGGGGCCGGTCAGGCCCTCCCAGAACCCCGTGACGTTTCCGAGCGCGCCCATCTAGCGCCTCGTCCGGGCAGCCGTGTCGCGGACCTGGGTCACTAGACCTGCATCCGGCTGATTTCCTGCCAGCCCTCGATCAGCTTGTTGCGCACCTGCACCGCCGTGGTGAAGGCCAGATCGGCCTTCTCCACGGCGACGAGGGCCACGGTGGGATCGGCGAGGCCGCCGGTGGCGGCCATCTCGGTGAGGCGCTCCGAGCCGACGAGCTGCTCGTTGAGGCCCGAGACGGCGCCCGAGAGGATGTCGGCGAAGCCGCCGGACGCAGGGGCGGGCGACGCGTTCGACGCGCCGCCGACGCCGTCGGCGGGCGTGATCGGCCCGAAGGGCATCGCGCCGAGGGGGGCGATCGGGGGCAGCGGGCTCACGAGATGATCCTCAGGGAGTCGCGGGCCATCGACTTGGTGGCCTCGAAGGCGGTCACGTTGGCCTGGAAGGCGCGGGTGGCGGCGACCATGTCGGTCATCTCGGTCACGGCGTCGACGTTCGGCCGGGTCACGTAGCCCCGGTCGTCGGCCTCGGGGTGACCGGGCTCGTAGACGCGGCGCAGCGGCGAGGCGTCCTCGACGATGCCCGTGACCGCGACGCCGTGCAGGTCGGCGGCGCCGGCCGTGCTCTCGATGCCGGCGGGACGCGGCAGCGCGAACTGCGCGCCGCCGGGCGCCGGGGCCATGGTCACGGCCTTGCGGCGGTAGGCGTCGCCGACGCCGTTGGTGCTGTCGGCGTTGGCCAGGTTGTTGGCGATCACATCCATGCGGAGACGCTCGGCGGCCAGGCCGGTGGCGCTGATCCCGAGCGCGGCGTACATGCCCATCAGTGAGCTCCTCGCCGTAGACAGGTGGACAGGGTCAACGGCCCATGATGGCCGTGCGGAACTGCGCGAAGCGCTTGTCGAGCAGGGAGACGACGGTCTGATGGGCGAGGGTGTTCGCCGACAGCTGCGCCATCTCGTCGTCGGGGTCGACGTTGCTCCCGTCGACCCTCATCGTGGTGGTGTCGACCGATCGCACACCGGGCATGAAGTCGTCGATCGCCCGGCTGGTGCCACCGAAGGTGGGCAGCGAGCTCTCGCTGCGGCTGAGCCGCGAGCGGTCGCTCTCCACCGCCTGCGCGAGCGCCGCCTCGAAGGAGACGTCGATGCGCTTGTAGCCGGGGGTCTCCGCGTTGGCGATGTTGTTCGCGATCGCGGTGTTGCGGGCGTTGTGGCCGCGCAGCGACGCCGTCAGGACCTCGGTGGTGAGATCGTCCGGGAACATCAGGCGGGGCCGAAGGGGTCGTTCGAGACCAGCGGGCCGACGTCGTCCATGAGGCGCATCAGCCGATCGGGCGTGATGTCGAGCACGGCCAGCGAGGCCGGGTCGATCCCGTACATGAGCCCGTCCGTGCCCAGGCCCACGCCGAGCATCATGCAGGCAGCGTCGGCCAGGTGGACGCAGTGCGCGAGGGTGGGCTTGAGCGTCGCTCCGCTCGGGGAGTGGTGGAAGCGGATGGCCTCCTCGAGCTCCGGGGGGAAGCTCCAGGAGGAGGCGATCTGCGCGCCGAGCTCGGCGTGGTCGAACCCGAGCAGCTCGGCCTCGACCTCGTGGAAGGGGACGCGGCGCTCCTGCGAGATCCGGGTCACCTCCTCGAACGCGTTCTCCATGTAGCTGGAGAGGATCGTCTTGCCGATGTCGAGCAGGAGGCCCGCCACGAAGGCCTCCTCCACGGGCGCGAGCTGCACCTCCACCGCGAGCCGGCGCGCCGTGAAGGCGACCGAGATCGAGTGGCGCCACAGCTCGCCCTGCTGCAGGCCGTAGCCCGGCAGGCTCCCGCTGAGGAGCCGCGCCGTGTGGCTGGAGATGGCGAGGCTCTTGATGGCGGAGAAGCCGAGCATCACGACCGCCTCGGTCACCGTGGTGACCCGGCGGGCGTGCCCGTAGAAGGACGAGTTGGCGAGCTTGAGGATGTTGGCCGTGAGGCTCTGGTCGCGCAGCACCACCTGGGAGAGCTGCCCGACGGTCATGTCCTGGTCGTCGCAGGCGGAGATGACCTCCTGGATGCTCGATGGCATCGGCGGGAGCTCGGCCACCGCGGCGGCGACCTCCGGTGCGGTGAGGCGTGTGATCAGGGCTGACATGGGTGTCTCCGGGTCGGCGGTCGCTGCGGGCTAGGCCAGCGCGGGGGCGTGGGAGTCCTCGTGCGCCTCGGCGCGGCGCTCGGCCACGAGGGCGGTCCAGGCCTCGCACAGCACCTGGAGGTCGGCGAGGACCTCGCGCAGCGTCGGGGAGTCGACCGTGTCGGGGTCGAGCCGGCGCAGGACGTACTCGTAGATGGCGCCCAGGTGGCGCGTGATGGAACCGGCGGCCGGGTTCAGGCCCCGGTCGAGCTCCTCCACGATGGCGCGGACGCGGCCGATCAGGCCGGCGGCGGTGGCGCGGTCGCTGCGGACGAGGGCCTCGTCGGCCTCGTTTCCGAAGCGGATCGCACCCTCGAAGAGCATGAGGATGAGGTCCTCGGGTGAGGCGGACTGGACCTGCTCGAGAGACGGAGTGCTGTGCATCCTGAGGAGACCTCGCGGTCGAGATGGATGGTCACGCGGGGTTCCGTCCCCTATTCGCCGGCGTATGTCCCTGCCGACTCCCCGTATGTCTCGACCTGCGCGCGCCGTTCCTTGAGTGCGGTGCCCATGCTCCTTGGGCACCTCGCCGTCCGCGGGGAGCGTGGGGCCCCCTCGCGCCGGGCCGATGGCGACCCGCGCTCGGGGTGGAGGTCCACTTGGCCGTGGAGCGGAGGTCCACTTGGCCGTGGAGCGGAGGTCCACTTGGCCGTGGAGCGGAGGTCCACTTGGCCGCGATGATGCGCCCGGCCGAGCCGCCCCGTCGGGACGGCCCGGCCGCGGGTCAGATCAGGAGGGCTCCCAGGCGATCAGGAACGCCGGCTCCGTGCGCACCCCGTCGGGTCGCAACGGCACGACGCGGGCGGCGCACGCCAGGCGGCCGCTCTCGGAGGCCGGCACCACCGCGACGAAGCGCTGCTCGGAGCCGGCCGCGCCGTCGGGCTTCGCGGCGACCACCGAGCGGACCACCACCCCCCCGTTACCGTCGGGCGCCCCCGACACGACCTCGACCCGGACGTCCGAGGCCGAGAGATCGCCCAGGATGGCGAAGAGCTCCACCTCCACGTCCGAGCCGACCGCGACGGCGCCGTCGGCCTTCACCTCGCTGCGCACGCTCACCGCCGGCCAGGCGGCGGTCATGCGCTCGCGCCACGCGGCCAGGTCGCGCGCCCCGGAGCCGTCGCCCGCCGACAGGGCCGCGGCGGCCCGGTGGGCGGGCATGTAGGCCCGCTCGGCGTACTCGCGGACCATGCGCCCGGTGTTGAACTCGCCGCCGAGGCGGCGGATCGACGCGGTCATCATCGCCGTCCACTCGCGCGGGCGGCCCGAGGAGTCGCGGGCGTAGAAGGCCGGGATGACCTCGCGCTCGAGCAGCGTGTAGAGGGCCTCGGCCTCGACGGCGTCGTTCTCCTCCGGGTCGTCGTAGGTCTCACCGCTGCCGATCGCCCACCCGCAGTCGGGGGAGTAGCCCTCCGCCCACCAGCCGTCGAGCACCGACAGGTTGAGCGCGCCGTTGACGGCGGCCTTCATGCCGCTGGTGCCCGAGGCCTCGAGGGGCCGGCGGGGGACGTTGAGCCAGACGTCGGCGCCCTGCACCAGGTAGCGGGCGACGTGCATGTCGTAGTCCTCGAGGAACACGATCCTGTCGCGCAGACGCGGGCGCTGCGACTCCTGGACGACGGTGCGCAGCACCTCCTTGCCGGGCACGTCGAGGGGGTGGGCCTTGCCCGCCACGATCATCTGCACCGGGCGCTTCTCGTCGCTGAGCAGCCGGGCGAGCCGGTCCGGATCGCGGAAGAGCAGGCTGGCGCGCTTGTAGGTCGCGAAGCGGCGCGCGAAGCAGATCGTCAGCGCGTCGGGGCGCAGGGCGTCTCCGGCCGCGCGCGAGGCGATGCGCCGCGAGCCCTGGCGCGCCAGCTGGATCTGGAGCCGCTCGCGGGCGAAGAGGACCAGCCGCTCGCGCCGCAGCTCGTGCACGCGCCACAGCTCGCCCGCGGGGATCGCCTCGGCGCGCTCCCACACCGTCGGATCCTCGGGACGCTCCCGCATGCCGGGGCCGATGTAGCGGTCGAGCAGCTCGTGCATCTCCCGGCTGAGCCAGCTCGGCGTGTGGATGCCGTTCGTCACGCTGCCGATCGGCACCTCGTCGATCGGAAGCGACGGCCACAGGCCCCGCCACATGCGCCGGGACGTGTCGCCGTGCAGCGCGGCGACGCCGTTGGCGAAGCCCGAGGTGCGCAGCGCCAGCGGCGTCATGCCGAAGTCGGTCTCGGCCGGGTCGGGATGGGCGGCGAGGGCGCAGAGATCGTCCCAGGTCATGCCCGCCTCGGCGGCGATCGGCTCGAGGAAGCTGCGCGCCAGCTCGGGATCGAAGGTCTCGTTGCCGGCCGGGACCGGGGTGTGCGTGGTGAAGACGGTCGAGGCCACGACGCGCTCGCGCGCCTCGGCCAGGTCGGCACCCGACGCGATGATCGCCCGCAGGCGCTCGAGCACCAGCAGCGCCGAGTGGCCCTCGTTCATGTGGAACACGGTGGGCGTCATGCCCGCGGCCTCGAGGGCGCGGACGCCGCCGATGCCGAGCAGCACCTCCTGGCGCATGCGCTGGTCGCGGTCGCCGCCGTAGAGGACGCTGGTGATCTCGCGCGCCCGCGGCGAGTTGCCCTCGATGTCGGCGTCGAGCAGAAGCAGCGGGACGCGGCCCACCTGGATGCGACGCACGGCCGCACGCACGTCCTCCTCCCCCACCCGGACCACGACGACCACGGGCTTCCCGTCGGGCCCGAGTTGATCGGCGAGCGGCAGATCCGACCAGTCGGTGGCCGGATAGCGCTCGCGCTGGCCGCCGTCGGGGCCGAGCGACTGGCGGAAGTAGCCGCTGCGGTAGAGCAGGCCGACGCCGACCAGCGGCACGCCGAGGTCGGAGGCCGACTTCAGGTGGTCGCCGGCGAGGATCCCGAGTCCGCCCGAGTAGAGCGGGATGCCGGCGTCGAGGCCGAACTCCAGCGAGAAGTAGGCGACGAGCATGTCCGCCGCGTCGGGGTTGGCCGGCACCAGCCAGCCCGGGTCGTTGACGTAGGCGTCGAGCCGACGCGCCACGCGGGCGACGCTCGCCACGAAGCTCTCGTCGGCGGCCAGGCGGTCGAGGCGCTCCTGGGGCAGTCCGCGCAGCAGCGCGATCGGGTTGTGCTCGAGGCGCTCCCAGGCCTCGGGGTCGAGGCGCGCGAACAGATCGCCCGCCTCCGGGCTCCACGCAGACCAGACGTTCCGCGCGATCTCATCGAGCCAGGCGATGCGCTCGGGAAGCGCGGGGTGGACGTCGAGTTCGTGGACCTTCATCTGCACACTCCTGGGACGACGGGGCAGGCGGCTGGGCGCACGTCGGCCCGAGGGCGCGACGGCGTCTCCCGGGAAGGGCGAAGCATAGGCGAGCGGCCATCGACGTCCACCCTCCGCCCCCGGGTGTGACGCGACGGCGGGTGTGGCAGGTCGACACCCAGGGTGGCTGGCCGCTGCCGGGGCGCCTCGCGAGAGTGCCGGCATGGGACGAGGGACGGCACGGGGCGGGTCGTCGTGAGCGGGCATCGCGCGCGGGACACGGGCGACCCCGGATGGATCGACTTCCCGCCCCGGTGGCCGGAGGCCGCCGACGACCGGGCGCGCCGCCCGGACGCCGAGCGCGAGCGCCCAGTGGTGGTCCTCACCTCGCCCATCCCCCGCGTCGGCAGCCGGGAGCGGCCGCGGGTGCTGCGGATCGTGACGGGCGTGCGGCCCTAGCGGGTGCGGTCGAGGTAGAGGGAGTTGCCGAGCGGCTGCGGCCGGTAGCCCGCGAGGGCCGTGCGGCCGACGCCGAGGCTGCCCATCTCCCCGCGCAGCGCGTCACGCGCCGCCGAGGCCCGCTCGATCAGGTCGTCCTGCCCACGCCGGAGCACCTGCGCCAGGGCGCGGGCCTCGGCGAGGTCGGCCGTGCCGAGGGGCGGCGCGGCGGCCGGGACGATCCGTGCCTGCACGATCATGCGCTCGCGGTCGAGCGCGTCCAGTCGCTCGAGGTCGCCGGCCGCGAGGGCCCGGGCCTGCTCGAGCTGGAGCTCGCGCAGGCGGCGCAGATCATCCAGCAAGGTCCACGCCCACCGACGGCCGGCGCTGGGTGTTGGCCGGCCTCGGCGTCGAGGCGATCTGCGCCCAGGCGCTGCGGAGGTCGGCCATGCAGCGCACCGCCTCGGCGATCTCCTCGCTGTCGCGCGTGAGGCGCGACGCGGTGAGGCGCTCGCCGACGTACTCGTAGATGCTCGCGAGGTTCTGCGCCACCGGTCCCTGCGTCATGTCGAGGGAGACGCGCAGCTCGGTGACGATGTCCTGCGCACGCGTCAGCCGCTGGGCGGCCTCGGCGATGTCACCCCGCTCCATCGCCGCCTTGCCCTGCGCCGCGAAGCGCAGGAAGCCGTCGTAGAGCATCACCACGAGCTGTCCCGGCGTCGCCGTCTGGGCGGAGTGGTTCGTGTACTGGCGAAGTTCCGTCAGCAAAGTGCGTGCCCTTCCTCGAGGCCGGTGTGGATGGAGTTACGGGAAGCCGAGCCGGACCGGGGTGCTACCCGAGGCCGGCGAGCAGGCCGCTGAGATCTGCGCCCTGGGACCTGAACGCGCTGACGGCCTTCTCCATCGCGGCGAACTGCGCCTTCAGGGTCTGCTCGCGGATGTCCATGAGCGATTCGAGGCTCTTGATCTTGTCGTCCATGCGGGTCAGCGAGGTCGTGAAGCCGGTGAGGCGCGAGGACAGGATGTCGGTGGAGTAGGTGTCGGCGAATCCCTGGAGCTGACGCGCGATGCCGTCGGCGGGGCCACCGCCCGTGACGCCGTCGTCCGCGCCGAACACGTCGGCGACGGCGTCGGGGTCGGCCGTCAGCGCTGCGCTGAAGGCGTTCTTGTCCAGGGTCAGGGTGCCGTCGCGCGACGAGGTGATCCCGATCTGCGCGAGGGAGTCGTAGCTGCCGCCGCCCAGGCTGGTGACGGCGCTGCCGGCGATGTTGCGCATCGCCGAGGCCAGGCCGCTCATCGTCTGGTCGCCCTGGAGCGTTCCGGCCGTCTGCGTCGCCGCGTCGTAGCTGGTGGCCAGCTTCACGTTCTTCATGACCGCGTTGTAGGCGTCCACGAACTTCTGGGCCTCGGTCACGGAGGCCGCGTTGTCGGCTCCGACCGTGATGGTGGTCGAACCCTCCTTGGCCAGGTTGAGCGTGACGCCGTTGATCGCGCCCGAGATGCTGTTGCCCGCGCTCGTCACGGCGAGGCCGTTGATCGTGGCGGCGGCGTCCTGGCCGGGCTGCGTGGTCGCCAGGCCGAGGCCGGCGGCGGCGGTGCCGCCGAGTGTGATGGCCCCGGCGCTGCCGCTCTCGCGCGAGATCAGGACGAGCTTGTCGTTGATGACGCTGGCCGAGACGCCGATTTCGTCGGTGCCGTTGATGCGGTCGGCGAAGGTCTGGAGCGTGTCGCCCGCCTCGATCGCCACGCTGGCGGTCGTGGCGCCGGTGGTGATGTCGAGGCTCTGGCCGGGGGTCAGGGGCGGGTTCGCGCCGGTGGCCATCGTGTGGGCCTTGGCCAGCGCCGTGACGACGACGTTGTAGCTACCGGACGCCGCCGAGGACGAGACGCTGGCCGTTGCGACGCCCGCGTCGCCCGAGGTCGCCGTCTTGTCCTGAAGGGCGCCGACCTTGTACATCGCGGCCGCGGCGTCGCGCAGCTTGGTGAGGAGGCCGTTGACCTCCTGCACCACGCCCTGCTTCTGCTTGAGCTCGGCCTTCTGGGTGTTGATCCGGTCGATCGGCGCCCGCTCGAGCCGCATGAGCTGGCTCACGATCGAGGCGGTGTCGATGCCGCTGCCGAGACCGCTGAAGGTGACCGCTGGAGTGCTGGTGCTCATCCGCTGCCCCTAGGAGGTCGTGTCGACGGTCAGACCGTTGGCCGTGACGGCGGCGATGGCGTCGAGGACGTGACGCGAGGGGACCTCGCGAAGCACCTCTCCGGTCTCTCTGCTGTACATCGTCACGATCACCCTGCTCGTCGCCTCGTGGATCTCGAACCTGGCGTCCACATCGGCGGCCGAGACGCTGAACTTGAGCGTGCTGCGCGGCTCCCAGTCGTTCCCGGCGGGCTTCGCAGTCGGGGGTTTTTCCGCCTCGGCGGTGGGCTCAGAGGGTTTGGCCGTGACGAACCGGCGGGGACTCAGGACCTCTGGCACATCGGGGAAGCGGGAGGTGGTGACATCCATGTCAGCTCCACTCGCGGTGTGTTCCCTGTCCGGGATGAGACCCCCGGGACACCCTCTTTATCGGCACCCGGCACCGGACCTTGAGGCTTCGGGCGGACCCCCCCCGCGCCCCTCTCCGGGGCCGCCCGCGGGCATGGAGACACTGAGGGCCCCGTGACGGGGCCCTCAGTGTGCGGATCAGGCTCTGGCCGGGCCTGGTCCGCATCCGGCCCTCCGGCCTCCGGCCGGGAACGCTGGCCGGGGCCTGGAGCCGTCCATGGCCCCACGGTCGTGGTCAGGGTGGCTACGCCGAGGCGAGGAGCGACATCGACTGGCGCAGCTCGCGCAGGACGTTCGAGTGCGGGTAGACGAGCAGCCCCTCGCGCAGCACCGCGTCGGCGTCGGCGTAGCGGCCCGAGCCGGCGAGCAGGCCCGCCAGGTCGAGGTGGCGGGTCATGTTCTGCTCGTCGCTCTCGAGGGCGGCGCGCATGAAGGCCTCGGCGTCCTCGTCGAGGTGCTTCGCCCGGCAGATGTGTCCGAGCGCGGCGTAGGCCTCGGGGGTGGCGTCGCCGCCCTCGATGGCCGCCATCAGCCGGTCGGCAGCCGGATCGGGGAAGTCGTTGGTGTAGAGCAGGTAGCCGAGGCGACGGTCCACGTCGGCCCGTTCGTCGGCGATCTCGTAGAGCAGCGGGACGAGGTTGTTGAACGCGGTCAGCTCGCCGAGCTCCAGCAGGGTGCCTGCGAGCTCGAGGACCGTCGTGAGCATCGCGGGGTGGTCGAGGTCGCCCGGGAGGGCGGCCATCGGCGCGTCGGGCTGCTGCATCGCGACGGCCGCCTCGTAGGCGGCGGAGTAGAGGCCGTCGGCGACAGGCCGCAGTTGCTCGACGGCCGCACGGGCCTCGTCGGCGTCGCCGGAGATGATCCCGATGAGCACCTGCTTGGCGAGGGCCATCGAGTGGGACGCGCTGCCCGGCGCGGTGCTCGCGATCTGCTCGCGGGCGCCGTCGAGGTCGCCGAGGCGGATGAGCGCGTCGCACATGGTGAGGCTGATGGACGAGTCGTCCGGGCCGAGCTCGCGGGCCTCGGTGAGGACGGCGAGGGCGTGCTCGGGGTGGCCCTCCGCGAGGAGCACCTGGGCCAGCGCCCGCAGCGACTCGGCGCGGCGTGACGTTCCGATGATCCGGCCCAGGTACTCCCGCACCTCGAGCGGGGGGTCGCTCCGCAGGAGCAAGCGCGTGAGGTGCATCACGGGGGCGGCGTAGAAGCCGTTGGCGTCGCGGATGGCGTTGCGCTGGCAGCGGACGGCCTCGTGCGTGTCGCCCATCATCTCGTAGAGCTGACCGAGCGCGTGCCAGGAGTAGAACGAGCCCATGCCGGCCTGCGCGAGGTAGCGCGCGCCGTCGTGGTCGCCGAGCTCGATCGCGCGGCGGAAGCTCTTCACGGCGGCGCGGTACTCGCGGCGGCCGGTGTGGATCTGCCCCTGGAGGTAGTACAGGTCGGTGAAGTCCGGATAGGCCTGGAGCGCGTCCGAGAGGACGTCGAGGGCCTCGTCCCAGCGCTCCAGCGAGTGCAGGGAGGCGACGATGTTCCGCAGCAGCAGGGAGGCGTAGTAGGCCTTCAGGGAGGCGAGCTCGTTGAACGAGCGCTGGAAGTAGCCGAGCGCCGTCTCGTGGTCGCCGATGCGCTGGAACTCGACGCCGGCGTTGAAGAGGGTGAACGAGTCGGTGGGCTTGCGCGCCACCTCCTGCATCACGATCGCCATGTTGCGGTCGGTCTTCTCCTTGGCCCGGCTGGTGGGCTCGAGGTAGCCGTAGTGGTGGATCTCGATGCCCACGAAGCGGGTGCAGACGCCGCCGACCGGGTCGACCTTGCCCATGATCTGCTCGTGCAGGGCGCCGTCGTAGCGGTAGGCGGGGCGGTTGCGGAACAGGCGGAAGGCGGAGTTGACCACGCTCTCGACGCCCAGCTCCTCACCGATGAAGTTGACCTCGCGCAGGCAGTAGCCCTCGATCTCCTCGTCGTGCAGCAGGTCCTTCAGGCGGGCGCCGTCGATCAGCTCCTCGTCGGCGTCGAGCACCAGGATCCAGTCGCCGGTCGCGGCGTCGATGCCCGTGTTGCGCGGCGTCGCGAAGTCGCCGTGCCACTCCTCGTGCAGGATCGTGGCGCCGAAGCCCTCGGCGATCTCGATCGAGCGATCGACCGACCCGGTGTCGACGATGATGATCTCGTCGACGACCCCCTGCACGCTCGTCAGGCAGCGCGCCAGGTGCTCCTCCTCGTCGCGCATGATCATGCAGAGCGAGATCCGCTGGGGGGTCCGCTCCTTCGGCGTGGAGAGCTTCGCGATCGTGAGGCCCATCTCGGTCCTTCCCGGAGGTCTGAGGTCCCCCCCCATCGGCAGGGGCGCCGGATACTTGAGCCCCGGCGGATACGAGACGCAGGAGGCGCTCACGACCTAAAGTGAACTCGAAGTCGGCGACCGGGGAGCGGCGAAGTGGACGGACGGGAACTCATGGCCATCGGCGAGACCGCGGGGCGGGCGGGAATGGCGACCTCCGCGCTGCGCTTCTACGAGAGCGAGGGGCTGATCCGCTCCGAGCGCACCGAGGGCGGGCAGCGCCGCTATGCGCGGGAGGTGCTGCGGCGTCTCGCCTTCATCCGGGCGGCGCAGAACGTGGGGCTGACGCTCGACGAGATCCGCGCCGCGATGGCCGCCCTCCCGGCCGGGCGCACGCCCACCCCCGCCGACTGGTCGCGCCTGTCGGCCGCCTGGCGCACCCGGCTCGACGAGCAGATCGAGGGGCTGATGGCACTTCGCGACGGCCTCAGCTCGTGCATCGGCTGCGGGTGCCTGTCGCTGCGCACCTGCCGCCTGATGAATCCCGGCGATGAGCTGGCCGCCGCCGGGCCGGGGGCGAACCGCCTGCCTTCGGCCCTGCGCCGCCCGGGGCGACCGGGGCGACCGGCTGACTGAGGTGTCTCGACGGGACCGACCGGAACCGGTCCTTTGCGGGGCTTTCGGGGCTTCGGTCCAATCGGACCAACGCCCTTCGTCCAATTGGGCCGGCGCCGCGACGGCGGGTCAGGCCGGGATCAGGGGGATTCTGTCGAGCGCCGGGTCGAAGCCGCGAGCGGGCATGACGCCGCGCGGATCCCCGCCGACCGGCAGGCCCCACTTCATCGCGTAGCGCATGGCGTTGCCGTTCAGCAGCGCCTCGTAGTCCTCGCCGAGCGTGGTGAAGGTGCGGTGCCCGAAATGGTGGACGTAGGCGTCGTCGGCAACCCAGAGCCGGATGCCGGCCAGGCGAGCGCGGAGCGCGTAGTCCTCGTCCTCCATGTTGCCGATCTCGAAGCGGGTGTCGAACCCGCCGATCGTGTCGAGAACCGGGCGGGAGATGGCCATGCAGAGGCCGCTGATCCGGGTGACCTCGCGCCCCCGGCCGGCATGCTCCCGGGCCCGGTCGGCGGCGAAGGCGTCGAGGGCGTCGGAGGGCGCCTCGTCGTAGGGGACGTGGGGGATGATCTGGTCGTCGGAGACCCAGTTGGAGCGCGGACCGGCGATGCCGACGCCCGGCTCGTCGGCGAGCGCCCGGCGCAGCCCCTCGAGCCAGCCGGGCGTGGCGAGGGCGTCGTTGTTGAGGAGCACCGCCACGTCCCCCTCGGCGACGGCGAGACCGAGGTTGCAGCCGCCCCCGAAGCCGAGGTTCACCGGCGAGCGCACCACCCGCGCGCCCTGGGCGGCGCACCAGTCGGAGGTGCCGTCGGTGCAGCCGTTGTCGACCACGATCACCTCGTGGGCGCCCGGGGTGTGGCGGGCGATGCTCTGCAGGCAGAGAGCCGTGTAGAGCAGGTTGTCGTGGCACGGCACGACGATGCTGGTGAGCCCGCTCACGCGGCCGCCCTCTCGGGCGCCGCGCCCGCCAGGGCTCTCAGGCGCCTGGCAGCGATCTCGGCCGTGTGCGCCCAGGTGTGGCCGGAGCGGATCCGCTTCGACGCGGCGGCGCCGAGGGCGGCGGCGCGCTCGGGCGCCCGCACCACCGACCGCATCGCCTCCACCAGATCCGGCACGTCCACCTCGACCACACGCGGGCGCCCGGCGATCAGCATGCCCCCCACCATCCCGCTCTCCATGCCCACCTCCCGGGCCGGCACAAGGAGGGCGGTGCCCTCGTCGCAGAAGTCCCGTGCGGCGCCGCGGTCGGGCACGATCGCCGGCAGCCCGCAGGCCATGGCCTCGGCGATCGGCAGGCCGTAGCCCTCGCCGCGGTAGGGCTGCACGAGGGCGTCGCAGGCGGCGTAGAGCCGCGGCATGTCGCCGTCGTCGAGGCTGTCGGTGAGGTGCAGGATGCGCGGGGCCCGCGGATCGGCCTGGATCTCGCGCACGCGCGCGGCCGCCTCCTGGGGCACGTACGGACCGCGGCCGCCGAAGTCCTTGAGGACGAGGGTCACGTCGTCGCGGGCGCCGAACGCCCGCAGGTAGGCCGCCAGCAGCAGGTCGATCCCCTTGCGCCAGATCAGACCGCCGACGAACAGGAGCCTCACGCCGGGCGCGCGATCGCCGAGGTCGAGCGGGTCCGCGCCCGGACGGAAGCGGACCGGATCGACGCCGAGCGGCACCAGCGCGAGCCGATCGGGGTCCATACCGCCCTCGAGCATGCCGTCGCGGACGTGGGTGGACGCCACCCAGACCTCGTCGATCCAGCGCTCCTGGGCCAGCACCCACTCGCGCGGCGGGGGGCCGTACTCCCAGTGCAGGAACTGCGCCACGCGGCCGCCGTGGGCCGGGCCGAGGCTCGGCGGATAGGCGTGCCGCAGCGTGACGTCCACCTCGCCGAGGAGCCGCGACACGTGCGGGCCGAGCTCCGCGTAGGCGGGGTCGGACCGCCCGAGACGGGCTTCGCCCGTGTCGACGATCCCGAGATCGACGCCGCCGTGGACGATCAGCGCGCGGGCGAGGTCGCGGTTGACGCCCGCCAGCGAGTGAACGCCGAAGACGCTGCCGCGCAGCAGCACGCGCGGCACGCCGGGGATCGCGGGCGCCGCCGCACGGGGGCGGGGACGCAGGGCGGCGATCCGGGCGAGGGCGGCGCGCGCGACGGCGCGGTGATCGTGCGCGGCGGCGGCGGCCCGGGCGCGCGCGCCCGCCGCGATGCGCTCGCCGGGATTCTCCACAGCGTCGCGCAGGTCGGCGGCCCGCGGCGCGAGCGCCGGCCGGCCCATGGCGGCGGCCTCGAGGGCGACGCGGCTCCGCGGCCCCGCAGGGGTCGCGGCCACCACGGCGTCGCACGCGGCGTAGAGCGCGGGCATGCGGGCGGCGGGGAGCAGGTCGTCGAGGATCACCACGTCGGCCATCGCGTCGGGGTCGAACCCGGCCGCCGCGACGGCGGCGAGCGCGGCCTGCTGGATCGCGCCGAGGTCGAGGCCCTCGTCGGACCAGGTCTTCAGGACGAGCGTGACGTCGTCGGCCGCGGTGAACGCCTCGCACCACTCGGCGAGCAGCGCACCGGCGTGGGCCTGCTCGCCGACGGCGAGCAGGACGGTGCCGTGGGCGCCGGGGATCGCCAGCGGTCCGGTGGCCGGATCGAAGCGGTCCAGCTCGATGGCCTCGGGCACCACGGCGATCAACTCCTGCGCCACGCCGGCGGCGGCGAGCGCGTCGGCCTCCTCGGGCGTCGGTACCCAGATCTCGTCGAGCTGGTTGGCGCGCACGACGCCGTCGGGCGGGACGGCCAGGGCCCCGACCGACGTGCGCCCGATGCGCAGTGCGCCGTGGGCGTAGGGGTCGAGCAGCCGCGCCGGACCGTGCTCGATCGAGGCGACGACCGAGGCCGGCTCGAGGGTCATCAGGTCGGCGAGCGCCTCGCGCTCGGCCGGCGTCACCGCCTCGCGGTAGTGCCAGACGCGGTGGTCGGCGCGCAGGTCGGCGCCCTCCTCGAGCAGGCCGCGCACCATGGCGCGCCCCTCGGCCGCCCATCCCGACGGATCGGTGAGGGGGCCCCGCCAGACGAGGGTCATGCCGCGCTCAACCCGGCGGCGACCCGGCCCGTGAGCACGGCGAGACGCTCCGCGGCGACGGCGGCGGTGCGATCCCAGGTGTGTCCGGTGCGGATCGCGGCGGAGGCCCGGGCGCCGATGACGTTCGCGGCCACCTGGTCGTCGTGCACGGCCCGCATCGCGGCGGCGAGGTCGGCCGGGTCGACCTCGTGCACCACCGGGTTGCGGTCCATGCGGTACGAGCTCGCCTCGCCGAAGGGCAGCTCGACCTGGCGCGAGGGCACGAGGAACGCGGTGGACGGGTCGGTGAAGTCGCGGGCCGCGCCCCGGTCGGGGACGACCACCGGCAGGCCGCAGGCCATCGCCTCGGCGATCGTCAGGCCGTAGGCCTCGCCCCGGCAGGGGTGCACCAGGCAGTGACAGGCCGTGTAGAGGCCCGGCATCGCGTCCTCGGCGATCGGCGCCGACAGGTGCAGCACGCGCGGGCCGGCGGTGCTCGCGGCCATGGCGCGCACACGCTCGTCGAGGCGCCCCGGCGGGTAGGGACCGAGCGGGCCGAAGTCCTTGATCACCAGCGTGACGTCGTCGCTGCGGCGGAAGGCGCGCTCGTAGGCGTCGAGCAGCAGGTCCACGCCCTTGCGCGCGTGCAGGCCGCCGACGAAGAGGAAGCGCAGGCCGGGCGCGGCGTCGGCGAGGTCGGCGGGCGGCACGTCGGGGCGGAACCGCCCGGGGTCGACACCGAGCGGCAGCACGACCAGGCGCCCCCGGTCGACGCCCGAGTCGATCATCCAGTCGCGCACGTAGGTGGAGGCGACCCACACCTCGTCGGCGCTCTCGTCGATCATGCGCACCCAGTCGGGCGGCAGCGGGCCGAACTCCCAGTGCAGCACCTGCACCAGGCGGCCGCGGGCGGGGCGGTTGAAGGTGGGCGGCTGCACCTGGCGCACGACGACCTCGGGACCTCCCGGCAGCAGTCGCCGCGCGGCGGCCGCCACCACGTCCATGCCGGGGGCGGCCGCGTCGAGGCCGACCCCGTCGGTGTCGACGAGCGCGAGATCGAGGCCGCCGCGGCGCAGCAGGGCCCGGGCCAGCTCCCGGTTGACGCCCGCCAGGGACGAGACGCCCGACAGGCAGCCCTCGATGACGACCCGCGGCAGGTCGTGCTCCACCGCGGCCACCGTGCGCGGCCGGCGCGCGAGCGCCTCCAGCCGCTCCAGCGCGATCCGCGCGATGGCGCGGTGGTCGTGGCGCGCGGCCTGTGCGAGTGCCGCGGCGCCGCGGGCGCGGGCCTCGCCGGGGCCGTCGTGCACGTCGCGGAGCGCCGCGACCAGGTCGGCCGGCCGGGGCTCGGCCCAGCAGCGGCCGGCGAAGGAGGGGCTCTCGGCCACACCCGCCGCGGAGACCGGCACGAGGTCGGCGCCGAGCGGCCAGCCGGCGGATCCGACGCCGGGCGTGCCGGGCCAGGCGGTGGCGATCACAGGCCGCCCCATCGCCATCGCCTCCAGCGGCACGCGGCTCCAGCCCTCGACGCGGCCGGGCGCCACGACGGCGGCGGCGGCGGCGTAGAGACGGCTGACGTCCGCGGGGCCGAGCAGGTCCTCGACGATCACCAGATCGGCCATGGCCGCCGGGTCGCGCCCCTGCCGGGCGAGCCCTGCCAGCAACTCGTCCTGGATCTCGGCGGTGCCGATGCCGCGGCCCGTGCCCCAGGTCTTCAGCACCAGCGTCACGTCGTCGGCGGCCGAGAAGGCCTCGCACCATGCGCCGAGCAGCACGTCCCAGCCCTTGGCGAGGCTCCAGTCGAAGGCGGCGAGGAAGACCGTTCCGTGCGCACCCGGGATGTCGAGCGGCGGTGCGGCGGGGTCGAGGCGGTCGAGCTCGAGGGGCTCGGGCACCACGGCGACGCGACCGGGCCCGACCCCCGCCGCCACGAGGGCGTCGCGGGCGGTGTCCGTCGGCACCCAGACCTCGTCGAGCGCGTCGCAGCGGGCGACCCAGTCGGCGGGGACGCGGTCTGTCTCCGAGGTGGTGCGTCCCACGCGCACGCAGCCGGCCACGTACGGGTCGAAGAGGCGTCCGATCGTGTGCTGCACCGAGGCGTCCACCTCGGGGAGATCCGTCCGGGTGAGGTCGATCAGCGCCCGCCTGCCCGCGGCGTCGACGCCGTCGCGGCTGTTCCAGAGGTTCGGCTCGAGGCGGACGCGGGCGCCCTCCTCGACCAGGCCGCGCAGGAGGGCGCGGCCGCCCGCCGCATAGCCCGACGGATCCGTGACCGGTCCCCGCCAGACCAGGTTCACCGTGCCACCCGGCTCCCGGGCCGGTCGAGCAGGGCGTGCGCGCGGGCGTCGAAGGCCGCGGCGGCGGCCGCGATCGAGAAGCGCTCCTCCACGAGGGCGCGACCGGCGAGGCCCCGGGCGGCGGCCGCGGCGGGATCGTCCACCACCGCCCGCATCCGGGCGCGCAGCGACGCGACGCTCGGCTCGGCCAGCAGCAGGCCCCGGTAGAGCGTGTTGTCGGCCAGCAGACGGGGAGACGCCTCGACCATGCCGTCGAGGGCGACTGGGAAGGCCGTCGACTCGTCCATCAGCGCCTCGTAGCCGCCCCAGTCGGTGGCGATCACCGGCACGCCGCAGGCGGCGGCCTCGAGCACCGGCATGCCGGCACCCTCCCCGCGCGAGGGCAGCACGAGGGCGTCGGCCGAGCGGTAGAGGTCGGGCATCTCCTTGAAGGCGACGGGCTCGAGCACGAGCTGCAGGTCGGCGATGCGCTCGGGGTCGTGGCCGAGCGACTGCAGGTGACCGACGGCCTGGTCGATGACGCTGCCCTCGCCCGCGGCGCCGTGGCCACGGTAGGTGACGACGGTCAGGCGGACCCGCTCGTCGTGGGCGAACTCCTCCGCCCAGGCCTGCAGCAGCACGTCCCAGCCCTTGCGCCAGGTCCACTCGAAGATCGACAGGAAGCTGACCGGCGCCTCCGGGTCGCGCTCGCGCGGCTCGGGGCGCAGGCGGCGGGTGTCCACCGGATAGGGCACCACGTGGAGCCGCTCGGGGTCGACGCCGGCGTCGGCGAAGGTGCGCAGGTTGAACGAACTCGGCACCCACACCTCGCGCACCGAGTTGCACGCCTCGATCCAGCTCGCGGGCAGCCCCTGGGTCTCGAAGCACGTGGCGCCGATGACGGGGAGCCCGAGGCCGATGCCGGTCCGCTCCCAGACGCGGGTGCCGTTGGGCAGCACCGGCGGGGCGTGGGACACGACGATGCCCGGCACGAAGTCCTGCGCCGGCACGTGGAGATCCGGGGGCTCGAGGCCCTCCTCGGCCTGGTCGCCCATGTAGGCGAGCAGGGGGACCCCGGCGACCTCGGCGGCCTGGAGCAGCCCGCGTCCGGCGCCGGCGTAGCCGCTGCGGCCGATCAGGGGGCCGTACCAGCCGAGCCCCTCGCGGACCGTCGCCGGGCCGAGGACGGCGCGGCGGGCGGCTTCGGGGCTGGGGTGGAGCGGATCCAGGGTGGCGATGGCGGAGGCGCGCACGCCCGCGGCGGCGACCGCCTGGAGGGCGGGCGTCCCGGCGGCGAGGGTGAGCGCCGCGTTGACGATGTCGGCGGGCACCTGGGCACCGGGTCCGACGACGGCGATAACGGGGCCCCAGTTGGGCGCGAGGCCGAGGGTGCGGCCGCCGGCGAGGTGGCGGAAGGTGTCGGCCGCGGGCACGCTGATGCGGCGGCGGTTGAGCGCGGCCAGCAGGACGTCGTCGCAGAGCGCGCCGGCCGCCTCGGCCAGGGGCCTCGGATCGGGCTCGAACGCGAACGGCACGCGCCCCTCCTCCACCAGCGCGTGGACGGCGGCGCGGCCGAAGGCGGCCTCCGGGCTGGCGTCGAACAGCGGTCCCTCCCACCGGCAGTCGGCGGCGGCGTCGTCCACGCCGTCCTCGGCGAGAAGCTCGGCGAAGTCGGAGCGCCACCCCTGCCAGCGGGTCCGGAAGAGGACGGCGTTCTGCCGGGGCTCATCGATTCGTGGTGCACCACGACGCTGTCGCCGCGGTAGATGTTGCGCCTGCCGTCCCGGACCAACCGCAGGCAGAGGTCGACGTCCTCGTAGCCGTTGGTGTAATCGGTGTCGAAGCCGCGGTGCTCGGCGAAGAGGGTGCTGTCGATGGCGCAGCAGGCGCCGGTGACGAGCTGGAGCTCGCGCGTGCGCGTCACCGCGGGATGGTCACCCGGCACCCGCTGGTGCAGGTGCAGGGGCTGCATGCCGTCGGAGAGGGCCATGCCGGCGTGCTGGACGCGGCCGTCGGGGTAGAGCAGCCGCGCGCCGACCATGCCGGCGCCGGTCTCGGAGGCCGACTCGATCAGCGGATCGATCCACCCGGGGCGGACCTCGGTGTCGCTGTTGAGGAACACGACGACCGGTGCCGAGGCCGCCGCCGCGCCCTGATTGCA
>LNEQ01000200.1 GCA_001464995.1 Actinobacteria bacterium Ga0077541
ATCGCCGCGCCGATGATGATCACCACGCCCATTCCCGCGCCCACACCCACCGTCCGTAGCCACGACTCCGGCCGGGCGACGGCCCATCGCCGCTCGTGCTCGGGCAGCCGCCTCCACAGCGCGATGCCGAAGAGCAACAGGAGCAGGCTGGTGCCGAAGGCGAGGATCGCGCCGACCGAGTCGTCCGAGAGGTCGAACAGGCTGAGGACGCCCGCTCCGACGATCAGGAGCATGAAGGCGAGGACGACCGCGCCGATCGGCGAGGCGACGCGCCAGGCGAAGCCGGGCGGCGCGGGGCGGGCCTGACGCGGAGCCTGGTCGGCGGTCACCACGTGATCGAGTGTAGGGAGCGGACCCCTGCGGGGGTCCTACGCGATGCCGATGGCCGTCCGCACGGACGCCAGCACGCCGTCGGCGCGTTCGCGGGCCCGCCCCGCCCCCGAGCGCAGGATGGCGTCCAGCTCGCCCCGGTCCGCCATCAGGGCGTCGTAGCGCTCGCGCGGCCCCGAGAGCACCGCGTCCAGTTGCTCGAAGACGATGTCCTTCATCTCACCCCAGCCCATCCCCCCGGCGAGCATGTGGGTCCGCAGCGCGGCGCAGTCGTCGGCGGTCGCGAACTGGCGGTAGAACGCGAACAGGGCCGACGAGTCGGGGTCCTTGGGCTCCTCGACGGGGGTGCTGTCGGTCTTCATCCGGCGCACGAGCTTGCGCAGGGCGTCCCGCCCCGCGAAGAGCGGGATCGTGTTGTCGTAGGACTTGCTCATCTTGCGCCCGTCGAGCCCCGGAAGGGTGCTCTCCTCGCGGTCGTCGGCGGTGACGTGCTCGGGGAGCGGCAGCGCGAAGCGGTCGCCGTACGCCAGGTTGAACCGCTCCGCGATGTCACGGGCGTACTCGACATGCTGCACCTGGTCGCGCCCGACCGGCACGACGTCGGCGGCCATGATGAGGATGTCGGCGGCCATCAGCACCGGGTAGTTGAACAGGCCCATGGAGACCCCCGAGTCGAGGTCCTCGACGCCGGCGTCCTGGTTGCGGTCCCGGGCCGCCTTGTAGGCGTGCGCCCGGTTCATCAGGCCCTTCGCGGTCATGCACGAGAGGACCCACTGCAGCTCGAACGTCTCGGGCACGTCGGACTGGCGGTAGAGCGTCACGGCCGACGGATCGAGCCCGCAGGCGAGCCATGAGGCCGCCACCGAGTGCGTGTACTCGTCGAGCACCGCCGGATCGCGCACCGTCGTCAGCGCGTGGTAGTCGGCGATGAAGTAGAAGGCGTCGTAGCGGGCGGTCAGCTCGATCGCCGGGCGGATCGCCCCGACGAAGTTGCCCACGTGGGGGACGCCCGTGGGCTTGATGCCGGTCAGCGAGATCGGCCGGGGTGTGGTCGCCATGGCCTCCATGCTACGGATCGGCCCAATTGGGCGACGATGCGTCGTTCGATTGAACGACGCGCACGCGCGGCGGGTGCGGCCGGACCGCACGGCTATGCTCCCGGCATCGCGATGTCTCCGCCAGACGCACTCCGGCAGCCGATCGAATTGGACCTTTTCGAGGGGCCGTTCGACCTGCTTCTGACGCTGGTCCTCCGCGACGAGGTGGAGCTGCTCGAGGTCCCGCTCCTCGAGGTGGTGACGGCGTCGCTCGGCGAGCGGGCGCGCGAGCGGTGGGACACCGACACCGCCGGCGAGCTGATCGTGCTTCTGGCCGCGATGGCCGAGTTGAAGGCGCGCCGTCTCCTCGGGGAGCCCGGTGAGGAGGAACCGGACGCCGACACCCTCGAGGCCCGCGAGCGCCTCGCCGCGCGCCTGGTGGCCTACGCCCCGTTCCAGCGCGCGGCGGGCTGGCTGGGCGAGCGCGCGCGGGACTGCGCGGGGCCGCGCTACCGGCGGGTCGCCCTGGCGGGTGCGGCCCCCCCGCCACCCCCGGCCGAGGACGCGGTCCGCCTCCGGGAGGCCATGTTGCCCCTCATCGCGGCTCCGCCGGCGCCGTCCCTCTCCCATCTCACGAGCCGCCGCGTGAGCCTGCCCGCGGCACTCGCGCGCCTGCAGAGCGCCCTTGCGCGCGCCCGGTCGGTCAGCTTCGACGCCCTCACCGCGGGCCTCGAGCCGCTCGAGGAGGCCATCGCGCTGATGGCGGCGCTCGAGCTCGCGCGACGCGGCGACGTGACGCTCACCCAGCCCGAGCCCTTCGGCGACATCGCGATCACGGGCTCCGGCCGGTGAGCGAGCTCGCACGCCAGGTCGAGGCCCTGCTGTTCCTGTCGCCCGAGCCGCTCCCTCTCGTCACCCTCTGCGAGATCGTCGAGGAGTCGCCCGGCGCGGTTCAGCGGGCGCTCGCCGAGCTGGGGGAGCGTCATGGTCCCGAGGCCGGGCTCGAGGTGGCCGAGATCGCCGGCGGCTTCGCCCTGCGCACGCGAGCGGACCTCGCGCCGGTCGTCGACCGCCTGCGCGACCGGCCCTCGGAGGACCGCGTGTCGCCCGCCGCGCTCGAGACGCTGGCCGTGGTCGCCTACCTCGAGCCGATCAGCCGGCCCCAGATCAGCCGCCTCCGCGGTGTGTCGGTCGATTCGACGGTCGTCTCCCTGCTGGACCGCGGGTTGCTCGAGGAGGCCGGCCGGCCGCCGGACGGAGGCGCCATGCGTTACCGCACGACCCGGCTGTTCCAGGAGCGGTTCGGCCTGCGCAAGGCCGGCGACCTGCCGCCCCTCGAGAACTTCGAGCTGACGGGTCCCGAGGCCGAGCGGGTGCGGCGCCATCTGGTCGAGGCGGGCCATCTTCCCGAGGGTGAGGGCCCGGCCGATGACGAGTGAGTCCATGCGGGTGCACCGCGCGCTGGCCCTGGCGGGCGTCGCCAGCCGCCGCGCCGCCGAGACCATGGTCGCCGAGGGGCGTGTGTCGGTGAACGGGGCGACGGCCACGGTCGGCCAGCTGGTCGATCCGGGCGACGCCCTCGCGGTCGACGGGCGACCCGTGCGCGGCAAGGAGCCCATGCGCGCCTACCTGCTCAACAAGGCGCCCGGGGTGGTGTCGACCGCGCAGGATCCGCAGGGGCGCCCGACCGTGCTGGACGACCTGCCCGACGACGTCCGCCTCTACCCGGTCGGGCGGCTCGACATCGACACGACGGGCGCGCTGGTCGTGACGAACGACGGCGAGCTCGCGGCCCGGCTCATGCACCCCTCCTCCAAGGCGCCGAAGACCTATGAGGTGCTCATGCGCGGCCAGGTGTCGGCGAACACCCTGCGCAAGCTCCGCCACGGGGTGACGCTGGAGGACGGGGTGACGCTGCCCGCACGCGTCGAGGCCATGGACCGTCTGGCCGCGGGGGGCACCTGGCTGGAGCTCGAGCTGACCGAGGGGCGCAACCGCCAGGTCCGCCGGATGGGCGAGGCGGTCGGCCACCGCGTGCTGAAGCTGCACCGCTCGCGCTACGCCGGCATCAGCGTGCACAAGCTCGCCACCGGCCGATGGCGGCCGCTCACCCGTGCCGAGTGGCGCAAGCTCGGCGCCATGGTGGGGCTCGACCGCTGAGCGAGCTGACGGTCAGAGCGGTCCGCGGAGCGACCTCCGTGGAGACCGACACGTCCGAGGCGATCCTCGAGAGCACCACCGAGCTGCTGACGGAGGTCCTGGCGCGGAACACGCTGGAGACCGACGACCTGATCTCCATCATCTTCACCTGCACCCCCGACCTGACCGCCGAGTTCCCGGCGGTCGCGGCGCGGGAGGCGGGCCTGACGACCATCCCCCTGTTGTGCGCCAGCGAGATCCCGGTTCCCGGATCCCTCGGGATGTGCATCCGCGTGATGATCCACTGCACCGTGCCCCGCGACCGCGAGATCCAGCACGTCTACCTCCGGGAAGCCCGCCGCCTCAGGCCCGACCTGCAGCGGGACGCCCAGTAGCCGAGGCCGCCTGCGGCGACCGGCGCGCGGGTTCGGGGGGGCGGGACCGCTCGTGGGTGGTGGTCGATTGAACGACGCGGCCTCGCCCGATCGCACGTACCCCGGCACCGACGGGCCACGCCGCCGTCACGCCCTGGACCCCCCGCGCGCGACCTCCGGTGTCATCGTCGGCCAGTGCTCAAGAGCTTCTACAAGGGGGAGCCCCTCGGGAGCCTTCCGGCGTGCGCGATCTGCGGTGGAGCCGGGTCGGGGCCCCGCGCGGAGATGCACCTGCCGGGCGGCGTCGGCGTGTGGTTGTGCGCCGGGCACCGGTCGCGGGAGTTCCTCACGCGGCGGGCGGGGCGTGACTTCTCGGCGAGCCTGACCCACGTCTGGCGCGCGGCGGGGTGCCTCACCGCCCGGAGATCCCGGGCGATCTCGATCCATCAGGCGCGGTTGACCGCTCCGGTGCCCGCCCGCGATCTCCCGGGGTCCTACTCGTGGGCGGAGCTGCGCCGGGAGGCCGAGAAGGCGTTCGCCGCCGGCGAGCGGCCGGCGGCGGTCATCCGCCGCCTGCGCGAGCGCGAGGCCGGAGGTCGCGCCCGCCCTCCGAGCCGGGAGACGATGAACAGGTGGTTCCGGGAGGGGAGGTGGCTCGACGAGGCACCTCCCGATACATCCTCCCCGACCGACCCTCCGCCGGCGCCTCCCGGCGAAGGCTCCTCGCAGACGGGACCGGCAACGGCGAGAGGCGCAGGCCCGGGGGCGCCCGGGGTCCGTCCGCGCCCGGGGCGTCCCCGTCCGGCGCCGACGGCGCCCGGGTTCAGCGCTCGTTCGGCGGGATCTCCCGCACCCTCGCGACGAGCTCCCGATGCGCCACCACATCCACCGGACGGTGACGGCGGTCGCGCGCCGCCGGGAAGGCCGGAAGTGAGTTCCCGCCGCGCCAGTCGCGCGCCGGGCGGACGGGGCGGGGGACGAAGCCCCCCGCGCAGTTCGGGCACACGCCCGCCAGCACCCCGGCGACGCACGTCGCGCAGAAGGTGCACTCGAAGCTGCAGATCATGGCGTCCGTCGCCTCGGGCGGCAGGTCGGTGGCGCAGTTCTCGCAGATCGGGCGGAGTTCGAGCACGTCACTCCATCGGTTGGGCGCCGTCGGTCTCCGCGCCGCTCAGACGTCGATGTCGAGTCCCAGGTCGAGTGCCGGCGCAGAGTGCGTCAGCGCACCCACCGAGACCGCGTCCACTCCCGTGGCCGCCGCCGCCCGCGCTCCCTCGAGCGTCATCCCGCCGGAGGCCTCCAGCAGCGCACGCCCTCCGGCCAGCGCGACGGCCTCGCGCATCTCATCGGGAGACATGTTGTCGAGGAGGATCCAATCGGCTCCGGCGTCGAGACCCAATTGAACGCCCGGCAGATCGTCGGCCTCCACCTCGACCAGGACGTCCGGCATCTCGCGGCGCGCGCGGGCGACGGCGTCGATCAGTCCGGCTCCGGCGAGGGCGAGGTGGTTGTCCTTCACGAGCACCCGGTCGTGGAGCCCCATCCGGTGGTTCACGCCACCGCCCGCCTTCACGGCGGCCTTCTCCAGGTCACGCAGGCCGGGCGTCGTCTTGCGCGTGTCGAGCACCTGCACGTCCCCGCACACCGCCACGTACTCGGCGGTCAGGCTCGCGATGCCCGAGAGGTGGCAGAGCAGGTTGAGGAGGGTCCGCTCCGCCGTCAGCACGGCGCGGGCCGGCCCCTCGATCTCCGCGACGACGGTGCCGGGGGAGAGGCGGTCCCCGTCCTCGGCGCGCCAGTCCCCTCCGACCCCGGTCTGGCGCAGTACCTCCTCGCCCGCGGCGCGGCCGGCGAGGACGCCGTCGGCCCGCGAGACCACCCGCGCGGTGGCGCGCCGTCCCGCCGGGATCAGCAGCTCCGAGGTGATGTCACCACGCTCACCGAGGTCCTCCGCGAGCGCCTCCGCCACCAGCCTCCGGATGCTCACGCGAGCGCGAGCATCCGGTCGAGGGCGAGCCGGCCGAGGCGGCGCATCTCGTCGTCCACCGACACGACGTTCACGATCTCGCCGGCGGCGAGCGACTCGAGGCACCAGGTCAGCTTCGGCAGGTCGATCCGGTTCATCGTGACGCAGGGGCAGATGTTCTCGTTGAGGCACGAGATCGCCTTGTCGGGGTGGCGGAGGCGCAGCCGGTTGACCAGGTTCCAGTCGGTGCCGATCACCGCGCTCGCGCCGGCCGGCAGCTCCTCGCAGCGCCGGATGATGTACTCGGTGCTGCCGTCCTCGTCGGCGGCCTCGACCACGGGGCGCGGGCACTCGGGGTGCACGATCACCCGCACCGACGGGTCTGCCGCGCGCGCGTCCTCGATCTGGCGCGTGGTGAACGCCGTGTGGACGTTGCAGAAGCCCTTCCAGAGGATGACCTCCGCGCCGGCCAGGTCGGCCTCGGCGATGCCGCCGAGCTCGGCCTTGCGCGGGTCCCACACCAGCGGCTGGTCCGGCGTCATGCCCAGGCGGCAGGCCGTGTTGCGGCCGAGGTGCTCGTCGGGGAAGAAGAAGACCGCGTCGCCCTCCGACTGCGCCCACCGGAACGCCTTCTCGGCGTTGCCCGAGGTGCAGACCGCGCCGCCGTGCTCGCCGACGAACGCCTTCAGGTCGGCGCCCGAGTTCATGTAGGTGAGCGGGATGACCCTCTTGCCGGGCAGCGCGGCGGTCATCTGCTTCCAGGCGTCGCGCACCGTGAAGATGTCGGCGCACTCGGCCAGGTGGCAGCCGGCGCCGAGGTCCGGCAGCACGACGGTCTGGTGCGGGGCGCGCAGCACGTCGGCCGCCTCGGCCATGAAGTAGACGCCGAGGAAGACGACCAGCTCCGCCTCGGTCGCCGCCGCGCCGCGGCGGGCCAGCAGGAACGAGTCGCCGGTCACGTCGGCGAAGGCGATCACCTCGTCGCGCTGGTAGTGGTGGCCGAGGATGACGGCCCGCGAACCGAGGGCCCGGCGGGCGGCCCAGGCGCGCTCCCAGAGCTCCTCCTGGCCGGCTGCGGTCTCCGTGGCCGGGAGGAGGCAGGCCGGTGCGGATGCGGCGGTGGTCATGCTGCCTCCATGGCGAGGGCGCGGCGGGGCCGGGCGATTGCGGGCGGGAGGATGCAGGGCTCGTCGCCGACCCAGGCGATGCGTCGCGCCTGGCGCGGGTCGGCCTCGGGGTGGTCGCTGCGGAAGTGGGCGCCGCGGCTCTCGGTGCGCAGCTTCGCGGCCGCGGCGGCGAGCCGCGCGACCAGCAGCAGGTTGTCGGTCGCGTGGCCGGTCCCGCCGGGGATCGCCGCGAGCTCGCGGGCGGCCCGGGCGAGTCCCGGCGCGTCGCGCTCCACGCCGACGCCCTCCCACATGGCCTTCTGCAGGTCGCGCCGGGCGCCGTCGTCGTCGCGGACGATCTCCGGCACCGGCGAGGCGTGGGCGACCGGCCCGTCGGGCCAGTCGTCGAGGTCCCCGCGCAGGGCCTCGGCGGCGCCCGCGGCGAGCACCGCGGCCTCCAGCAGCCCGTTCGAGGCCAGGCGGTTGGCGCCGTGGGCCCCGGTGGCCGCGCACTCGCCCACCGCGAACAGGCCCGGAAGGGTGGTGCGCCCGGACATGTCGGCGAGCGCCCCGCCGATGGCGTAGTGCGCCGCAGGGGTCACGGGGATGAGATCGCGGGCCAGATCGAGCCCGTGCTCGGCGCAGATCGCCGCGACCGTCGGGAAGCGGCGACGGACGGCGTCGGCATCGAGATGGCGCAGGTCGAGCGTGACGTCGGCCCCGAGGGCGGCGGCGTGGCGCGCGATCGCCCGCGCGACGACGTCCCGGGGGCCGAGCTCGGCCATCGGGTGCTCGTCGGGCATGAAACGCCGCCCGGCCGCGTCGCGCAGGATCGCGCCCTCGCCGCGGACCGCCTCGCTCACGAGGGCGAGAGGGCCCTCGCCGAGGGCCAGCGCGGTGGGGTGGAACTGCACGAGCTCGAGGTCGGCCAGGGCCGCGCCGGCCCGGGCGGCGAGCGCCGGCCCGTCGGCGGTCGCGCCGAGCGGGTTGGTGGTGCGCGAGTAGAGCTGCCCCATGCCGCCGGCGGCGAGCGCGACCGCGCGCGCGGCGCGGACGCGGGTCCGCCCCTCGGAGTCCTCCGACCGGAGTCCGACCACGCGCCCGTCGTGCACGATCACCTCGAGGGCGGACTCGCCCTCGGCGAGCTCGATGCGGGGGTCGCGGCGCAGTGCGGCGCTCAGGGCGCCGACGATGTGCGCGCCCGTGGCGTCGCCCCCGGCGTGCACGACCCGCGCGGCCGAGTGGGCGCCCTCGCGGGCGAGCCGCAGCACCCCGTCGCGGCGGTCGAAGTCGACTCCTCGGGCGAGCAGGGCCGCAACCTGGCCGGGCCCCTCGCGGCAGATCCGGGTCACGGCGTCGATGTCGCACAGGCCCGCGCCGGCGGCGAGGGTGTCGGCGACGTGCGCCTCCACGGAGTCGTGGCCGTCGATGGCGGCGGCGATGCCCCCCTGCGCGCGGCGGGTGCTGCCGTCGCCGAGCGCCTCCTTGGTGATCACCACGACCGGGCCGGTCTCGGCGGCGGTCAGTGCGAGAAGGCTCCCGGCGATGCCGCTCCCCACCACGATGACGGGGTCGAGCTCACGGGCTGAGGCCATTTCATGTTCCTTTGACGCAAACGCGTCGCCGAATTGACGTCGAGACGACAATAGCGCCGCCGCGCCAGGGTGGGAAGGGCACCGATGCCCCCTCGCGATCGATTCGGTATCGGCGTCTACACTGGACCCGTGAGCATCCGCACCTCGCCGCGCCTGGCGGCCATCCCGCACTACGAGCCGGGCCTGACGACGGCTGAGGTGCTGGCCCGCTACGGCATCGACAGCGCGATCAAGCTGGCGTCCAACGAGAGCCCCTTCCCGCCCATGCCCGAGGTGGTCGAGGTGGTGGCCGCAGGGATGCAGGGCCTCAACCGCTATCCGGACGGCGCCGCGCGCGCCCTGCGGCGCGCCCTGGCCGAGCGGCACGGGGTGGGCCCGGACGAGGTCGTGATCGGAAACGGCTCGTGCGACCTGATCCTGCTCGCCGGCCAGGCGCTGCTCGACCCCGGCACGACGGTCGTGCACGCCGACCCCTCCTTCGCGCTCTATCCCCACCTCGCCACGGCGGCCGGCGCCGAGGGCATCGCCGTGCCGCTCGCCGCCGACGACGGCCACGACCTCGACGCCATGGCGGCCGCGGTCGACGAGCGCACGCGCCTGGTGATCGTCTGCAACCCCAACAACCCGACCGGCGTCTACCGCTCGGCCGACGCCATCGAGCGTTTCGTCGACTCCCTGCCGGAGGACCTGGCGATCCTGGTGGACGAGGCGTACTACGACTTCGTCGACCGGCCGGACGCCGGGCGCATCATGTCGCTCGCGCGCACCCGGCCGAACCTCCTGGTCACGCGCACGTTCAGCAAGGCGCACGGCCTCTGCGGGCTGCGGGTCGGCTACGGCGTCGGGGGTGCGGGCTGGATCGCGGCCATCGACAGCATCCGCCAGCCCTTCAACACCAACGCCCTGGCGCAGGCCGCCGCGCTGGAGAGCCTGAAGCACCCCCACGCCCTCGAGCGGCGCGTCCGCGAGGTGATGGCGGAGCGTGCACGGGTGGCCTCCGCACTGGCCGCGACCACATGGGGCTTTACCGCCAGCCAGGCCAACTTTATCCTGGTGCGGCCGGATTCCGATCCGGCGGCCGGATCATCCGGTGTCCACGAGCAGCTGCTGCGCCTCGGCATCATCGTCCGCGACGGTGCAGCGCTGGGCTGTCCGGGGCGCCTGCGGGTCTCGATCGGGACCCCGGACGAGAACTCGGCATTCCTCTCCGCGCAGGCGCAGCTCGCCCGCCCGGCCCCCCGCGAGACCCAACCAGGACGGACAGCGAAATGATGATCGTGATGAAGGAGGGCGCGACCGAGGAGCAGGTGCGCCACGTCGTCGAGCGGATCGAGGAGTCGGGGGCCCGTGCGCATCCCTCGCGCGGCGAGTTCGTCACCGTGATCGGCGCCATCGGCGACGACCGGCAGATCGTCGCCTCGCTGCAGCTCGAGGGCGAGCCCGGGGTGGAGAAGGTCGTCCCGATCCTGAAGCCCTACAAGCTGGTGTCGAGCGACTTCCGCGGCCGTGACGCGGTCGTGCGGGTCGCCGGGCGCGCGATCGGCGGCGGCTCGTTCGGCCTGATCGCCGGCCCGTGCGCGGTCGAGTCGCGCGAGCAGACGCTCGCGTCGGCGCGGGCCTGCAAGGCCGCCGGTGCGACGATGCTGCGCGGCGGCGCCTACAAGCCGCGCACCTCGCCCTACGCCTTCTCGGGCCTGGGCAAGGAGGGCCTGGAGATCCTGGCCGAGGCCCGTGAGGAGACCGGGCTGCCGATCGTGACCGAGCTCATGGACGCACGTCAGCTCGAGGACGTCCTCGAGGTGGCCGACATGATCCAGCTCGGCGCCCGCAACATGCAGAACTACGACCTGCTGCGGGAGGTGGGGCGCACCTCGACCCCGATCCTGCTCAAGCGGGGCATGGCCAGCACGATCGAGGAGTGGCTGCTGTCGGCCGAGTACATCGCCCGCGAGGGCAACTCGGACATCGTCCTCTGCGAGCGCGGCATCCGCACCTTCGAGACGGCGACGCGCTCGACGCTCGACATCTCCTCGGTCCCCGTCGCCAAGACGCAGTCGAGCCTGCCGGTGATCGTCGACCCGTCCCACGCGGCCGGCAAGCGCGACCTGATCCTGCCGATGGCCCGGGCCGCCGTCGTCGCCGGTGCCGACGGGCTGATCGTCGAGGTGCACCCCGCGCCCGAGCACGCCCTGTGCGACGGCCCGCAGGCCCTGCACGCCGACACGTTCGGCGCCTGGGTCGCCGACGTGAAGCGGTGCATCGACCTGATGGGGAAGATCATGGCCGAGAGCGCCGACGCCCCCGTGGCCGTCGCCTGATGCCCTGACCATGGGCCCGGTCGCCATCGTCGGCGTCGGGCTGATGGGAGGTTCCCTGGGCCTGGCCCTCCGCACCCTCGACGGCGTCGAGGTGCGGGGGGCCGATCGCGAGCCGGAGGCGCTGCGGACCGCGCTCTCCATGGGGGCGATCGACGTCGCGTGCGACTCCCCCGAGGAGGCGGTCGCGGGCGCCCGGGCGGTCGTCCTGGCCGCTCCGGTGCCCGAGCTGCCCGCCCTCGTGCGGCGCGCGCTCGCCGTGGCTCCCGAGGACTGCGTGATCACCGACATCGGGTCGACCAAGTCCGGCGTGCTCGGTGCGCTGGCGCCGGACGAGCGCGGGCGGTTCATCGGCGGCC